>JBEKYE010000134.1:0-18261 GCA_049511275.1 Bryobacteraceae bacterium
GCTGCCTGTATAATCCGGCATCAGCAGGTGGGCCGATCCTCCCACCGCGCCCCCCATCATCGCGCCGATGAACAGGCTCGGGCCGAAAATGCCGCCCGCATTTCCCGAGGCGTAGCAGGTTGTGGTCGCCGCCATTTTCAGGCACACCAGCAGCGCCATGGTGCCGATCAGCATCTGCCCGTTCAGCGCCTTCCCCACATATCCGTAACCGACGCCCAGCACCGCCGGCGCGAACCATCCCAACAGGCCCACTAGCAGCCCGCCTGCCACCGGCTGGAACCACACCGTCCATTTCGGCATTCTCAGAAAACGCTGCCGCTGCCACAGCAGCAACTTGACGAACGCCACCGACACCAGCCCGCCCGCCACGCCCAGCACGGCATAGAATAGAAACTCGATCGGATGCACCAGTTGATACGCCGGCACGTGGAACAGCGGTTCGTCGCCCAACAGCAGGTGCAGCACAATCCAGGATGTCGCCGAACTGAGCACAATCGAGCCCAGCACCGGCGCGTGCAGATCGCCCATCACTTCTTCCAACGTGAAAAGCACCGCCGCAATGGGCGTGTTGAACGCCGCCGCCAGCGCCGCCGAGGCCCCAATCGGCACCAGCGCCTTCACGCTCCGCGTAGAGAGCCCCAGCCGGCGCCCCAGCACCGACGCCAGGCCCGCCCCCACCTGCACCGACGGACCTTCGCGCCCCAGAGCAATTCCGCTGGCCAGCGTGACCGCGCACATCGCGAACTTCCCCACAACCGTCCGCAGGCTGATGAAGCCGTCGCGCAGGAACAGCGCCGTCTTGGTTTGGGGAATTCCGCTGCCACGCGCTTGCGGAAAATAGCGCGCCAGCATGAACCCCGTGCCCAGCGCTCCCGCCACCGGAACTAATATGCGCCGCCACACCGGAGCGCCGGCTGGATAGAGGCGCGCCCCCAGATTCTCGGTCAGCAGGATAAACGTCACCACCACCAGCCCGACCGTCGCTCCAATGATCAACGTCAGGATCAGCAGGATCTTGTCTTCGTGGCGGTGTCTTAGGTCGGCAGAAGCGCTGGTTGTGTCCAGAAATCCTCCGTTACGTTCAATGATAGGACGACTGGCGCTTCAGTACATGACGGCGGTCTGGCGGCTTGGCTGGCTTTTGCACGAGGATGCGGAACGTGCCCAGCGACACGCTTCCGTCAGGATGCGCATCGTGGGCACGGGACCGCTACTACACGGGAGAAACCGTTTGCCTGGTGTCGCCAAGCTACTTTTGGGCCTGCGCCTGCGCCACGATATGAATATGCCGGTTCTTCTGCCAGCAGGCTTCGTCGTGCTCGTCGCACACCGGCTTTTCTTTACCGTAACTGACCGTGGCCAGTTGACCGCTCGGAATTCCCACTTGCACCAGGTAATCCTTGGCCGCTTGCGCTCGCTCCTGTCCCAGTGCCATATTGTATTCAGCCGACCCGCGTTCGTCGCAGTGGCCTTCCACCGTCAGCTTGTAGTCCGGGTAATCCTTCAGAATGTCGCGCAGTTCGGTCGAATCCGCCTGCAGCGCCTGGATCGCATCGGGACGCAACGAGTACTTGTTGTAATCGAAATAGGCGTCTTCGATTCGCGCCAGCAGCGTATCGATGCGCGCGCGCGTTGCCGCATTCGGAGTCCGCTGCGGTTGACTCACCTGCACGGGGGTGGGCGTCTGGGTCGCGGTTCGCGGCTGCTGCGCCACCGGTTGGGGCCGCGGAGCCTGGGCAGTGGGTTGGGGCGCCGGCGGGGGCGGCGCCGCCGCCGCTACCTTCTTCTTGCAGCCGACTCCTACTATCGATACAGCGGCTAACGCCACGATCGCAAGCCCTCGAAAACTTGTCATGAAATTACCTCCCTGCTCTTATTGATAGCTTTTCCGCACCGCCGATCCCATCCTGTCCGGACAGGATTCTTTGCGCCCGCGTGCTTGACTACACTGGATTGAGGAGGAAGGTGGCGTGCGAGCTCTAGAGTCCTGGGCCGGCAGTCTGGAAGAGAATCCCGCCGGGAAACACCGTCCTAAGCGCCCCTGGCTGGTGCTCACCCTCGGTTTCGGAGGCCTGCTGGTCTTCCTCGTGGCTGCCGCCACCGGCACCCTCATCGTCCTCAATAAGGTTCGCCACACCGAGACCACCATGCGCCAGGCCTTTCTCGGCCGCCTCAGCGCGCTCGACCAGATCCGCGCCGGCATCTACCTGTCCGGCACCTACGTTCGCGATTTCCTGCTCTCCCCCGATCCCAGCGGTGCCCAGGCGGAGATCGCCCGCCTCGCCTCGCTCGAACGAGACACCCGCTCCGCGCTCGACTCCTACGGTCATTCGCTCGATCCCGACGAGCGCGCGCCTTTCCAGAACCTTCGCTCCGAGATCGAAGCCTACTGGCGCGTCCTCGATCGCACCGTTGCCTGGACTCCCGACGAGCGCCACCGCCTCCGCTACTCCTTCTTCTATGACGAGCTGGTTCCGCGCCGCACCACCATGCTGCAAATCGCCGACCGCATCGCCGCCGTCAACGAGCGCGGCCTCAACCGCGCCGAAGAAGACCTGGCCGCCTCCTCCGATGGCTTGCGCCGCTCCCTGATGCTCACCTTTGCCATCGCGCTGGCCGGCGGATTAGTCTTGGCCCTCGTCACCATCGGATTCACTCTGCGCCTGGAGCGCGAACTGGAACGCCGCCTCGAAGAAAATGCGCAGGCGCGCGGCGATTTGCGGGAGCTCTCCGCCAGCCTTCTCCGCGCCCAGGAGACCGAGCGGCGCAACCTCGCCCGCGAACTGCACGACGAAGTGGGCCAATCGCTTTCCGCCATTCTGATGGAAGCGGAAAACGCAGCCTGTGCCGGCGAATTCGCCGAAGCCCGCACCCACCTGGACTCGATCCGCTCGCTAGCCGGCACGACCGTCAACCAGGTGCGCGATCTCGCGCTGCTGCTGCGCCCCTCTATGCTCGACGATTTCGGACTCGTGTCCGCGCTCAACTGGCACGCCCGCGAAATGAGCAAACGCACCGGTCTCCATATCCTGGTCTCCGCCGACGACGCTGCCGGCGACCTCCCCGACGAGCACAGGACCTGCATCTACCGCCTGGTCCAGGAGGCCGTCAATAATTCCGCCCGCCACGCCCACGCCCGCACCGTCGAAGTCAAGGTCGCGCACCAGCCGCACCGCGTGTTCCTCTCCGTCCGCGACGATGGCGCCGGCTTCGATACGCGCTTCGTTCGCGGCCTCGGCCTGCTCGGCATGGAAGAGCGCGTGCACCGCCTCGGCGGGCGCCTGCACATCGATTCGCAACTCGGCCGTGGCACCCTGGTGGAAGCCGAACTGCCGGTGGTGGAATTGGCCGCCGGGAACGGACACAATGCCCATTCGCATTCTCTTGGCTGACGATCACGCCGTGGTCCGCGACGGCGTGCGGTCCCTCCTCGAAAAGCAGACCGACATGGCCGTCATCGCCGAAGCCGCCGACGGCCGCGAGGCCGCTCGACTCGCCGAAGAACTCGCTCCTGACGTCGCCATCATGGACATCGCCATGCCCAACATGAACGGCATCGAAGCCACCCGCCGCATTCTCGCCTCCCATCCCCGCACCGCCGTGGTCGTCCTCAGCATGCACCAGGATGAGAGTTACGTCCTCGGAGCCCTCAAGGCCGGCGCCCGCGGTTACCTCTTGAAGGACTCGCTCCGCAGCGAAATCGTGGAAGCCGTTCGCGCCGTCTCCCAGGGCCGCTCTTTCCTCACCCGCAAAATCGGCCGCGTGATGCAGGAGGACTACATCCGCCAGATGGAGCAGCGCGGTTGCGAAGACAGCTACGACCTGCTGACCGCCCGGGAGCGCGAGATCCTGCAGTTAGCCGCCGAAGGCCGCGCCAACAAGGAAATCGCCGCCACGCTGCACATCAGCCTGACCACGGTGGAAACTCACCGCACCCACATCCTGCAAAAGCTGAACCTGCACAGCATCCCCGAGTTGATTCTCTATGCCGTCCGCAAAGCCATCATCTCGTAGCCGTGCTGTGCCGCCGTGCGAACTGAAGCGGCAAGTCGAGAAGCCGGCGCCGGTAGACGACCTGAGTCTTCCATTCCACGAGCGCATCCAGGACCCGGCGTTTCGCCGTGCCGTGGATCTCTTGGACGGGGGAGATGTGGAAGGGCTCAGGGCTCACCTGAGTGCGAATCCCAACCTTCTGCAGCAACGCGTCGCATTTGAGGGCGGCAATTATTTCCAGAATCCGTCGCTGCTGGAATTCTTGGCGGAGAATCCGATTCGCCGTGGGAAACTGCCCGCCAATATCGTCGAAGTTGCCAGGGTGATTTTGGAGGCGGGCGCGAAGAAGGATCGGGCGATGTTAAATGGGACACTCGGGCTGGTTTGCACCGGGCGCGTGCCGCGTGAATGCGGAGTCCAGATCCCGTTGATCGATCTGCTCTGCGACTACGGAGCAGATCCCAACCTCGGGATGCCCGGCGCGCATGGCGAGTTCGAAGCTGCTCACGCTCTGCTTCGCCGGGGAGCCCGCGTTGATTTGCCCGTCGCGGCGGCGCTCGGGCGCGTTGCGGACGCGCGCCGCCTGCTGTCTGCCGCGAGTCCCGAAGATCGTCATCGAGCCTTAGCTTTGTCGGCACAATTCGGGCATACGGAGATCGTCCGTATGCTGCTCGATGCGGGAGAGGATCCGAACCGGTACAATCCTCCCGGATTTCATGCCCATTCGACCCCGCTGCATCAAGCGGCTTTGGCGGGCCATCAAGATACAGTCCGTTTGCTCGTCGAGCGAGGTGCTCGGTTGGACTGGAAAGACACGATTTGGCAGGGCACACCCGAAGAGTGGGCGACGTACGCAGCCAAAACTCAAGTTGCGGAGTACCTGCGCTCACGCACACGTCAGTAATTGAGCGGCGCGCGCTTTCAGGGTGCTGTGCACCTGTTCTCGAACGTCCCTGACCTGAATCGTCTTGGACGTGTCTTCATGACCCGCCTTAGCCCCTACAGCCCCACCCCCCGATGGTTCACCAGCGACAAAAACTCATCCCTGGTCTTCTTCCGATCCCGGAACGCCCCCAGCATCGCGCTGGTCATCGCCCCCGAGTGCTGCTTCTCCACTCCCCTCATCATCATGCAGAAGTGCCGCGCTTCGCAGATCACTCCCACTCCCACCGGATCGATGATCTCCTGGATGGTCTGCGCCACCTCCTGCGTCAGCCGCTCCTGAATCTGCAGCCGCCGCGCAAAAACGTCCACAATCCGCGGAATCTTGCTCAGCCCGATCACCTTCGCCTTGGGCAGGTAGGCCACGTGCATCTTGCCGAAAAACGGCAGCAGGTGGTGCTCGCACAGGCTGAAGAACTCGATGTCCCGCACAATCACCATCTCGTCGTACTTCACGCCGTACAACGCGCCGTTCACCAGCTTGCGGATGTCCACCTTGTAGCCGCTCGTCAGGAATTTGAGCGCCTTGTCCACCCGTTCCGGAGTCTTCTCCAGGCCTTCGCGCTGCGAATCTTCCACCAGCAGCGCCAGCATTTCCTTGACCAGCGGAGCCAGGTTCGGCTCCTCCTGCCTCGGATGAATCACTTTCACCATCGCTTTATTCAATTTCATGGGCCTTCACTTGAAACCGCTTGACCTCAAACGGCTTTACCTCAAACGGCTTCACCTCAAAGATGTTGCGCGCCGTCTCCGCCACGCGAACCCGGTCCAGCTTCGGCCACTCGCCCGGGAACGCGCGGCTCCAATTCTCTTGCAATCTGCGACAGATCTCCACCGCCAGGTTCTCCGACGTGGGCGCCACCCGCGCGAAACAGCTTACATCCGCGTTCAGATTGCGATGCCCGAATGGCTCCAGCACTTGCCGCTTCACCAACTCGTCCAGCCGCTCCGCGTCTACCGCCCGGCCGGAGGCGTCCAGTGGTCCCCGTGCGCTCACTTCCACCTCGTAGTTGTGGCCGTGCCCGTAGGGATTATTGCACTTCCCGTACAGCCGCTGATTTTCATCGTCGCTCAACTGCGCGCAGTGCAGCCGGTGAGACGCTGCGAAGCGGTAACGCCGCGTCACTCGGAACATGGCGCATCCCCGCAATAATCCACGTAGAGGTCCGGCGTTTCGTACACCCGCACGGTGTGCAACCGCCGCCGGCTGTCCGTTAACTGGGGCTCGATGCGCTGCCAGATGTCGCGCGCGATGTTCTCGGTTGTGGGCACCACATGGTCGAAAGGTGGCACCTCATAGTTCAGAAACCGGTGGTCGTAGGGTTCCACCACGTGACGCCGCAGGATCTCCTTCAACTCCTTGAGATCCATCACCATGCCGGTCACCGCGTCGGGTTCCCCCTCCAGGCTTACTTCCAGCACATAATTGTGGCCGTGGCCGTGCGGGTTGGCCGCCGGTCCGAACAATTCCCGGTTTTCCTGCTCCGATAATTGGGGAAGCCGGCAAACGTGCGACGCGGAGAATTCGACCTTGCGGGTGATCAGCATGATTTGGGAGGCCCCTTCTTGGACGCTACAGGCCCCGGTGGAGATACAATAAGATTATAGTTTCCCCCATGCAAAGCGTCAAAACTGATCGGCTTCTCAGAGTCACCGTCGGCGTGCTCCTGGCTGCCTTTGTTTACGTGATTTACCTGGCCATCCACGAACGCGTCGTCGTCGCTGGAGATCAGGCGCCGTCATTCACCCTCACTGCCGATAACGGCCGGCCGGTGTCGGTTCCCAATTTCGGCGGCAAGCTTCTCGTCTTGAACTTCTGGGCCTCCTGGTGCGGTCCCTGCGTCGAAGAAACCCCGTCGCTTACCCAGTTCGCGCGGAACTACGCTCAAAAGGGCGTTGTGGTGCTGGGGATCAGCGTCGATCAGAACGACAAAGCCTATCGCGCCTTTCTCCAGAAGTACTCGCCCGGTTTCCTGACCACGCGCGACCTCAAGGTTCACGAAGACTACGGCACCTTCATGTACCCCGAAACCTACATCATCGATTCCAAGGGAAAAGTGCTGCTGAAAATCGCCGAAGCTGCCGACTGGACCGACCCCAAGCTCACCCAGTACGTCAATTCCCTGCTGTAAGCACCCATACCCATGGTGCTGGCTCTCTTCCTGTTCGCCTCGGTGGTCAACGACGTCCGGTCCCTCGTCGCGGCCCACGATTTCGCGGCCGCCGATCGTGAAGTTCGCGATTACCGGGCGCGCCAGGGCGCCACTCCGGAATTGGCCGCGGCGCTTTCCTGGCTGGCGCGCGGCTCCCTCGATGCCGGACAATTCGACCGCGCCGATTCCTACGCTGCCGAAACCCGCGGCCTGGCCGACCAGCTCCTGCGCAGCCGCAAGCTCGATGCCGATTCCTGGCTGCCCACGGCCATCGGGGCTTCCCGGGCACGTCGATCACTGAGCGCATTCGCAAAAATGTGAATCTCTTGAGTCTCGAAGGCAAGCCCGCGCCGCCGCTCGAGGTTGCCGACTGGGTTGGCGGCTCCCAGCCCGTTCCTCTCGCGTCACTCCACGGCCATCCCGTTCTGCTCTTCTTTTGGGCTCACTGGTGCGGTGATTGCAAGGCCGAAGTCGCCATCCTGGCGCGGATTCGTAAGACCTTTGAACCGCAAGGACTGGTGATCGTCGCGCCCACCCGGTATTACGGATATGTTGCCGGAGGCGCCGATGCCGCACCCGAAGTGGAGAAGAACTACATCGACCAGGTGCGCCGTCGATACTATTCGGAACTTGCCGGTGTTGCCGCGCCGCTCTCGGCTGTCAACTTTGTGACCTACGGCTCCAGCACAACTCCCACCTTGGTCCTCATTGACCCCGCGGGAATGGTTCGCATGTATCACCCCGGAGCTTTATCCGAATCCGATCTCTCTGCCAGGATTCAGACCATCTTGAAAAAGTAACGGCCCCTCAAGCTGTTCTTAACCGGCTGTCCTCAAAACGCCTCACCCGGAGCCGGTCGTAGTCCTCCAGCGACTCGATGAGGGTGGTGATCGCCATGCGACGGGCGTGTAACTGTTCCAGCTCCTTACGCAAGCCCCGTGGGCAAGCCGGCGTACGCGAGCAAGCCGACGTAATGGAGGTTCTGAACGAGGACCTTTTCACGAGCATAGTATAGATGTACCAGAACGTCTAATCTACTTCAATGGAAAATGCAGGAGGTACCCTATGCAATGATGCGGGTTATCTATCACCCCTATATGCGGGTATTAAGACACATAACTACAGTTGAATTAGTCAAAAGCACTTCAATTATGCAGTTTGCCGCAGGCCCTCGAACTGCAATGTAAGCCGCCTTTGACTCAGATTTTCCTGGCCCAGCCCACAGAATCTTGCCGCCCAGTATGATAGGGGAATGCTGGCAGTCCACCTGGAAAACGGCGCGGTCACCGTCCGCGATCTGCCGCTCCCGCAACGTCCGCCCGGCTTCGCCCTGCTCCGCCTCCTGCTAGCCGGCATCTGTAACACCGACCTCGAACTCCAGCGCGGCTACTATGGGTTTGCCGGTACGCCCGGCCATGAGTTCGTAGCCGAAGTAGTGGGAGCCGATACTCCCGCGCTCCTCGGCAAGCGCGTCGTCGGAGAGATCAACCTAGCCTGCCGGAATTGCGAGTGGTGCCGCAAAGGATTGGCGCGCCACTGTCCCCATCGCACCGTCCTCGGAATCGTCAACCACCCCGGAGCGTTCCAGGAATTCTTCACGCTTCCGGAGTGCAACCTCCACGTGATACCCGGCCGGATTCCAACCGGGCGCGCCGTCTTCACCGAGCCACTGGCGGCGGCCTGCGAGATCCTCGACCAGGTATCGATCCCCCGCGGCCAGCCGGTAGCCGTGCTGGGCGACGGCAAACTCGGCCTGTTGATCGCCATGGTATTGAACGCGCACGGCTGCCGGGTCCGCCAGTTTGGCCGGCATGCAGCCAAGCTGCGCATCGCGGCCGCCGCGGGTGTCTCCACCGAGTTGATATCGGGCCCGTTGCCCGTGGCCGGATACGACTGGGTGGTGGATGCCACGGGCAGTCCCGGCGGCCTGCGCGCCGCCGCGGCCATGGCGCGCCCGCGCGGCACCGTCATCCTCAAATCCACCGTGCATGGCGCGGTCCCGGTGGACACTGCGCCCATCATCGTGAATGAAATCACGCTGGTAGGATCGCGCTGCGGGCGGTTTGAGGCGGCGCTGCCGCTGCTCGAGAGTCCGCTGCTTCGCCTGGAAGAGATGATTGCGGACCGGTTCCCGCTGAGCCAGGCGCCGGCGGCCTTTGCGCGCGCCGCCGAACGCGGCACGCTGAAGGTCTTGCTTACACCAGCACCGTAAACGTGGTTTCCGAACGCTCCACCGGACGGTACAGCGTATCGCGCTCGATGGGCTTACGGCCGGCTTTGCGGATCAACTGCAACAACTCGGCGCGTCGCAGGCCCTGTTCGGTGGTGGCGCCGGCATCGTGGTAGATGCGCTCTTCGACGATCGTGCCGTCGATATCGTCGGCGCCGAAGCGCAGCGCGATCTGCGCCATCCGCGGCGTCATCATCACCCAGTAGGCCTTGATGTGCGGGATGTTATCGAGCATCAAACGCGCTACCGCGATGTTCTTGATGTCCGCGAAGCCGGTGGTCTTGGAAATGTGCCCGAGCGCGGTGTTGTCGGGGTGAAACGCCAGTGGAATGAAGGTGACGAAGCCGTGCGTTTCGTCCTGCAGGGCGCGCAACTTCACCAGGTGGTCGGCGCGGTCCTCGTCGTTCTCGATGTGACCGTAGAGCATCGTGCAGTTCGACCGCAGGCCCAACTGGTGGGCCGTGCGCGCGGTCTCGATCCATTCGTTGCCGTCGATCTTGTGATCGCAAATGATGCGGCGCACGCGTTCGTTAAAGATCTCGGCCCCGCCGCCCGGCAGGGAATCCATGCCGGCGTCGCGCAGCCGTTCCAGTGTCTGGCGGATCGAAATGCCGCCGCGCCGCGCCAGGTATGCGATCTCCACCATGGTGAAGGCCTTCAGATGCACCTGGGGAAAGCGCTGCTTGAGGCCGCGCAGCATCTCGCAATACCAGTCCAGGGTCAGCTCCGGATGCAGGCCGCCCACGATATGGAATTCCGTGACCGCTTCGCTCCAGCCTTCGCCCGCGCGCTGCCACACCTCGTCGAGCGACATGGTGTAAGCCTTGGGATCGCGCACGCGCTTGCCGAAAGCGCACAGCCGGCAACTCGCCACGCAAACGTCGGTGGGATTAATGTGGCGGTTGACGTTGAAGTAAGTCGCGTCGCCGTGCATCCGCTCGCGCACCAGGTTGGCCAGATAGCCCAGCGCAAGGATATCGCTCGAGCGGTAGAGCGTTACGCCATCGTCGAAGGTAAGCCGCTCGCCAGCTTCCACTTTTTGACGGATGGGGATCAGGCGAGCGTCATCGATAACCGTCATGTCTCACACGCTTGGCTGGAACAGGAAAATATCGGCGGCCCAGAATAAAAAGAATAACACGCTGGCGTAGCCGTTCATGGTGAAGAAGGCGGCGTTCACCCGCGAGAGGTCGCCGGCCTTCACCAGGCGGTGCTCGTAAACCAACAGGGCAGCCACCGCCGCCGTGCCCGCCACGGCCAGCGGGCCCAGGTGCAACGTGTAGACCAGCGCCAGCAGACACGCAATCATGAGCGAGTGCAACAGCCGGGCCACCCGCAAGCCTCCCGCGATTCCCCATACGCGCGGCACGCTCCACAAGCCCTCCGCGCAATCGAAGGCGTAGTCCTGGCAGGAATAGATCACGTCGAACCCCGCGGTCCAGAACGTCACGGCTGCCGTAAGCAGCAGGATTCGCGCGTCGAGCGAGCCCTCGATGGCGATCCAGGCGGCCGCCGGCGCGATTCCCAGGCACAGGCCCAGCACCAGGTGGGAAAGCGAGGTGAACCGCTTGGTGAAGGAGTAAAAGAAAATCAGGGCCAGTGCCGCCGGCGCCAGTTCGAGACAGAGCCGGTTCAACTCGAAGGCCGCCAGCAGGAAGAGCAGGGCGGACACCAGCACGAACGCCCAGGTAAACCCGGCCGAGAGGTGTCCCGCCGGCAGGTGGCGCATTTTGGTGCGCGGGTTGCGCGCATCGATTTCCGCGTCCGTCAACCGGTTGAAGGCCATGGCCGCCGAACGCGCGCCCACCATGGCCACCACAATCCACAGCAGCTTGTGCCAAACGTGCAAATGGCCGAAGCCGCCCGCCCGCCAGGCGAGCAGCGCCCCCGTCAAGGCAAAGGGCAGGGCGAATACCGAATGCTCGAACTTGATCATTTCGAGCGTCAAGCGGAGGCGTCTGAGAATCATCCGGTGAGAACCTCTCTATTCTACGCCAGGACATTCGAGTAAAATACGGTAACGGTACCGGCGGCCTTCCGGGTCGCCCCATCCCGGGCTTTTCACGTGATACAGTGGCAGACGGCTTGTCGGAGGAAGGAGCCACGGGGAATGCTGGAAGCATTCGCATTGACGGACAAGGGATGCATCAGGAGCAATAACGAAGACTATTGCCTGATTGAGCCGGAATTCGGTTTATACATCCTGGCCGACGGAATGGGTGGCGCGCGGGCCGGAGAGCGCGCTTCCCGCCTGGCGGTGGATACCGTGTCGGAAATGGTGCACGGCGCGGGGCGGCGCGATTCGCAGGTGCTGCTCAGCGCGGTGGAAGAGGCCAACCGCCGCGTGCTCGAAGCAGCTCATAGCGATCCCACCCTGGAAGGCATGGGGACAACTCTGGTGGCGGCGCTCGATCTGGAAGAAGGCTTTTCCATCGCGAGCGTCGGCGACAGCCGCGTCTACGTGTTGGACGACGACGGCTTGCGCGTCATCACCGACGACCAGACATGGGTCAACGAAATCGGCCGGCCCCTCGGCCTGGACGAAGAAAGCCTGCGTAACCATCCCATGCGTCACGTCCTGACGATGGCTATCGGAGCCAGCGCGCCGCTCACCGTCAACTACTACTCGGTCCCGTTGCGCACTGGCGCCCTGTTGCTGATCTGCAGCGACGGCCTGCACGGGGTCATCGATCACATCGAGCTGGAGGGGATTCTGCAAGGCGGGCGCAACGGCATGCCGCTCGAAGAGAGCTGCCGCAAACTGATCGCGGCCGCCAAGGAAGCCGGCGGCCCGGATAACGTCACTGTAGTATTGGTGAGAAAAATCGCCTGATCGGCGCACCAATTCAGCAGACGTGAAAATATCGCTTCTATTGGCTGCGTGGATTGGCGCAGGGCTCTCGCCGGCCTCCGGCCAGGTGGCCGTCCTCCACATCCAGGTGATTGAGGGCGAAGGCGCGGTGCACACTCCGGGCTCGCGCAGCCTGCGCCCCCTGACCGTCGAAATCACCAGCGAAACAGGCCAGCCGGTGGAAGGCGCGGCAGTCAGCTTCCATCTGCCCGAGGAAGGCCCCGGCGGCGCCTTCGGCAACCAGCTCCGCACCGATGTCGTCATTACCGACGCGAAAGGGCGCGCGAGCCTCCGCGGCCTCCAGTTGAATCACGCGCCCGGGCCCTTTCAGATTCGCATTGTGGCCGCCAAAGAGCAGGCCCACGCGGGCGCAGTCTCCTCCCAGTACATCGCGGAACCGAAGAGCGGGAAAGTCTCGACGTCGCTGTCTGTTCCAGCGGCGCCAGGCGCGCGAAGCGCCTCGCCTGGCCCCCTCAAGTGGATTGTGATGGCGGTTGCGGCCGGCGGCGCCGCGGCTGCGGTAGCCTTGCTGGCCGGCAGGTCGGGCGCTGGATCAACGCCGGCGGCATCGACGGCGGTCGCGGCCGCTACGACCATCGGGTCGCCCACCATCACCGTGGGGAAGCCATGAAGGGCCGATTCGGGCGCGCGCTGCTGCTGGCCATCGCGGTTATGCCGGCGGCCTGGGGCCAGTTCCAGCTCTATCTGGTGAGCGGCTCGCTCGAGCAACCGCTGGCCCCGGTGTACGATCTCGGACCGATCGAACCGGGCCTGTCGGCCTCCCTGCAGTTCCGCATCCGCAACACCGGCAACACCGCCAGCGTTCTCGACCTGCTCGCGGTGGAAGGCAGCGGCTTCTCTCTTGCGGGCGGTCCGGCCTTGCCGGCGACTCTGGCTCCGCAGCAAGCCGTGAATTTCACCGTCGTCTTTCAATCCGCCGGCATCGGCAGTTATAGCGCTTCGCTGGATACGGTCGGCATCTCGGTATTGCTCACCGCTACCGTGCCGGTGGAGCTGACCTGTCTGGTTTCGACGGGAACCGGCACCCAGCCGTTGGGCGCCGCCACCGTGGACTTCGGGGTGGTAGAGCAGGGATCGGCTGCCACCCGGCACGTCGTAATCCTGAACCAGACCAGCGTGCCGCTGACGGTGCCCGCGCTGGCCACTACCGGCGCAGGCTTCACTTTGAGCGGATCCACTCCCATCGGGATCCTGTTGCAGCCAGTTCAGAGCGCGGGCTTCGATGTGCAATTCAGTCCGGCCGCGGCCGGCCCGGCGAACGGGTCTCTGCTGGTGGGAAGCCGCTCCTATCTGTTGAGCGGCACCGGCGTGCCGCCGCCGTCATTGCCCGCGCCGCGGCTCTCCGTGGCGCTGGTCCAGGCACTGAGCGCGCAGCAGGGCGCCGTCACCGTGAACCTCAGCCAGGCATCGGCCACCAGCGGCAGCGGCACCGTGACCCTGGCGTTCCAACCTGCCGAGGTGGGCGCTACGGACCCGGCGATTGCCTTCGCCACCGGCGGGCAAACCGCCGGTTTCACCGTCTCAGCCGGCGATACCCAGGGCCAGTTCGGGACGCAGGCGTCGGTCGCTTTTCAGACCGGCTCCACCGCCGGCAGCCTGGTGATTACGGTGCAGTTGGGCAGCCAGACGGACCAGCAGACCATCGTCATTCTACCGGCGGGGGTGAGCGAGACCGCGGCACAGGCCACGCGTGGCGCAGGCACGATTGAGGTGGACATCGCCGGGTTCGACAACACCCGCACCGCCGGAACGGTGACCTTCACGTTCTTCGACTCGAGCGGCAACACCATCGCGCCGGGGGCCATCAGCACCAATAGCGCGGCGGCCTTCGCCGGCTATTTCCAGAACTCCGCCGGCGGAACTTTTCTGCTGAAGGCCGTCTTCCCCGTCACCGGCGACGCCACTCAGATCGCGGCGTTTGAAGCCGACTTGAGCAACGTCACGGGAACAACGAAGGGCGCAAAGACGAACTTCTAGCACAAGGGCTGCGCCCTTGGAAATCCCTGCGGGACTTGGAAGTCAGAATTCAGTAGTCAGAAGAGAGAGTCCGCAGCCGGAGGACAGAATGCTTCGCAAGCTGCCGCATGCGACGAAACAGGCATCGGAATGCGCAGAGTGCTGTGTGATTCTGACTTCTGACTCCTGACTTCTGACTCCTGTCTTGTGACCTGGCCCTCTGACCGGCGAGCCACGACCGTGAGGGAGTGGTTTCCCGGACAAAAGCAACATCAGCCGGTCAAAGCACTAATTCCCGCCGCCGCGGCCACCGGTGGGGGCCGCCGGGACGGCGTTCAGATCCACTCTGAAGTAAGCGACGCCGGCATCCGTCATCACTTTGTTCAGCTTGGGCACTTCGTCCCAGACCGCGTCGACGGCTGCCGTACCCTTCTTCAACTCGGCCGCGGCTTCCTCCATATCAGCCAGTTGGCGCGCAGTCGGCGGGCCGGAGAACCCGTCGATCGATCCCATCAAGCGCTGGATTTTCTGAGTCACCGGCGGCGGCGTGAACTCGCCGCGCGCGCCGGTGGCGCCACCTCCTCCGCCACCGCCGCCACGGCCCCCGCCGCCGGGAGCTTCAAAATAGGCGGCCGCGGTTTTCACTTTGGCCGCCAGATCTTCCACAGCCTTTTTGACGGCGTCGGGCACCGGCGCCGCGTTGGCCTGGGTCCAACTGGCCTGCAGGTTGGTCAATGCAGTGGTCATGGCCACCGCTTTACGGCGGGGCGCTTCCGCGTCGCGCGTGAGGCTCACCAAGGTATCGATGGCCGTACGCTTCTTGGCGCGGTCTTCGGACGACAGTTGGATGCGCGGATCGTCTTCCACCGTCACCTTGTGCGATTCGGACTTGCCGTTGGCCGTGAGCGTGACGGCATACTCGCCGGGATCCACCAGGGAGCCACCGCCTCCACGGCCGCCGCCAAAGCCGCGTCCGCCGCCACCACCGCCCCCACCACCGGCGGCGCCGAACTCGGTGTTCAACTCGGCGCTGAGGTCGCCGGCCGCTCCGCCAGTGGCGCCACCGGCGGCATCCGCCGCGCCGGCCGGGGGTTCGGCGGCAGCAGTCGCGCCACCGCGCCCGCCGCGGCCGCCGCCACCCGCGCCGCCTCCGCCACCGGCGCCACGTCCACCACCGCCGCCCGCGGTTCCACGGCCTCCGGCGGGAGCCACGGGAGGATCAAAGCGCATGTCCCAGGTGGTCCGGACGATTGCTCCGGCCTGCGCCTGCGTGACATTCATATTCATCTGGCGGACCTGCTTGCCGGCCTGGTCGGTCACGGCAATGCGCACCTGTCCGGCGGACTTGGCAAAGAAATCGAGCATCAAGCCATTCTGCGCGTTAGGAGTGAAGAACATGTTGGCGCCTTCGAACCCGCGATAGTTGGCCATCTTCCACTCAATGCCGGGGCGGCCATCGAAAAGCTTCAGGTCGGTCGAGAGCACCTGGTCGTTCAACTGCTCGAGCGCCGAGATATTGTCCATAATCCAGATGGAGCGGCCGTGCGTGGCGAGAATCAAATCGTGATCGCGCGGATGAATCTGAATGTCGAAGACCGGCACGGTCGGCAGGCCGTTCTTCATGCGATGCCAGTTGGCGCCCTTGTCGAACGACGCAAAGATCCCGAATTCCGTTCCGGCGAACAGCAGGTTGGGATTCACCGGATCCTCGCGGACCACGTGCACCGTGCCGGCTTCCGGCGGAATGCCGCTGGTGATTTTGGTGAACGAGTCGCCGAAATTCTTGGTGACATAGATGTAGATGGCGAAATCGCCCGAGCGGTGGTCGTCAAAGGTGACATACGCAGTGCCGGCGTCGGTGCGGGAAGGCTCGATGCGGCTTACGTAGCTCGTTTTGGGCAGGCCCAGGATATGGGAGACCACGTTGGACCAGGTCTTGCCATCGTCCTTCGACAGTTGCACGTTGCCGTCATCGGTGCCGGCCCACAGGACGCCGGCCTTCACGGGCGATTCGGCAATCACGGTGATGCACGGCCATGCGGCCACGCCGTCATCGCGGGAAAGCGCGGCGCCGGCGCGATCCATCACTTTGCCGAGGATGGTCATCTTGTCGCGGTCGGCTGCGGTGGTGAGGTCCTGGCCCAGGCGGGTCCAGTTATCGCCGCGGTCGGTGGATTTAAACAGGTAGTTGCCGCCGTAGTATATGGTTTTCGGGTCGTGCGCCGAAATCATCAGTGGCGAATTCCATTGAAAGCGGTAGCGCGGCGACTGGTCGTTGTCTTCCTGCGGCCGGATGCTCTTCGATTCGCTGGTTTTCAGATCGCGCCTGGAGAGGTTGCCGTCCTGCGATTCGGCGTAGATGAGGTTCGGGTCGGTGGGATCGATGCGGTTGTAGAAGCCGTCGCCGCCCTCCACCGTAACCCAGTCCGAATTGCCGATTCCGGTGGACTGCAGGGAGGAACTGGGCCCGCACCAGGAGTAGTTATCCTGCAAGCCGCCGCAGACGTGGTACGGCTTCTGGTAATCGAAGGCCACCTCATAGAACTGGCCGAGCGCGATGTTGTTGAAGTGTTCCCAGTTGCGTCCGCTGTCCCAGGTGGACCAGATGCCGCCATCGTTGCCGCTGAGCAGGTGGTCGGAATTGGCTGGGTCGATCCAGATGGCATGCACGTCGCTGTGGACGTTGCGGAAGCGGGCCTGCGAAAAAGTGCGGCCGCCATCCTCGGACATATAAATGTTCACGCCGCCGAGCCAGATCTTCTGATCGTTGTTGGGATCGATGCGGAGCTGGCTGAAGTAAGACGGCCGCGGGTTGGTGTCGCTCATGCGGGCCCAGGTGGCGCCGCGGTCTTCGGAGCGGTAGACGCCGCCGAGCGTCGCGTGTTCCACCAACGTGTACACGATGTTGGAATTTTTGCGATAGACCTCGACGGCGCTGCGGCCCCAATCGCCGGAGGGCAAGCCGCGGCCCGCCTGGCCGGCGGCGCCGAGCTTGGTCCAGTGCAAACCGCCATCGGTGGATCGATACAGGCCGCCGCCGGGACCGCCGCCGTTGTAGCCGAACACCGTGCGCCGGCGCTCATAGGCGCAGGCAAACAGGATGTTGGGGCTCTGCGGATCGATGGCGATATCGGAGACGCCGGTGTCTTCGTTGATGGTGAGCGTCTGCTTCCAGGTAGCGCCGCCGTCTTTGCTCATGAAAACGCCACGCTCTTGATTCGGCCCCCACAGGTCGCCCAGCGCGGCCACGTAGACCGTGTCGGGATCGGTGGGATGCACCACGATGCGGCCGATGTGGTGCGTCTCCTTGAGGCCGAGATGGGTCCACGTCACGCCGGCGTCCGACGATTTGTAGACGCCATCTCCCCAGGAGGAACTCTGGCGGTTGTTGGCCTCGCCGGTGCCCACGTAGACGATGGCGGGGTTGGAGGGAGAGATGGCGATGTCGCCGATGGAAGGATTGGGCTGATCTTCGAACAGCGCCTGCCAGGTGGCGCCGCCGTTGACGGTCTTGAAGAGGCCGCCGGCGGCCGCGCCGATATAAATAATGCGGGGATCGGACTCGACGACGGCAATGTCGTCGAGGCGTCCGCCCATAACAGCGGGGCCGATCGAGCGGAAGCGCAGGTTCTTGAGCGCAGTATCAAACGAAGACTGCGCGAAAGCGCCGGCGGCGAACCCCGAAAGCGCGACTGCGGCGGCGAAGATGGAGATCGGTGACAGTTTTCTTGAAGGCATGACAGTTTCCCTGAATCGCAGCTATTGTACATCAGGCGGGAGAGGGAGTTGCGGCTGCCGGCGTTTGGAAGTGGGAATCGGGTTCGATCCGGCGAGGGGGCTTGGGGTGCGGGCGGGCAGCGCGACCAGGGGGTCGCGCGCAGGCGGGGGCGCCTGCCCCACATCGGGCGGGATTGGGTTCGTTTCGGAAGCGGGATCCGAGTTGTTTGCTTCGGGTTGAGGCACGGAACCGGGTTCGTTCGGTGTTTCTTCTATTTGCTCTTCCTCTAATTGCGGGCGCAGGGCGCGGAGGCGTTCGAATTCCTGGACGGCGCGGCGGTAGTTACGCTCGGCCTGGGCCTGGTAACGGAGAAAGAGGGCCCAGGTGTGAGGCGTCC
>JBEKYE010000135.1:0-10938 GCA_049511275.1 Bryobacteraceae bacterium
CGCCCGTGGGTAGCGGATCTCTACGCTCGCGAAAACTCCATCGATCGCGTCATACTGTACCCCGCGCAGAAGGGTCTCGGCGCCAAACGCGAGTTCGCCGCGCGCCTCCGGGAGGAGCGATTCGACGCGGCCATCCTGCTGCAGAACGCCTTCGACGCGGCGCTCATGGCCTGGCTGGCCGGCATCCCCGAGCGCATCGGTTACAATCGCGACGCGCGCGGCCTGCTGCTGACGCGCGCCATTCCGGTTCCCGAACCCGGCGACATCCCCCGCCACCAACGGTTCTATTACCTGGAACTCCTCCGCCGGGCTTCGCTGATGGAGCACTTCCCGCCCTGCGATGCCATCCGGCTGGAAGGCATCGACGCCGCCCGCCGCAGCGGCGCCGAACATCTGGCGGCACTGGGCATTTCGACGCCAGCCATCGGCATCAGCCCCGGAGCCGCCTACGGCAACGCGAAACGCTGGTTCCCGGAGCGCTTTGCCGCGGTGTCTGGGGCATTCCCATCGGCTTCCATCCTGCTTTTCGGGTCGGCATCCGAACGCGAGCTCTGCCAGTCCGTGGCAGCCCAGATCCGCAACTCCCACAACTTTGCCGGCCAGACGACCCTCCGCGAATTCATCGATCTGGCGGCTGCCTGCCGCCTCTTCCTGACCAACGACTCGGGCGCCATGCACGTCTCCAGCGCGCTGGGCGTTCCCACGGTTGCCATATTCGGCTCGACCGATGACACCACTACTGGCCCCACCGGCCCACTGGCGCGCGTGGTGCGGGCGCATGCCGAGTGCAGTCCCTGCCTGCTCCGCGAGTGTCCCATCGACCACCGCTGCATGACCGCCGTGACCACGGAAATGGCAGTGGCCGCGGCGCTCGAACTTTGGGAGGAATCCGCCCCGGCATGGACACACGAAGCAAAATTCTGACACCCGCGGCCGCGCTCGCGCTCTCACCGGCCCGTCCGCTGGTGGTGGTGAAGGGCTACTTCGACGTTCTTCGCGCCGCGCACGCGCGGGAATTGGATGAAATCCGCCGACGCAACAGCGCCGCCAGCTTGCTGGCTATCGTCCTGCCGCTCGACCACGCCGTTCTGCCGCTCAGGGCGCGCGCCGAATTGGTGGCTGCTTTACGCATGGTAGACTACGTTTTACCCGGGGATTGCGAAGACTGGAATCGGCTTGCGTCCTCGCTGGGTCCCGCGGAAACCGTCAGCCTGGAAGACGCCGATATGCGCCGAGCCCGGCAGTTGATCGAGCATGTCCACCGTCGTCAAAACTGCTAAGCAAGGGCTTCGCCCTTGAGATCCCTGCGGGATTTGGAAGCCAGGAGCCGGAAGTCAGAAGTGGTATGGCGATGCAGTCTTCACATGGTAAGAACGAGGAATTGTCGAAGCAGTCCCGTTTCGAAATGGCCGGCAGAGAATCCCGCCTCCACATCCTGGCGGTCCGGCTGGGCGCCATGGGAGACATCATCCACACTCTGCCCGCGGTGACCTGGCTCAAGCTGGCTCACCCCGATTGCCATGTCACCTGGCTGGTGGAACCCAAGTGGGCGCCGCTGCTGGAGGCCAATCCTTTCGTCGACCGCGTCCTGTTTCTGCACCGCGAGTCACTGGCCGGCCTGTTTCAAAGCTGGCGCGCTCTTTCCGAGATCCGCTGCGATTATGCCGTCGATTTTCAGGGCCTTCTCAAGTCCGCTCTGGCTGCCTCCGCCGCCCACCCCGGCCGCCTCTACGGCTTCGACCCCGCGCAAATCCGCGAACGCAGCGCGGCCATTTTGTATTCGCACCGCATCCTCGCCCGGTCGGCTCACATGGTGGACCGCAACCTGGAACTGGCTGCCGCTCTTCCGGCGGGCGCGGCCCAGCCGGCGGGTGTGGTTTCCTTTCCGCTTCCACTTGGCTCTCCCGAAGGCGATCTTCCGAGCGGCGATTTCGTGCTGGCTTCACCGCTGGCCGGTTGGGCGTCCAAGCAGTGGCCCCTGGATCATTACCGCGCTCTGGCCGCTCGCCTGCTCGCGGAATGCGGCATCCGGCTGGTTCTCAACGGGCCGCCGGGGGCTCCCTTCCACCATGTGGAGCCGGCCTTGGCGCACTATTCCTCGCTCGCCGGACTCATCCACGCCACGCGCCGCGCCGCCGCCGTAGTGGGCGTCGATAGCGGCCCCCTGCACCTGGCTGCCGCGCTATCGAAACCCGGGGTTGCCATCTTCGGCCCCACCGACCCGGCCCGCAACGGCCCCTATGGCAACTCGCTCGAAGTGCTGCGCAGCCCATCCGCCGGCACCACCTATAAAAGAGGCGCCGCCATCGACGCCAGCATGCAACTCATCCGCCCGGACCAGGTCTTCGACATTCTCAAGGCCACATTGAACAGAGTTGCCGGTTTCGCCCGCGCATGATCCATTTCCCCAAACCTTACGCCGACGCCGTCGCCCGGTTGCGCGTGCCCAGCGGCTTCGCGATGGTCGCGGTCTTCGCCTGGTTCTCCCACCCCGACGCTCTCTCGCTGGCCATCGGCCTTCCGATCTCCCTGCTGGGACTCGCGCTGCGCGCCTGGGCGGCTGGTTCGCTCGCCAAGAATCAGCAACTCTCCACCGGCGGCCCGTACGCCTATACGCGGAATCCCCTTTATATCGGCACGCTGGTGGTGGCCGCCGGACTGGCGGTGGCCGCGCGCAGCCCCGGTTTAGCAGCCCTGTTCCTCGCCATCTTCGCACTGGTTTACCTGCCGGTCATCCAGAACGAACAGCAGCACCTTCGCAATCTTTTCGCCGACTATGCCGATTACGCGGCCCAGGTCCCCATCCTGTGGCCCCGATTCACTCCGTTCCCCCAAAGAAAACCGAGTCCTTTCCGTTTCTCCCTGTATCTAAGGAACCAGGAATATAATGCCGGGGCTGGATTCGCCGCCGGGATGCTGTTTCTCTTTTGGAAATGGATGAAGTAGGGCCGGGACCGTTTGGAGGAGAGCGGTCCCGGTTCGTTTTGTCGCGCCTGCAAGAGAAAAGCGGGACGAGGGCGTCCCGCGCGGACCGGGGGTCCGCCCCACAATTATGTCGAATCCCCAGCTTTGCGAACACCAGTGATTGGCTCCCTGCCCGCCTTCATCTGTTACCGCGGGTGATATCGTAGTTAAAGGGGGGACCGCACGGATGTCCTATACCTCGCGTTTCACGCTTTCACTCTGCGTTGCAGGTTGTATCCTCGCAGTGGCCTCCCAGGAAGCGCCCAAGCCGCAACTTACCGCCCGCGAGCTTTTTTATTCGGCCGCCTCCCAGCCCGCGCCAGCCGCCCAAACGCCACCGAAGCCTCCGCCGAAAAAGGCCACCGCGGCGCCGGCCCAGAAGGCCACCGGTAACCAGCCGCGACAGCCCGTGATGACTCCGCCGCACATCGTGGTGGGGCGTCTCCCGCTCGATGGCTCTCCCATTCAGCCCGTTTCCACCGCGCCGTCCACCGCGCCCGCTCCCGCCACCGGCACGGCTCTGGGACTCAAGTACACCATCCTGAGGCGGTCGGGCAACGACATGGTGGAAGTCCCGCCCGACACCGTCTTCCACGCGGGCGACCGCATCCAGTTCAGCGTCCAGACCAACGGTCCGGGCTACCTCTACATCGTCGGCCAAGGCTCCAGCGGGACCTGGAAACCCATGTTCCCGTCCAGCGAGGTGGAGGATGGCAATAACCACGTAGATGGCTGGCATGCGTATACCATGCCGCCGAAATCCCGCATGGTCTTCGACGAGCAGACCGGCGTGGAAAAGATTTTCATCGTTTTTTCGCGCGAGCCCGAGACCGACCTTGAAAACATGATCTATTCCCTGCAAGGCGACAAGCCCCACCCGGCCACCCAGGATGGATCCAAGCCCAAACAGTTAGTCCAGAAAGCCGGCCTCAACATCGATGACTCGACCGTGGGACGCTTGCGCAGCACTTACTCCCGCGACCTGATCATCGAACGCGTCGACGACAAGACCCCCGCCGACAAGAGCGACAAGCAGGAGAACGCAGTGTATGTCGTCAATCCGAGCGGCAGTTCCAGCTCACGCGTGGTAGCCGATCTCAAACTGGTGCACCAATGATCCGGCGGGGCGCACAGGCCCTGCTGCCCGTGCTGGTATTATTCACGCCGGCTTTACCGCAAACCCGCAGTATGTCGGAGGGCGCGCACCGCATCGAGCTGATGCTGGAACGGCTCGACGGCGCCACCTGGCGCACCATCGACCCCGGCCTGGTCCTCAACCAGGGAGACCGCGTGCGCTTCCGCTTCCGCACCAACTTCGACGGCTATCTCTACGTCATGAACCACAGCACTTCCGGCAAGTACGAACAGCTTTTCCCCCGCGCCGAAACCGGCCAGGATAACCGCATCGTGGCTTCGACGGACTATCGCGTGCCCGCCAATTCCACCGCGTTCCGGGTCGCCGGGCCGGCGGGCCATGAAGTGGTCTATTGGCTGGTGACGCCGGCGCGCCTCACCGATACCCCGCCCCACCTGGCCCCGCCGCCGCACGGCAAATCCGCGCCCATCACGCTGATTCCCCGGTGCGACGATACCATTCTGCGCGCGCGCGGAGACTGCATCGATACTTCCGCCGGCCCCAAACTGATTCCACGCGGCGCCGATCTTCCCCAGAATATTGCCGCCGCCGCCGGCGCCGGCAGCCGCGATCTGCTCTTCATGCGCCAGAAAGACACGGCCGTGATTTCCTCACCGGCGCCGCTCAACGGCCCGGTCCTCTACGAATTTCACCTCGCGCACCGGTGAATGCCATGTTGCCGACACGCTATCTTCTGCTGGCTCTTGCTCCTCTCGCCCTGGCCCTGGCCCAGGCGCCGCAACAGCAGCGCGACCTCAAGCTCGAAAAAATCGAAGATCCCACGTTGCCGGCCAAGCTCTCCGGCCACAGCTACGCCGTGGTGGTGGGCATTTCCCATTACCCCAACCTGCCCGACAACCTCCAGCTTCAGTTCGCCGAGCGCGACGCCCAGTCCATCTACACCATCCTCATCAGCCCCGAAGGCGGCAATTTCAAAGCGGAAAATGTCAAGGTTCTCACCGGCGCCCGGGCCACGCTGGCCGCCATGAAGAGCCAGATCGACACATGGCTGCCTGGCGTCGCGCAGGACGACGACCGCGTCCTCATCTACTTCGCCGGCCACGGCTTCCTGTACCGGGGCAAGGGCTACCTGGCGCCTTCGGATTTCAAGCTGGAACAGGCCGACACCACCGGCTATCCCATGGACGAGCTCGGCGCCGTCATCGGGTCCAAGATTCACGCAAAATGGAAGATCCTGCTGACCGACGCCTGCCATAGCGGCGCCATCTCCCCCGAAGATACCCAAAGCCTCAACCGGACGCTCTCTACCCTGAATGAGTCGCTCTTCTCCCTCACCGCCAGCCGCGACCGCGAGAAGTCTTTCGAGAGCCCCGACTTACAGGGCGGCCACGGCGTTTTCACTTACTATGTCGTGAAGGGGCTGGAAGGCGAGGCCGATTACTCGCATGACGGCAAAATTACCGCCGACGAGCTGGCCGAGTATGTTCACACTCAGGTCCGCGAAGCCACCAAGGGACAGCAGAACCCCACTTCCGACCGCGGCAGTTTCGACGCCAACATGTGGCTCGCCCTGGTGCCATCGACCGCCGCTCCGGCCACCCCGCCCGCGCCGCAGTTCGGCTCTCTGATCTTCACCACCAATACCGATGGCGTCGAAGTGTTCGTGGATAACAAGTCCATCGGGGTAGTGCCCAAGGGGAAGCCCTTTCCGGTGCCCGGCCTGGCGCCCGGCCAGCACACCGTGAAAGGCGTCAAGATGGGCTACGAGCCCGATGGCCCCCGCCAGGAAACCGTCTATCCCGGCACGGACTCCGCCGTCACCATCAAGATCCTCATCCCCCGCCACCGCGACAAAGCCGCTACGGATGCTCTCGATAAGGGCATCGAATACTACCAGAAAGGCGATGCAGCGAATTACAAGAAGGCCGCCGAGCAGCTCGAGAAAGCCTTCCAGCTCGATCCTACTTACAGCCAGGCCGCTTATTACCTGGGCCTGACTTATAGCGCCCTTTTCGACCAAGAAAAGGCCCGGCAGTATTACAGGAAGGCCATCGAGATCGACCCCGACTATCTGGAAGCGCACGCCAACTATGCCGGCATGCTGCTCGATACGGGCGATGTGGATGAGGCCATCCGCCAGGTCAACATGGTGCTGCAGCGCCAGCCCAATCATGCCGTGGCGCTCACCATGCTGGCCCAGGGGTACCGCTTCAAGGAGCTTTACGCGCAATCCATCGAGGCCGCCCGCAAAGCCGTCCGCCTGGCGCCCAAGGATGCCGAGCCCCATCTGTGGCTGGGTGACAGCCTGCGCCTCACCGGCAAACTGGCCGAGGCCCAGTCCGAATACCAGCAGTACCTCGCCCTGAGTAACTTCGACAGCCACCTGGCCGGCCAATTGAATTACTATGTTTTGGGATCGCTCATCGGCCTTGGCAAGAAGCACCACGCCGGCACGCGGGACATCTGGAAGGAGCTCCGCAGCCTGGCCCTTTTCGGCCTCTGCGATTGTGAATACCTCCAAAAGCAGTACGACTCAGCCATCGGTTACTGCCAGAAGTCTCTCACTTATAACTCCCAGGATCCATTCGCCCACTACGAACTAGGTCTGTCCTTCATGCACAAAGCCGTCGAGACGGGCAATATCGCGACCCTCGGCCCGGCCATGGTGCACTTTCAGGAAGTCCTGGCCATCAACCCCGACATGGACGAAGCTAAGCTGGCGCAACAGAACATCAGCGCCATTCAGAAGGCCCTGCAGGCGCATTGAGCCGGAATTTGGAAGTCAGGAGCCAGCGGCCGAGGAAGTCAGAGTGGCAGGCGGCACCGCCCGCCCCACCGAAAACCGGAGCCGCCGTTGCGCCTATCTCTGATTTTCCTTCAGGATTTTTTTCCGCAAGCGGATGGATTGCGGGGTCACTTCCACCAGTTCGTCGTCGCGGATGAATTCGATGGCCTGCTCCAGGTTCAAGATGCGCGGCGGCACCAGGCGGATGGCCTCGTCGGCGGTGGACGCGCGCATGTTGGTGAGCTTCTTCTCCTTGACGATGTTCACATCCAGGTCGGCATCGCGGGCATTCTCGCCCACAATCATGCCTTCGTAGACTTCCGTGCCGGGCGCCACGAAGATTTCGCCGCGCTCCTGCAGGTTGAAAATGGCGTGGCCGGTGGTCTTGCCGGCGCGGTCGGCCACCAGCGAACCGGTCGGCCGCCTGATAATGTCCCCCTGCCAGTCGATGTAGCCGTGGAACAGCGAATTCATGATGGCCGTGCCGCGCGTATCGGTGAGGATTTCGCTGCGCAGCCCGATGAGCCCGCGCGACGGCACGTGGAATTCCAGCCGCACGCGCCCGGAGCCGTGGTTCACCATCTTGCTCATCTTGCCCTTGCGCGAACCCAGCTTCTCAATCACCACGCCCAGAAAACTCTCGGGGCAGTCGATGACCAGCAGTTCCAGCGGCTCCTTCAACTGGTGGTCGATGGTTTTGGTGAGAATCTCCGGCTTGCCCACCGCCAGCTCGTGGCCTTCGCGCCGCATCATCTCGATCAAAATGGCGAGCTGCAATTCGCCGCGGCCCATCACCATGAAAGTGTCGTGCCCCAGCTCCTCCACCTTGATGGAAACGTTGGTCAGCAGTTCCTTGTCGAGCCGGTCGCGCAGGTTCCGCGACGTCACCCATTGGCCTTCGCGCCCCGCGAAGGGCGACGTGTTGATGGTGAACGCCATGGAAATGGTGGGCTCGTCGATGTGGATGTGCGGCAGCGGCGCCGGCTCTTCGGCGTCGGTCACGGTCTCGCCGATGGTGATTCCTTCCACGCCGGCGATGGCCAGCATGTCGCCCGGCCGGCCGATCTTCTCGTCCACCCGCTTCAGGCCCTCGAACGAATACAGCTTGGTGATTCTGGTGGTGTGGAACGTGCCGTCGCGCTTGGCGATGGCCACGGTATCGCCGTAGTTCAGGGTGCCGCTGAAGACGCGGCCGATGCCCAGGCGGCCCAGGTAGTCGCTGTAATCCAGGTTGGCGATGAGCATCTGCAGCTTGCCGTCGGCGTCGCCCACCGGCGCCGGAATGTGCTCCAGAATGGCGTCGAACAGCGGGCGCAGATCGGTGGAAGGATCCTGCATGGTCTTTTTCGCCACGCCGGTCTTGGAGATGGTGTAGAGCACCGGAAAATCAAGCTGGTCTTCGGTGGCGTCGAGATCGATGAACAGGTCGTAAATTTCGTCCAGGACTTCCGCCACGCGCGCGTCCGGGCGATCGATTTTGTTGATCACCACGATGGGCGGCAGGTGCGCTTCCAGGGCCTTCGACAGCACGTAGCGGGTCTGCGGCAGGGGCCCTTCGCTCGAGTCCACCAGCAGCATCACGCCATCCACGATCTTGAGCGCGCGTTCCACTTCGCCGCCGAAATCGCTGTGGCCGGGCGTGTCCACGATGTTGATCTTGACGCCGCGGTAGCGCACGCCGGTGATCTTGGCGAGGATGGTGATGCCGCGCTCGCGCTCCAGGTCGCCCGAATCCATGACGCGGTCCACGTGCTCCTCGTGGGAGCCGAAGATGCCGCTCTGATTCAGCATGGCGTCAACCAGGGTGGTCTTGCCATGGTCCACGTGGGCGATGATGGCGATATTGCGAATGGCGGTGTTGTTACTCTTCATGAATCACGTCGATCGGGTTCAGGCGCGAGGCGACTCGCGCCGGGTACAATCCGGCTAATACGGTGACGCACCAGACCAGAGCCAGTGCGCCGGCAAGCAGCTCTCGAGGGGGATGAAACTGGATGGTCCAGCCGAAGCTCTGCTTATTGACTACGAATACCAATAATAGCGAAAGTGCGCCCCCTAACGCCAATCCGAGGATGGCGGCCAGCCCGCCCAGGAACGCGGCTTCGGTGAGAATCATGCCGCGGATCTGCGCCGTGGAGGCGCCCAGGTAGCGCAGCAGGCCGAGTTCGCGGCGCCGGTCGAGCACCAGCGCCAGCAGCGAATTGGCCGCACCCAGCATGGCCACCAGGATGGCCACGGCTTCGAGCGCCCAGGTGATGGCGAAGGTCCGGTCGAAGACCTGGAAGGATGCGCGGCGCAACTCGGAGTTGGGCTCGACGGAGACGCCGTAGGCCGCCGTGCGCAGACGCAGGGCCCGCAGCATCGCCGCCCGGCCGGCTCCCGGCGCCAGATACACGGCGGCATTGGTGGCCGGCTGGTTGGGAAGATATCGCAGCAGAGTGGAGTTATCCAGAATCACGTAGCCCTGGCTGCTGGAATAATCGTAATAGATGCCGGCCACCGTCAGCACAACCGTGTGCGCGCCAATCGGAATGGCGAGGCGGTCGCCGGCGTGGATACTATTCCGCAGCGCGAATGGCTCGCTGACAATCGCGCGGTCGCGGCCGGCGAGCGAGCGCAGAATGGCGTCGCGATCCTCTCCGGCGATGAAGCGCAGCCGGCCGTAGCGGCGGACAATCTCCAGATTGCCGGCGCCGAGCGTCGCGCGCTCGCCGCGAAAGTGGAGTTCCGTGCCATGATAATCGTCCACGGCGGCCACTCCCGGAACAGACTCGAGCGCCGCCACAACACCCGCGGCCAGCGGCGGGTACTGGCCCGCGGACGAAGGCGCCGCCGTCCGCACGTAGAAATCGGCGCGAAGCTGGACGTCCAGCCATAGCGCCACGGTCTCCCGAAAGCTGCCGACCATGATGCCCACGCTGGCCATCATGGCGATGGCGGTGGCCAGCGCCGCCACCACCACCGACGACCGCGAAAGCGAGGCCGTCAAACTGCGGCCGGCCAGCAGGCTCGAGACGCGGCGGCGCGTCACGGCGCGCGTGAGGTAGTTGGCCGCGAGCACCAGCGCGGGGGCCGCGAAGGCCGCCGCGCCAATCGAAAACAGCGCGGCTACGTAGCCGCCCACGGGATAGCCGTCGACCGGCCGCGCCTGCGAGGCGGCCAACGCGGCAGCCGCAAACAGGGCCGCCCAGACCAGGCCGCGCCGCCAGCGCAGGCGCGCGCGGTGTTCGTGCGCGCCACGGCCCATGGCCTCAACGGGCGCCACCAACATGGCTTCGCGCGCCGGCGCAAACGCCGAAGCCAGCGCCACCACCGCGCCCGTCAGCAGACCCATGCAGGTTTCGCTCCAGGTGAGCTCGACGGGCGCCGGGCGGCTGGTGGTGTAGAGCGCGTTCACGGTTTCGGAAATGGTCCGCACGGTGACGCCCGCCAGGAGGCGGCCGAGCGCCACTCCCAGCGCGGCGCCCATCACGCCAAGCATCAGCGCTTCCGCCAGGAACAACCCCAGCACGGCGGCGCGCCCGGCGCCGAGCGCGCGCAACACGCCGATTTCGCCGCGCCGCCGCACCACGCTGATGGAGATGGTGTTGTAAATCAGGAAGGCGCCCACCACCAGGGAAATATAGCCCAGCACCCGCAGGTTCCAGCGGAAGGCGCGCAGCATGCGCTGGTTTTCTTCGCTGCGCACGCCCGGCCGCTCCACCAGGTAGGCCGGCGGCAGAAGCGCGCGGATGGCCTGTTCCACGCGGGCCAGGTCCTCGCCGCGCCCGATGGTGACATCGATGCGGTCGAGCTTGCCGAAACGGCCGAGCGCCTGTTGCGCGGCGGCGATATCGGCCACCAGAATATCGCCGGAGGCCGAGGGCACCATCCGCGCCGGCTTCAGTTCCCAGCGCCGTCCGGCAACCGTCGCGGTTACGGCTTGGGAGCCAGCCGGCTGGGGAGCCGCAAGCGCCGACGCCACCAGGTCCACGCCGTAAAGCGGAACCGGGCCGGCGCCATCCACGACTGCCAGGCCTTCGATCACGGGCGAGAAAGTCGCATTCAGGGGCAGCGTATCGAGCGCGCCGATGCAATGTTCGTCGATGCCGCC
>JBEKYE010000136.1:0-10905 GCA_049511275.1 Bryobacteraceae bacterium
TACAGCGGTACGCCGCCGCCCGACGGGTAGAAGAGGTGCTCGTGCATTCCCACGATTCCGGGCATCACGGTGTGGCCCGTGAGGTCCATCACCTGCGCGCCTTGGGGCGTGGGTGTGGAGGCGGCCGGTCCCACTGCCGCGATCTTGCCGCGGTCGATGACGATGGTCTGGTTTTCGAGCGGCGCCGCGCCCGTGCCGTCGATTACCCGGACGTGTTGGAGGGTCACCAGCGGCGCACTCACCGTGACAAAGGGCGCCGTCCCCGGGGTCAAGCGGCCCTGCCCCACAGCGAGGGCGGAAAAAAGCAAAAGGCTAAGCGGCTTCATCAGGGCTTCAATTATATATGGCCCGTGGGTCTCACCGGGGCAGACCCTAAGCTGCGCGGGTCCCCCTGGACCCGCATT
The DNA here is from genome assembly GCA_049511275.1 of Bryobacteraceae bacterium. Taxonomy (GTDB): domain Bacteria; phylum Acidobacteriota; class Terriglobia; order Bryobacterales; family Bryobacteraceae; genus PALSA-129. The sequence continues at coordinate 405 of JBEKYE010000136.1, forward strand.
CCCGCAGTGAACTCAACCCAATCCAAGCGCGAAGCAGGTCGGCCCGGGGGCCGGCCGCAGACCGGGGGTCCGCCCCACCGTGCTGCCGATCATTGGATCGTCATCTCCTTCTTGGTTTCCATTTCCGCATTGAGCAGGCGAACCTGGATTGGAAGCCCGCCGACCGACGCGGCCACCTGCCGCGCAACGCGCTCGAAGCCGGCGATGGCTTCCGGCTTGTCCCAGAACCCCTCAGAGGTAACGAACCAGATCGCCGTGCCGTCGCCTTTGGAAATGACCACGCTTGCACCGAGGTCCGCAAAGAACCCGATGGTCTTGAGCGCCTGGCCCAGCCCTTGAGCATCTTCTTGGGTCGCGGAGCCGAAGTAATAGACCTCATCCCTGGTTCCAACCAGGACCCTGCCGACGGTCAGTTTCTGGATATGGCCCGACGAGTCGAGCAGTCGCACCGTGATCGGAAATCCGCCAATCGAAGGTGCGATCCGCCGCCCGATCACCTCGTAGCTCGAAATCGTGTCCGGGTGATTCCACGCGCTCTCTTTGACGACGAACGAAACCGACGCGCCGCTGGGCCCTTTTGACAGCAGGACGCTCAGTCCTTGATTGCTGAGGAAGCCGCTCGCGGTGAGCGCCTGGCCGAGCATTCTGGCATCCTCTTTGGTGGCGTAACCGGTGTAGTAGACCTCGTCCTTGGTCCCCACGATCACCTTGCGGTTTTTGCGCGCCTCAATCCGGTAAACTCCGGCCGCTATCGTCACCAATAGGGCGAGCCCGACGCCGAAAGCGAACGCCTGCGGCTTATGAATCATCGGAGCGTGAGCCCCCGTTACTTGCCGGAAACCGCGATGGTCACACCGGGTTGCGTGGAAACACTGCCCACCTGAATCGACACGGGGACCGCCCCAGCCGTCAGGCCGCTGGGAATCTGCACGTCGACCTGAGTCAGCCCGGCCACGATTCCCGGTGCGCCTCCCGCATAAACCGGCGTGAGAGTCCGGCCTCCGATAGTCACCGTCACGTTTGCCGCCACCAGTTCATTGGCGTCTGGAGTCAGTTGGCCGTCCACACTCGGCGGGTTGGTCTGGCCGGTTCCGGTGAGGAACAGCTCCACGTAATCCCCCGCGTTGAGCGGATGCGCGGCGTTGTTGTATGCGTAGGCGCCATTCTGAATGTTGATGGCCGCGGCTTGGCCTTTGCCGGAAGAATCGGCCGTGAAGAGAGCCGGCGCGGCTGTCGCCAGGGAAACCGGGAAAGTCGCCGCAAGATCGCCGTTATACTCCACGAAGACCTGCGCCTGCGATCCGGAAACTTCATACGGCACGATCGCCGAAACCTGGTTGGCGGAGGTATAGAGCAGTGGCGCGGCATAGTTGCCGAAATAAACGGTTGTTCCGGCCAAACTCGTTGGCACCTGCCCGTTGCTTCCCGGTGTGTACTGCACCAGGCCGGCCGGGCCCATGCCGGTGCCGTAGAGCACCACGATCTCGCCGCCGGAAACCGGGCCCGCCAGGTTGCTGGCGGCGTTGGCCACCGCGGCGATCTTGATTTGGAATCCGCCCAGCAGCAATTCGCGAACGGCGCTATTGCCGGAGTCGGCGATGTAGAGGTTGCCATTCGGCGCCAGCGCAATGCCCGCCGGGCCATTCATGGTGGCGAACAGTGCGACGCCGCCATCCCCCGTGTAGCCTCGCGCGCCGTTGCCCGCGATCGTATTAATGAAGCCGGAAGAGTAGACCTTGCGCACGCGCACGCTGCCATCCGAAATATAGAGGTTGCCCGAAGCGTCCACCGCCACGCCGGTGGGATTGCCCACCATGGCCGACACAGCCGGCCCGTCGTCGCCCGAATAACCGGCCAGGCCGTTTCCGGCCACCGTCGAGATGATGCCGCTCGAATTCACCACGCGGACCGCGTTGTTTCCCGTGTCCCCGATGTACACGTTGCCGCTCGAATCGGTGGCCACGCCCACCGGGGTGGTGAGTTGCGCATTGGCGGCCGCGCCGCCGTCGCCTGAGTATCCCGCGAGGCCATTGCCGGCAAGCGTCGTGATGGCGCCGCCGGGTGTGACTTTGCGGATGCGGTTGTTGCTGAAGTCGGCGATATAGAGGTTGCCCGCTCCATCCACCGACAGGCCCGCCGGGATGTTCAGTTGTGCGCTGGTGGCCGAGCCCCCATCGCCGCCGAAGCCCGCCGTGCCGCTGCCGGCCACCGTGTTGATGGTGCCGTTCGAAATTTTGCGCACACGCGCGTTCTGCGTGTCGGACACGTAGACATTGCCGCTCGCGTCCACCGCGATTCCCTGCGGAGAGTGCAGTTGCGCGCTGGTGGCCGCGCTCCCGTCGCCGCCCGAGCCGGCCGTGCCGTTGCCCGCGATGGTCGAGATGACCCCGGCCGCCGTCACCTTCCGCACCACGTTATTCACGGTGTCGGCGATGTACAGGTTGCCGGACGAATCCGTCGCCACGGCTTGCGGCGTGTTGAGTTGTGCCGAAATGGCCTGACCGTTGTCGCCCGAATAACTGTAGTTCCCGTTGCCCGCCACCGTGCTGATGTTGCCGCCCGAAGCCAGCTTGCGGATGCGCCGGTTGAGCGAATCGGCGATATAGACGTTGCCCGAAGAGTCCACCGCGACGCCCGTCGGGAAGCTGACCTCGGCGCTGGTTCCCATCGATCCATCGCCGCCGAATCCGGCCGTGCCATTGCCGGCGATGGTGTTTATGATTCCCTTGGTATTGATCATGCGGATGCGGCTGTCGCCATTCTCCGCAAAGTACACCTGGCCGCTGGAATCCACCGTCAGGCCGAAGGGCGTCACCAGGCCCGCCAGGTTGGCCGCGGCGCCATCGCCGGAGTAGCCGATATTCGGCGATCCGGTGATTTGCCCGGTGGTGGGCGCGGTGACGTTGCCCGCAATGAAGTTGATGATGCCGGTGCTGGCGGTGATCTCGCGGATCACCGCATTGGCGGAGTCCGAGATATAAACGTTGCCGCTCGAATCCACGGCCACGTCTTCCGGCGAGTGCAATTCCGCCGTGACCGCCAGAAAGCCGTCGCCCAGATAACTGGGGTAGCTGTCGCCTGCGATGGAGTTGATGAGGCCGTCGGTCGTGACCTCGCGAATCAGGTTGTCTCCGGTGTCGGCGATGTACACGTTGCCGCTTTTATCCACGGCCACGCCGGCCGGCAGGTGCAGCAGCGCGTTGATCGCCAGGCCGCCGTCGTTATAGGTGTTGGCCCCGCCGGGACTGACCTGCCCGCTTCCCGCGAAGGTGTTGATGATGCCCGCCGGGCTGACAATGCGGATGCGGTTGTTCTTCGAATCGGCGATGTACAGGTTGCCGGTTTGGTCCAGCGCCAGGCCCTGCGGCGCATTCAATTGCGCCTGTGTGGCCGGCCCGCCGTCGCCCGAGAAGCCCGGCCGCGAGTTGCCCGCGATCAGCGTCAGGTTTCCGCCGGCGTCCATCCGGAACACACAATTCAAACTGCTGAAATAGACGTTGCCCGCCGCATCCACCATCACCCGGTTCGGCTGCCCGATGGTGGTGCTGGCCGCCGCTGCCGGTGTGGGCGGCGGCGCTCCGCCGGCCACGGTGGCAATCGAGTACTGCTGCCCGAGCGCCACATGGCTCGCCGCCATCAGCGAGATGCAGCACAGCTTTGCAAACGGTTTCGACATTACGCGTCCAATCCTGACAGGGTGAATGAGAGATGAATAACCATAGTAAGACGTTTCGGAGCGCTACAGGAACGCGCCGAGGCGCATTTACCGCGCGACCGCCTCGGCCACCGCCTCAGCTACCGCGCCCAGCGCCTGTGCGCAATCTTCACGGGTGGCGTCATAGTGCGTCACCGCGCGCACCTGTCGGTCATTAATCGCGTTCATCAGTATGCCCCGCCGTTTCAGTTGCACGCTGAGGGCCGCTGGCGGAACGCCCGTTCCGGCGACGTCGAAGACCACGATGTTGGTCGAGACGGCGCGCGGCTCGATCCCCGGAATGCGCGCCAGGCCTTCGGCCAGGAAGCGGGCATTGGCGTGATCGGCGGCCAGCTTTTTGGGAGAGTCTTCGAGCGCTACCAGGCACGCCGCCGCCAGCACTCCCACTTGCCGCATGCCGCCGCCCAACCGTTTGCGGTAGAGGCGGCCCTTCGCAATCAGGTGCTTCGGCCCCGCCAGGATCGATCCCGCCGGCGCGCCCAGGCCCTTCGACAGACAGAACATCACCGTGTCGGCAGGCGCGCAGATCTCGCGCACCGGCATCCCCGTGGCTTCAGCCGCATTGAAAATGCGGGCGCCGTCCATGTGCACCTTCAACCCCCGCTCGTGCGCGCCGTCGCAGATTTCGTAAATGGTTTCCATGGGGTAGACCGTGCCGCCCCACATGTTGTGCGTGTTCTCGATCTCGACGAGGCCGGTGGGCGCCGTATACGGATTCACCGGCTTGATGAGCCGCTTCACTTCCTCCCAGGAGAGGATGCCGTCGCTGGTGGGGATGGCGCGAATCACGCAGCCGGAAAACCACGCCACCATCGACATCTCGTAGTCCAGCATGTGCGCGCGGGAATCGCAGATCACCTCCTGCCCGTGTTCGGTGAGCAGCTTCACCGCGATGGTGTTCCCCATGGTGCCGGTGGGGACGAACAGCGCCGCCTGCTTGCCGGTCACGTCGGCGGCCTGCTCCTCCAGGCGGTTCACCGTGGGATCCTCGCCGTAAACGTCGTCGCCCACCTCGGCCTCCATCATGGCGCGGCGCATTTCGGGCGTCGGCCTGGTGACGGTATCGCTGCGCAAATCGATGGTTTTCATGTGGTCAAAAACTCCTGGAACACTTCGTTGGAAAGCAGTACGCCGCGCTTCGTGAGGCGCAAAACCCCATCCTGGGTTTCGAGCAGACCGGCATCCACAAAGCATTGGATGGGCCGCTCGAAGCGGCGCCATTCGTCGGCCGTGGGGCGAATGCCGGCCGTCAGGCGCAGTCCGACAAAGAAGCGCTCATCCGCCAGCGCCTCCGCTCCCTGACGGTCGCAATTCCGAGGCTTGAGGTACTCCTCCGCGGACTCGGGGTTTTGCGTGCGCACCCGTCCGTCGAACGAATGCGCGTCCGCGCCGAAGCCGGCATAGGGCTCCAGCCTCCAGTACTTCAGGTTGTGCCGCGATTCGAACCCCGGCCGCGCGAAATTGGAAATCTCGTAACGCACGATTCCCATCGCAGCCAGCCTCTCGACCGCCGTCTCATAGAATGCCGCGGTCTGGTCGTCGCCGGGTGTGTCGCCCGCGCCGTAGCGCACGCCGCCCAGCATCATCTCTTTGCCGAGGCGGCTGTCTTCATCCACCTCCAGCATGTAGACCGAGACGTGCGCCGGCCCGAGGCGCTCAATCCAATCCAGCGACTCGCGCCAACTGGCCTCCGTCTGGCCGGAGAGCCCGGCAATCAAATCGATATTGCAGTTTTGGATGCCCGCATCGCTCAATAGGCGGATCTCCGCCTCGACGGTCGCGACCGTGTGCTTGCGGCCCGTGCGCCGGATCTCCTTATCGACGAACGACTGCACTCCGAGGCTGACGCGATTGATGCCGGCCGCGCCCCACGATCGGGCCTTTTCTGTAGTAATGGTTCCGGGCGCCGCCTCGATGGTGGCCTCCAGCCACGGCCGTCCCGGAATGAGTTGCAGGAACGAAGCCAATTTCCCGGGGGCCAGGGTACTGGGTGTGCCGCCCCCCAAGTAAACCGTTTGAGGCGTCCACTCCCATGCGTGCGCGCGGATTTCGTTTGCCAGCGCAATCAGATAGCGCTCCTGGAGGGCCGCCGGGAAGACCCCCGACGCGAAGTTGCAGTACGTACACTTCTGTGCGCAGAACGGATATGAGACGTAGACTCCCGCCACCTTATTGATTGTAGCGGGATTGATTGTTGCGGGCAGCGGACCGGTCGCGATGGGTTTCATAATCGCTAAAATCAATATTTTTTTGTTGAAAACTTGATAAAATTAATATATAAATTAATTATATTGGCCCTTGCGGATGAAAAACATGGCTACGGAACGCAAACCCACCGCCGATTGGCAGGAACTCACACGATTGACCGAAGGTCACCCCATTGTCGTGGAGCGGGTTCGCCTGACGGAAAAGGATATCGCCATCGAAGGCCGCTTCGAGTTGCCGCAACTGGCCCGGTTGAGCATGGAAGACCAGGTCTTCATCACGGCGTTCGTACGCTCCCATGGGTCCATCAAGGAGATGGAACAGGTCTTCGGCGTCAGCTACCCGACCATCAAATCGCGGCTGACGCGCATCGCCAACAGCCTGGAGTTTGTGGAAACGAATCCGAAGCCGTCCCGGGCGGAGATTTTGGAGCGGCTGGAACGCCGGGAGATCAGTGCGGAGCAGGCCATACGGGAATTGGAGACGTCGCGGTAACCAAACCGGCAGGAGAAATACCATGAACGAGAATCGAAAGAAGATTTTGAACATGCTGGCGCAGGGGCAGATCACGGCCGATGAGGCCGAACGCCTGATCGCGGCTTTAGAGAACGAGGCGCCGCCAGCGGGCGCGCCGGGAGCTTCGGAACAGGCTCCCAAGCCCAAGCCGAAGTACCTTCGCGTGGTGGCCACCGAGAACAACTGGCGCGGAGAGCCGGTCAACGTAAACGTCCGCGTGCCGTTGCAGATGCTGCGATCCGGAGTGAAGCTGGCAGGCCTGATTCCGAAGCAGGCGCGCGAGCGGGTGAATGCGGCGCTGCAGCAGGAGGGCGTGCCATTCGATTTGAACCAGATCACTTCCGACAACCTGGAAGAAGTCATCGGCCACCTGGACGAGCTCACCGTGGATATCGACGACAAGGGCAAGACCAAGGTCCGCGTCTTCTGCGAGTAACCGCGCCGGGGATCGGAGGGCTGTTTAGCGTGCGGGCTGGCTTACCACCAGCGGTGTGGCGCATCAAGCACCAGTATGGATGCTGATTGATGCATATCCAGCCGTCGCGCCAGTGGTGGCAAGCGGTGCGCTTTCCGATGAGACGGGTTCTCGGGAGGTAGTGATCCTACCCCACCAGCTCCGGTTCCGCCACCGCGCTTCCGCAGCCCTTTTTCTTCGCCAGCAAATCCAGCCGCATCATCTCTTCCCCCACTTCCTGCGGCACCGCGAATTCGCGCTCGATGCGCTCGCGATAGACCGGGCCGGAATTATAGGCGCAGAAGGGATAGATCCTGCCGTTCGGAGCGGCGTAGTGGATGACGCAGCGTTTCACGCGCTCCACGTCGTAATTGTACGAATCCATGAAGTGCATGCCGGCCAGCATCAGCGTGCGGTAGGTGAAGCCCTTCTTTTCCGCGTCGCCGCGCCCGTGCTTCTTATCGGTGAGGCCCTGCAGGGTCTGCAGGAACTTGGGGAAGTCCAGGCCTTCGGGCGCCTTCTCGGCGTGGAAGAATTTACGCAGGTTGTTCCAGGCGGAGAGCTTGGTGAAGAACTGGATGCGGCGCTTGCCGGCCTTGCGCGCCAGCAGATCCATTTCCTGGAGCATCGGGCCGACGTCCACGAACTGCGTCACCGGCGTGGCCTTGCGATTCTGGTCGACGAACAGGTACGTGCCCAGCGAGCAGTGCGGATGGCAGCTCAGCGTGGTGGTTTCCTCACCGCGCAGCGCGCCGAGGAGTTTCGAAAACGGCGTCACGCAGCTCAGCGGGAACCAATCCTGGTACGGATCGGCGATGCCCGTTTGTTGCTGGACGGCATGCGCGAAATCGGAAAGCGTGAACCGCTTGGCTTCCAGTTCGTGGCGCGCGATGCGTCCCGTGAAGGCCACCGGCTGGAAGCTGATGCCGCTGGTGCAATCGATATATTCCAGCGCCAGCCGCACAATGTCGCCGATCTGGTGGTCGTTGAGCCCCTTCACGATGGTGGGAACGAACACGATCTTCAGCCCGGCCTTACGGACGTTTTCGATGCACTTCAGCTTCTTCTCCCACAGCCGCTCGCCGCGCGTGCGGCGGTAGACGTCGTCGCAGACGCCGTCGAACTGCAGGTAGAGCGTGTGCAGGCCGGCTTCCTTCGACTGCTCGGCGAATTCCAGGTCGGTGAACTTGATGCCGTTGGTGGCCGCCTGCAAGTGGCTGAAGCCCATCTCCCGGGCCATGCGCAGCACGTCCAGGAAGCGCGGGTAAATGGTCGGCTCGCCGCCCGAGAACTGCACGATGCGGCCGGCCACGGGCTTTTCGTCGCGCAGCGCCTGGAGCATTTTGCGGACGGTTTCGAAATCCGGCTCGTAAACGTAACCCGCCGCGTTGGCGTTGGCGAAACAGACCGGGCACGTGAGGTTGCAGCGGTTGGTGAGATCGACATTGGCGAGGCCGGTGTGGCTGGTGTGCAGGTTACACAGGCCGCAATCGTCCGGGCACTTCGTTGCGTTGGTCACGGCCGGGTTCTCCAGGCCGCGGTTGTCGCCGAAGCTCCATTCCTCCATCTTCAGATAAAGCCGCGCGTCGGAATAAATAATGTCGCGGAAGTCGCCGTGATTCGCGCAATGCTTTTCCATCACAACTTTGCCGCCGTCTTCAAAGATTCTGGCGTCAATCAGTTGCGAACAATCGGGGCAGAGTGATCGGGTGGTCTTGGGGAGGCCTTTGGCGAGGTTCTGGATCGGTGAACCCGTGTAGGTAGTTTTCGGCTGTAGTACCTGGAATTCCGCCATGCCTTGGATTCTAAGCAGTTTAACCGGTGAAAACCATATTAAGACGCTAAAAGGTGAATTTCCGCAGTTGGGCGGCGATTTTTGGGGCTGAACGGGAACCTGCGTTATCCTGCGGTTTGACCTCCGTACTCGACCTTCCGCACGCCGCAGTCTCTTTCGGGGCGGCCTTCCTGGCCGGCTCCATCAACTCCGTAGCCGGCGGCGGGACGCTGGTGTCGTTCCCCACGCTGATCTGGCTGGGTCTCGATTCGGTCACCGCCAACGCGACCTCGACGGTAGCCATCTGGCCGGGCACGGTGGGCAGCGCATGGGGATATCGCCGGGAACTGCGCGCCGCCGAGCCGCGCTTCCTGGCGCTGATCGTCCCCAGCCTGGTCGGAGGCATCGCCGGGGCCATCCTGCTGCGCCACACACCCACGGCCACATTCGACCGCCTGGTGCCCTACCTGATCCTCTTCGCCACGCTGCTGTTCGCCGCCCAGGAAACCGTGCAGCGCCACCTGGGGACGGGTTCGGAGTCGGCCCGGCGGTCGGCCCGCTGGATGACCGGCGGCATGCTGTTCCAATTAGCGGTAGGCCTTTATGGCGGCTATTTCGGCGCCGGCATCGGCATCCTGATGCTGGCTGCGCTGAGCATCCTGGGGCTACGCGACATCCACGAAATGAATGGCCTCAAAGTGGTGTTCGGCGGCAGCGTGAACGGCATCGCCGCGGCTTATTTCATCTGGGCCCGCATGGTGTATTGGCCCTACGTAGTGCTGATGGCGGTAGCGGCGATCGTCGGCGGGTTCGCCGGCGCCGGGGCGGCGCGCCGCCTGGGCCGCACGGCGGTCCGTCGTGTGGTGATTCTCATCGGGGTAGGGATGGCGGTGTCGCTGTTTCTGCGAAAATAATGTGCCGCGCATCACGCCCTCGCCTGTGCCGCCAAATCCCCGCAATAATTCCGCTTTCTCCCGGACCAATTTGGGACTAGAATGATTTTAGAGGCTGTAGTATGGAGGGCCGGCTCACACTCGCCGGAATCCTATTTGCGTTGCTGGTCCCGGCGTCCCTGGACGCTGCGGTAGTGCCGCGCCGCTGGCAGGACGGCGAAATCCTCTCCCGCAAGACAGTTGCCACCGGACACGCTTACCTGCGCAAGCAGTACGTTTATCGCGTCAAAGGTTTCGGCCGTTCCTACCTGGTGGTATCCGACACTCCGCTGCACCTGGATTTGTACGTTCCGATGCGTTTCTCGGCCGACCGCAGGCACCTGTTCATCCAGGATGCCGACGGCCAGGAACGCAAAGCCGCGATCCTGCAGGTGGCGCGATATCGGGCCCGCCAGTAAGCCCCCGGGCGGCTTCCGGGAAACGCTGGCTGTGGGGCCAATGCTCGCCTGGGGCGGAACGCCCGGTTGCCCGGTGAAATTAGAGATATAACAAGAGTGTGGAAAATCGGACCGAACCGCGAACCTTATGGCAGTGGATCAGATACATTGTCGTGGCCCTTATCGCGATATGGCTGGTGATCTGGATGTTGAAGTTTGTTGGTATCAATATCTTTTAGCGCCGCGGCAGTTCTCTTCCAATAGATCGGTTCTCTGATAAAATCGTGAAGGCGTTGATCCATCGCCGGCACCTCTATGCGGCACTGGGTTCGCGTCAAGGTGTTAAGGAATGCGCGCCCGTAGCTCAGTTGGATAGAGCGGCTGGCTTCGAACCAGTAGGCCGGGAGTTCGAGTCTCTCCGGGCGCACCAAAAATCAACTGTCAGGTATTATTGCGCAGATCACGGAAGCGGATCCGGGGCGCCTATGAAACCAATTCCTGGGCCGG
>JBEKYE010000137.1:0-10904 GCA_049511275.1 Bryobacteraceae bacterium
GTTGGTCGAGCGCACCATCAACCGCGACACCGAGGAGGGGTTCAAATCCACTGTATCTTCAGGATAGCAGCCGATTCTTGCGCGGAAATCCAAGCCTATGACAGAATTGACTTGGGATGTCTTCCTCCGGCAAGACCACCGAAGTGACCCTCTTGCTGAAGCGATGGCGGGAGGGAGACGAGCACGCCTACGACCAGGTGGTGGATTCGGTCTACAAGCGCCTCCTGGCCATCGCCTCCAGCCTGGCGTCGCAAGATCGTCACAACGTCAATCCGGCCGCCCTGGTCAATGAAGCGTACCTGCGGCTGCGGCAACTGCAGCGCATGGAGTGGAAAAGCCGGCACCATTTTTTCGCGTTCGCGGCGACGCAAATGCGCAGAATCCTCATCGAGCAGGCCCGCCGGCGCCTGGCCGGCAAGCGCGAAGGCCAATGGGAGCAGGTGCCGCTCACCGCGCAACTGGCCTGGACGGAACTGCCCGAGCCGGCGATTCTGGACCTGGAAGTGGCGCTGGAGTTGCTGGCGAAGAGCGATCCTGACCTGGTGCGCCTGGTGGAACTGCGGTATCTGATGGGGTACACCGTGGCCGAGTTGAGCGAGCTGACGCACATGTCGGAAGCCACCGTCGACCGCAGGCTGCGGTTTGCCCGCGCCTGGTTGAACGCCCGGCTGAGCGGAGCCGAAGAATGATGGCCCGGGCTTCGCCCTTGAGATCCCTGCGGGATTTGGAAGTCGGGAGTCGGGAGTTAAGGAAGTCGGGATAGCATGAGCTTTCGATTAGCGGTCAACTACCGGCCGTGCGGCGACCAGGAAAACGCCATCGCCGAATTGACCCGCGGCGTGCGGGAAGGCGAGCAGCACCAGGTGCTGCTGGGCGTCACCGGATCCGGAAAAACTTTCACCATGGCCAAGGTGATCGAGGCCATGGGAAGGCCGGCCCTGATCCTGGCGCACAACAAGACACTGGCGGCGCAACTTTACCACGAATTCAAAAGCTTCTACCCGGACAACGCGGTGGAGTACTTCGTCAGCTACTACGATTACTACCAGCCGGAAGCCTACATTCCCTCGAGCGACGTCTACATCGAAAAGGAAGCCACCGTCAACGACGAGCTGGATAAGCTGCGCCTGGCCGCCACCAAATCCCTGTTCGAGAGGCGCGACTGCGTGATTGTGGCCAGCGTGAGCTGCATTTACGGCCTCGGGTCGCCGGAAGCCTACTACGGCATGCTGCTCATGTTGGAGAAGGGGCAGAAGATTTCGCGCAACCAGATCGTATCCCGCCTGGTGGACATTCTGTACGACCGCAATGACACGGATTTCCGCCGCGGCACGTTCCGCGTGCGGGGAGACGTGATCGAGCTCTATCCCACCTATGACGACCACGCCTACCGCATCGAGCTCTGGGGCGACGAAGTGGAGAGCCTGTCGCAGATCGATCCCTTGCTCGGCCGGGTGAAGCAGACCTATCAGCGGCTGCCGATTTATCCCAAGACCCACTACGTCATGAGCGACGAAACCCGCTTCGGCGCCATGGAGAGCATTCGCAGGGAGCTGGAGTGGTGGCACAAGGAGCTGGAGAAGCAGGGAAAACTGATCGAGGCGCAGCGCCTGTACCAGCGCACCATGTTCGACCTGGAGATGATGAAGGAGATCGGGTACTGCCACGGCATCGAGAACTACTCGCGGCATTTCTCGGGGCGCCTGCCCGGAGAAGCGCCGCCCACGCTGCTGGATTACCTGCCCGGCGATTCCCTGATCTTCATCGACGAAAGTCACCAGACCATCCCGCAACTGCACGGCATGTATCACGGCGATCGCTCGCGCAAAGAGATGCTGGTGGCGCACGGGTTCCGGCTGCCCAGCGCGCTGGACAACCGCCCGCTGACGTTCGAAGAGTTCGAGCATCGCGTCAACCAGTTGGTGTACGTTTCGGCGACGCCGGGTCCCTACGAGCTGACCAAATCGGCGGGAGTGGTGGTGGAGCAGATCATCCGGCCGACCGGACTGGTGGACCCATCGGTGGAGATCCGGCCCGTGAAAGGCCAGGTGGACGACCTGCTGGGCCAGATCCGCAAGCGCGTGGAAGCCGGCCAGCGCGTGCTCGTCACCACGCTGACCAAGCGCATGGCGGAGGACCTGGCGGAATATTATTCCGAGGTCGGAGTGCGCTGCCGCTATTTGCATTCGGAGATAGACACGCTGGAGCGGATCCGCATCTTGCGGGATTTGCGGCGCGGGGAGTTCGATGTGCTGATCGGCATCAACCTGCTGCGCGAAGGTCTGGACTTGCCGGAAGTGTCGCTGGTGGCGATTCTGGACGCGGATAAGGAAGGCTTCCTGCGATCGGCGGGCGCGCTGATCCAGACCATGGGGCGGGCGGCGCGGCACATCGAGGGGCACGCCATTCTGTACGCCGACGTAATGACGGACAGCATGCGGAAGGCGCTGGAGGAGACTTCGCGGCGGCGGCAGGTGCAGGTGGACTACAACCAGCGCAACGGGATCGTGCCGCAATCCATCGTGCGGCCCATCGATATGAGCCTGGTGGCGGTGGCCGAAGGAGACTACGTGACGGTGCCGCTCGAGACCGACGAGGAAGTGGAAGGCCTGACGCCGGAGCAGCGCGCGCGCTTCATCTCGGAACTGGAAGAGAGCATGCGCGACGCTGCGCGCAAGTTCGAATTCGAAAAAGCCGCGCAGTTGCGGGACCGCGTAAAAGCCTTGAAGCTGGCATGAGCTGTTGACTTCTGACTCCTGACTTCTGACTCCCGAATCCCGCGGGGATTTCAAGGGCCAAGCCCTTGCGCTCAGCCCTACAGGATGTAGCGGCTTAAGTCCTGGTCCTTCACGATATCGGCGAGTTGCTTGCGGACATAGGCGGAGTCCACTCTGACGGTTTTCTTCTTCAGATCCGGGCCGGCGAAGGAAACGTCTTCCAGCATCTTCTCCATGATGGTGTGGAGGCGCCGCGCGCCGATGTTCTCCGAGCTTTCGTTCACCTGGGCGGCGAAACGGGCCACCTCTTCCAGCGCGTCGTCGGTCAGGATCAGCTTGATGCCTTCGGTCTCGAGCAGCGCGGTGTACTGCTTGGCAAGCGCGTTCTTGGGCTCTTTCAGGATGCGGATGAAATCCTCGACGGTGAGGGATTTTAGCTCCACCCGGATCGGGAAGCGGCCCTGGAGTTCGGGGATCAGATCGCTGGGTTTGGAGACGTGGAAGGCGCCGGCGGCGATGAAAAGGATGTGGTCGGTGCGCACAAAGCCGTAGCGCGTGTTGACCGTGGTGCCCTCCACGATGGGCAGGATGTCGCGCTGCACGCCTTCGCGGCTGACGTCCGGGCCGTGGCCGGATTCCCGGCCGGCGATCTTGTCGATTTCGTCGAGGAAGATGATGCCGCTCGATTCCACGCGTTCCAGGGCCATGCGCGTAACCTGGTCCATGTCGATGAGCTTCTGCTCTTCTTCCTGCACCAGGTAGTCCAGGGCTTCGGCGACGCGCATTTTGCGGCGGCGCGTCTTTTGGCCGAACAGGCTGGGCAGCATGTCCTTGAGGTTGATGCCCATCTCCTCGACGCCCATGTTGGTGGTCACCTCCAGGTTGGGCGGTCGGTCTTTGACTTCGATCTCCACCAGCCGTTCATCCAGTTTGCCGTCGCGCAGGCGCTCGCGGAGTTTGTCGCGGGTGCGTTCCACGCTTTCGCTGGGCTCGGGCTGCGGCGGCATCAGCAGATCCAGCAGGCGCTCCTCGGCATTCAGTTCGGCGCGGTCGGCCACTTCGTCCAGGCGCTCTTCCCGGACCATGTCGATGGCTATGTCCACCAGGTCGCGGATCATCGATTCCACGTCGCGGCCCACGTAGCCGACTTCGGTGAACTTGCTGGCCTCCACCTTCATGAACGGCGAATTGGAGAGTTTGGCGAGGCGTCGCGCCAGTTCCGTCTTGCCCACCCCGGTGGGGCCGATCATGAGGATGTTCTTGGGCATCACCTCTTCGGCCATCTCGGGCGCCAGTTTCTGCCGGCGGATGCGGTTGCGCAGCGCGATGGCCACGGCGCGCTTGGCGTCGGCCTGTCCCACCACGTGTTTGTCGAGCTCACGGACGATTTCACGGGGAGTCAATTCGTCAAGAATGGGCTCTTCATCCACGGACTGCGACGGCAGGTAAATCACCATGGCTACTCCAGCTCCTCGTAGGTCACGCTGTCGTTGGTATAGATGCAGATTTTGGCGGCGATGGTCATGGCCTGTTCCGCGATGTGGCGCGCGGAGAGCTTGGTATTACCGAGGAGCGCGAGCGCAGCGGACATGGCGAACGGGCCGCCGGAGCCGATGGCCGAGACACCTTCGTCGGGCTCAATCACATCGCCGTTGCCGCTCACCAGGTACGTGTTCTTGGTATCGGCAACCAGCAGGAGGGCCTCCAGGTGGCGCAGCACGCGGTCGGTGCGCCACTCTTTGGCCAGCTCCACCACCGAGCGGGGCAGGTTGCCGTTGAACTGCTCGAGCTTGGCTTCGAAGCGCGAAAACAGCGCGAACGCGTCGGCCGTAGAGCCGGCGAAGCCTGCCAGGATCTTGTCATTATACAGCCGCCGCAGCTTTTTGGCGGTGCCCTTGAGGACTTCGCTCCCGAGCGTCACCTGGCCGTCGCCGGCCATCACGACCTTGTTGTCCCGGCGGACACAAATCACCGTCGTCGACCGAATTTTCTGTTTCATTGTCTGTGTGACCCTATTCTAACGCACGGTGGCAACCGGGCACGGCGCACCCTTGTGGGGCAGCCGATCCTGGCTGCCGCCGGCTTTCAGCCGGCGTTGCCGCTCCTTCCCCGGAGGTTTTCTGCCGCCGCAGACCCTCCCGCCGGGGACCTCCGTTGCCCGTGTCAGTGCGGCCCGCGCGCGTGCTTCCGCCCCCATTAGATTACTACCTGTCGTAGTAAATCGCTGCCCGATTGCCGTCTGATATACTTCCGTTTCCCGCGGATCGCGCAGGGAAAAGGGGCTCTCAGGTCCGATGCTGCCGATTATCCTCGCCACTTATGGCACCGTGTTCGTCGCCGAGATCGTTGGCGACAAACTGCTGTATACCACCGGCGTCCTGGCCACGCGATACCGCTGGGTGCCCATCCTGTGCGGGATGGCGATGGCGTTCATGCTGAAGATGGGAGTCGCCGTGCTGGTAGGCAAAGCCATCTCGACGTTGCCGCCCTGGCTGGTGGCTGGCATTACCGCGATCAACTTCTTTGCCATCGCGTTCGTCCTTTGGCGCAAGCCGGATAAGCGCGAGGTAAAGCCCAAGGAATACCCCGCACATCGCGCCATGCTGGTTTCCTTCGCGGCTATTTTCTTCTCTGAGTGGGGCGACGTGGGGCAAATCACGGCGGCCACCATGGCGGCAAAGTTCGCCGTCGGCACCTACACGTGGACCACGCCGTTGGCGGTATGGATGGGCGCGGTACTGGCCATGGTGACCAAGGGTTCGCTGGCGGTTTCGATTGGCGCGAGCGTGCGCGGGTGGATCCAGCGGACCTTCGAGCCCAAGACCATCCGTTACGCGGCGGTAGGGCTCCTGCTGCTCCTGGGAACGCTTTCGGTGTTGGAAACGCTAAACATTACTTAACAGGCCGGACGCCAGCTCAGCTTCTGCGCTTCGTCCGCTAAGGCGGTATGGGTACAAATCTAACGGTCTCCCCAGAGGAACGCGCCACCGCGCTGCGCTTCATCGTGTGCCTTGGCATCGTCAGCCTGTTCGCTGACATGACCTATGAAGGGGCGGCCAGCATCGTCGGTCCCTTTCTGAAGGATCTTGGCGCAACCGGCGCGCAGGTGGGCATCATCGCCGGCTTTGGCGAGATGATCGCCGCCAGCCTGCGGTATTTTTCCGGCCGCTGGGTCGACCGCACGCGTGCCTATTGGGCCACCGCCATCCTGGGATACTTCCTGAACGTGGTGGTGGTGCCGGCCATGGCCTTCGTCGGGAACTGGCGGATGGCAGCGCTGCTGATCGTGGTGGAGCGCACCGGCAAGGCCCTCCGCGGGCCGGCCCGCGTCGTTCTGCTGTCGGAGGCCACCGGCAAAATCGGCCACGGCTGGGGATTCGGGCTTCACGCCGCCATGGACCAGGCGGGCGCGATGCTGGGCCCGTTGCTGATGGCCGAGGCGGTGATGCGAACCCACCATTTTGGTCCGGCTTACCTGCGCCTGGCATTTCCGGCGGCGGCGGCGCTGATCGCGCTGCTGGCGGGTCGCTTGATTTATCCGAATGCCGGCCGCACCGCGCCGAAGCAAATCGAGCAGAAGCGCCTGCCGGAAGTTTTCTGGCTGTATACCGCTGCGGCCGGTGTGCTGGCCTGCGGTTTCGTGGATTTTGCGCTGCTCTCCTTCCACTTCCAGGACGCGCACCTGGCCACACCGGCGGTCATTCCGCTGCTCTTCTCCGGTGCCATGGGCCTGAACGGCCTGACGGCCCTGTTTCTCGGAAAGCTCTTCGACCGCTATGGGATCGTGGTGCTCTCGTGGGGAATTCTGATTTCTTTGCTGGCGCTGCCGCTGGGATTTTTGGGCGGCACAGCGGCGGCGGTTGCCAGCGTGGCGTGCTGGGCCACCGGCATGGGGGCCCAGGATGCGTGCCTTCGCTCCGGCATCGCGCAGGTAGTTTCCATGAACAAGCGCGGCACCGCGTTCGGCGCGTTCAACGGCGTATACGGCATCATGTGGTTCCTGGGAAGCGCCGCCATGGGGCTGCTCTACGACCACTCCACGGTGGCGCTGGTGATCTTCGGGATGGCGTTGCAGTTCGCCGCGGCGGTAATGTTCTTCCGGCTGCGGGGACCGCTCGCGGCCGCCGCGGCGAAGCAGTGAATTCCTATCATGGCAAGTAATTCAACTACTATTGCGGCCGTGGTATTACTCGGTTAGACTGGGCCAAACACAATAGGAAACGGAGGACGGTTTCCCTGAAATCCGGCAGCCGTGACGGCTGCCGGACCTCCGTTGCAGAGGTGGGGCAGGCGGTGCCGCCTGCCCGGAACCCCCGACTAACGTTCCGACTTCCAGACAGAGCCGCGACCGTCAGGGAGCGATGGCCGCTACGAGCAAACATCAGCCGGTCACAGCGCTAGAACGCCACCTTCACCGAGAACTGCAACGACCGCGCCGGTAGCTGATTGGTGATGCCTACCAGCGGCGCTCCAAAGCCCGCCCCGGCGGTAACGCCGTTGCCATATGTTCCGCTGTAACCCGCGAAATTGGCGTGGTTAAAAGCGTTGAACGACTCCGCCCGCAGAACCACGCGGAAAGCCTCGGTGCCGAAAGCGCGCTCCAGGAAAGGCGACACATCGTAGATCGGGTTGCCGCGGCCGGCATTGCGGCCCACCACCACGCCGTTGATCACCGGCCGGTCGGTGGTGGCGCCGGTGTCGCCGCTGTTGGTGGTTCCGGTGGTGTAGTTATAGGGCAGTCCGGAGCCGAGTGTGGCAACGCCGCCAAAGTGAATCTTCAGCGGCAGGATGTAGACGCCGCTCAACACGAAGCGCTGGCGCTGGTCGAAAATGGCGTTGGCGTTTTCGATGTGGCCGGTCTGCAGCGGATCGTTGGGGTTCTGGCTGGGGATGTCGGGATCGACATTGTCGGTCGCGTGCGACCAGGTGTAACTCACTAGCATGGAAAGCCGGTTGCTGAAATGATGGCTCAGGTTGACATCCAAAGCGTCGTAAGACGCGTAACCGTCATTGACGTCGCTCTGAATCACCGAGTAAGGCGGCTGGGGATTGGTCGCGGTGGAGGTATTGCAGGCGGTGCCATTTTGGGCGTACCAGGCAATCCAATAGGGCCGCGTGCAATTGGCCGCCTGGGCGCTGCGGGTCTGCCCCTGGGCGGTGCGTAGGAACGAAGTGGGCGCGTCGACGTCCAGTGGCCGATTGATGCGGGTGGTGTGGGAGCCCACGTAGTCGACGGCCAGGACCCAGTCCTTGCCGATGCGTCGTTCCATCCCAAAGGTCCATTGTCCGGAATAGGGACTCCACAAGCCATTTTGATATCCGATCAGTGTGCTGGTGGGGAAGAACTGATTGTAGTAGGATGCGTCGCCGGGGCGGATGTAAAGGCTGCGCAGGGGAGCCTGGGCGCCGGCGGGGAAGGCCGGAAGCGGCACGGCTGCCACGCTGGCGGGGAAGCCGATCTGGCCGGGCGAGGCCGTGTAGTTAAAGACGCCGGTAGGCCCGGTGAGGGCGTAATTGGCCTCCGAGTTGTCCACGATCTGCGAATAGTAAATCCCGAAGCCGCCGCGGATCACGGTCTTGCCGTCCCCGCGCAGGTTATAGGAGAAGCCCGCGCGGGGCGCGAAATCCTTGTTGGAATCGGTGAAGGTCTGCCGTTCGTAGCGCAGCCCCAGGTTGACTGTTAGATTGCGGCTGACGCGATAATCGTCCTGCACGAACAAGGCCCAAAGCGTATCGGTAACCGTATAGGCCGCGTTACCGTAACTCTGCGCATAAGTCTTCACGTTGGCAATGTTATCGAGATAGGTGCTGCCTTCGCAGACTGACAATGCCAGTGTGCAGGTATTGTAAGTGAAGACGCCCAGGTAACTCGGTCCCCCGAATTCCTTGCTGTTACCGCCGGTGTGGGCCACAATCACATCGGCGCCGAACTTGACCTGGTGAGAGCCCCAGGAAGCGGCCAGGACGTCGTTGGCCTGATACTGCCGGTTGAGCAGCAGGGCGGCCTGCGAAGTGCCGGAGGTGAAAGTGCCGCCGCTCGAAATGGGCACCGCATACTGGGTGCCGTAAATCACCGGATCGAATTCGGTGATGGGCGAAGCGAGTTGGAATTGCAGGCGCACGCTATTCAGAAGCGTAGGGCTGAGGACGTCGGTTTCGCCTAACTCGGTCGAGTAAGTGCGGCGGCGGAAAGTGCGGGCGACGGAGGGCAGACTGTTGCCGCCTACGATGCCGTTGGGATTGGTGTCGTAGTAGCCGTCCAGATTGCCGCGGAAGAAGAGGTTGTTCTTGTCGTTGAGCTGATGATCCAGCCGGAAGAACGCCAGCCAGCCGCGGTAGTGGCCGGTGAAAATGCCGGGCTCGACCGGCGAGATGATAGGGGAATCCTTGGTCTCGCGGCTGAACTCGCCGGCCAGGAAGAAGTGGGTGGTGTGGTCGCTCGAGAGCGGGCCGCCAAGGGAGATATCGGACTGGCCGAGGGAATCGTTGGTGATATCGTTGCCGCTGGCGGCATTGGCGGTGGTGAAGCCGGACAGGGCGGCTGAGGTGGCGGCAGGCCGCCACGTTTCCATCAGTTCACCGTGGAGCCGGTTGCCGCCGCTTTTGGTGATCATGTTGATCACGCTGCCGGTTGAGCCGCCGTACTCGGCGGAAAAGGCGTTGGTGAGGACGGACATTTCTTCGAGGGCGGTGCGCGGAAGATTGCTGAAAATGGTCTGGCGTCCCCAGCTATCGTTGCCGGTGCTGCCGTCCACTTCGAACCACGCCTGGCGGCGGCCGGCGCCGTTGGTAGTGAAGAGGTTCTCATTCATGAACACGTCGCCCTGGTTGATGGCGGGCCGGTTGGCGGCGTTCAGCATGGGCAGGTAAGTGATGCGGTTGTTGAGCAGGGGCGTGGCATCCATCTGGGTGGTGTCAAGAAGTTGGCCCAACTGCGGCTGGTCGGTGCGCACTTCACCGACGGCGCCCGTCACCGTGACCTGGCTCTGGCCGCTGGCCACGTTGAGTTGCAGGCTGACATCGGCGGAGCCTCCGCCGGAGACCTCCACCTTATCCAATTGCGCGGTGGCGAATCCCTGTTTGGCCGCGCTGATGCTGTAGCTGCCCGAGACCGCGAGACCGGTGATGGAAAAGTCGCCCGAGGACTCGGTCTGCGCGGTGCGTTTCAAACCGGTTTGCGAGTTGGTGACGGTGATCTCGACGCCTGCTACCGCGGCATGGCTCTGGTCGACGACACGACCGTGGATGGTAGCGGTGTCCGGCGTTTGAGCCGGCAGCACCAGCGAACAGGCAAGCACCAACGCAACCGGCAATACATGCAATCGAGACATGAAACCCTCTATTCTTGGATTACCAACTAGGCTACAGTAGCGGGTATCCTTACTACCACCGGTCGTAGTTGGAAGGTAGGACAGGCATCCTGGCCCTGTCATTCCGATCAAGCGCGCGCAATGCCGGGCCAGAGGTTAGCGGATCAATTCTTCCAGGAACTCGTGGGCGGCGCGCAGGGTGACGGGCTGTGCCATGAGAGTGATGACGCACGCGCCCAGCAGGACGCCGCCGCCGGAGAGAAGCTTGGCAACCCCGCCGGGTTTGGCGGTGGCCGGGACGAAGTGCAGCAGGCGGTCCACGCGCGCGGAGAGATCGACGCCCTTGGCCATCAGGGAAGTCACCAGCACGGGCGGTGAGGGAACCGCGCCGAGTCGCGCCACGCGAACCAGGGCCGCGGCCAGGGTGAGGGACCGGCGCGAGTCGCCCGCCACCGCGAAATCGTCCGCGGCCCATTCGGCCACTCTGGCCCAGGCCCGCTCGAGGCGCCCGAAGCCGCGGAAAAACGGAAGCATCCCAGGGGCCAGCAATACCAGCAGCCGTTTGAAATTATCGCGCGAACGGCTGTGGGCGCGTTCGTGCCGCAATACCGCGGACAGTTGTTCGGCGGACAACGCGGATACGACTTTGCGTGAGATCACCAGGCGGGACCGCAGCACGCCCGCCAGCATCACCAGCGGTGCGAGGTCTTCCATCAGCCAGACCGGTGCGGTTTCTCCGCGAAGGTATGTCTTGCGGGCGGAGCGCTGGCAGTGGCGAATATGACGGACCGACCTGCCGGCGGCGCGAAGGGCGCGGGTGATGGAGAGGCTCCAGACGGCCAGGCCGAGCGCCGCGGCGGCCAGACAGACCCAGCCG
>JBEKYE010000138.1:0-10893 GCA_049511275.1 Bryobacteraceae bacterium
CTGGGCCACGTCCTCCCACTCCTTCAATAGCGCCGCCAGGTCGGCCCGCCGCGCCGTCACCAGGTCGCTCAACCGGGCGGTTTCTTCCACGCTGACGAAGTGGCCCAGCGCGCCTTCGTAATCGGCGATCTCCACTTCCAGCTTGCCCACTTCCACTTCAATTTCCTGGCGCCGCTGCTTCATGCGCCGCAGCTTGATGGGGTTCAGCCGCGCGGGCCGGGCGCCCGGGCCGGCATCCTTCGCGGCGGCCGGCGGGCCGGGTTCGGCCGTCGCCTGGGGCGCCGGCGGAGCTTCGACGGCCGTCGCCGGCCCCGCACCGCCGTTCTTCCGCCACCAGTAGTCTTCGTAGTTTCCGGGGAAGACGTGCACCCGGCCATCCTCCACTTCGAAGACGCGGGTGGCCAGCTTATCGAGGAAGTAGCGGTCGTGCGAGACGAAGACCAGCGTTCCGGTGAATTCCTGGAGCGAGGCGAGCAGCACGTCCTTGGCGCGCATATCCAGATGGTTGGTGGGCTCGTCCAGCAGCAGGAAGTTCGAAGGCTGCATCAGCATGCGCGCCAGCGCGTAGCGGTTGCGCTCGCCGCCCGACAGCACGCCGATGCTCTTGAAGGCGTCGTCTTCGGAGAACAAAAAGCAGCCCAGAATGCTGCGAAGCTGAGTGACGGTGGCGCGCGGGGCCACCGTCGCCAGGTCGTCGATCATGCGCGCGGCGGGGTCCAGCTCCTTATATTGATCCTGCGCGAAGTAATCGGGCTGCGCGTTGTGCCCCAGGGTGAAGAGGCCCGCGCTTACCGGTTCGGCGCCCGCCAGGATCCGGATCAGAGTCGATTTGCCCGCGCCATTCACGCCCACCAGCGCCACCCGGTCGCCGCGCTCGATGTAGCAATCGACGTCCGAAAAAACCAGGTGGTCGCCGTAGCTCTTGGCCACGCCCTTCAGCTCCGCCACGATGCGGCCGCTGGGCTTCGGCTGCGGGAAGCTGAAATGGATGCTCTTCTCTTCGGGCGGAATCTCAATCCGCTCGATCTTTTCCATCTCCTTGATGCGGCTCTGCACCTGCTTGGCCTTGGTGGCCTGGTAGCGGAAGCGGTTGATGAAGGCTTCCAACTGGCGGAGGCGGTCCTGCTGGTTTTCGTAAGCCGCCTGCAATTGCGCGCGCCGTTCGGTCTTCTGCTGTTCATACCGCGTGAAGCCGCCGGTGTAGAAGTGCAGCCCCTTGTTCCACAGCTCGGCCACTTTGCGCACGGTGACGTCGAGGAAGTAACGGTCGTGCGACACCAGCACGAAGGCATTGGGATAAGAGGCCAGATACTCCTCCAGCCAGTTACGCGCCTCCAGGTCCAGGTGGTTGGTGGGCTCGTCGAGCAGCAGCAGGTTGGGTTTTTCGAGCAGCAGCTTGGCCAGCGCGATACGCATCTGCCAGCCGCCCGAGAATTCCTCGGTGCGGCGCTTCCAATCGCGCTGCGGGAAGCCCAGGCCGGTGAGCACCGAGCCCACCTGCGCCTCGACGGCGTAGCCGTCGCGCGCGCGGAACTCGCTCTCCGCCAGGTGGAATCGCTCCGCCACCTGCTCGTAGGCGTGGCCGGCCGGGTCCAGTTCCGCCATGCGGTGCGCCAGTTGCTCCTGTTCCTCTTCGAGCGCCCGCAGGCTGGCGAATACCGTCATGCACTCGGCGAACACGCTGCGGCCGGAAAGCGACAAGCCTTCCTGCGGCAGGTAGCCGATGCTGACGGCTTTCTGCGTGGTGATGCCGCCGGAATCCAGGCCATCCAGACCCGCCAGCACTTTGAGCAGCGACGATTTCCCAGTGCCATTGGCGCCCACCAGGCCGGCGCGCTCCGTGGGCGTCACCAGCCAGTCGACGTTTTCGAAAAGGATTTTGGGGCCGTAGCGCTTCCCCGCCCCGCTGAGTTGAATCATGGAGTCTAAGTTCTATTTTAGTTGAGGCGGGGCAGTATTTATCCTGCGCACCGATTGTCCAGCGGTCCGTCACATCCAGTATTGCCACTGCCCCGTCTGGAGCACATACCATGAGAGCAGGCCGTTGGTGACGGCGTGGGCCAGCATGCAATCGGCCAGGTTGCGCGTGCGGATCATCCACCAGTTGTAAATCACCCCGGCCGCCAGGCCGACTTCCCAGTAAGGGCCGTGCTCGGACGCGAACAGCACGGCGACCGCCCAGAAGGCCAGGGGCGTATAGGTGCCCAGCGGCACGCGGGTGAAGTCCTTGTTCAGAATCCAACGCATCAGCCAGCCGCGCCAGAACAACTCCTCAATCACCGGGACCAGCAGAGTACAGGAGACGGCGCGCACGGTGAGGAACCAGACCTGAGTCCGCAGACTTACGGGAAGGGAAGCGACGGCCGCGCCGGTGATGGGGTTCTGGAACAGCCAGTGGTGCCGGTATGCGGGGCCGAACAGCACGTCCGGGCCGATCCAGATGACGAAGACCGCGATTCCGATCGCCACGCTCATCGCCGGAGAGGCTGTACGGAACGACAGGTAGGGGCGGGAAAACCAGAGCAGCACCCCGAGCACCGCGAAAAAGCGGATGGGGTAAAGCCAGGCCGCCGGCAGCGGAAGAGTCTTCTCCACCGCCATCATGCCGACAAAGGTTGCGAAGGGCGCGACGTATGCGAGCGTGAGGCGAGTTGCCGCGTCGGACGGGAAGCGCAAGCCTCCATGATAGTACGGCAATCAGCTCTTGCGGCGGCCGGGGCCGGCCGGCGGGCGGGCGTTCACCACCGGAACCAGCCAGTAATGGTCTTCGGGCTCGTCGGCGAGCGCGGTGCGCGCCGCCAGCTCGCGGTTCAGCGTGGCAATGAACTCCTGAATCTGGGCCTGCATGTCGCCCATCCTCTCGCGCATGTTGAGGATGATCTCGACCCCCGCCAGGTTCACTCCCAGGTCGCGCGTGAGATGCAGAATCACTTCCAGCCGCTCGACATCGCCGGCGGTGTAGAGGCGCGTGTTGCCTTCACTGCGGGAAGGCTTGAGCAGACCTTCGCGTTCATAGAGGCGCAGCGTCTGCGGGTGAATGCCGTATTGCTCGGCCACCGCCGAGATCATGAAGGCCGCTTTGGATTTCGCCTTTGCCATGTCAGACCTTGGCCCAGATTCCGGCGCGCGGGTCTTCGGTATCCATGCGGGCCAGTTCGCGGAGCAGTTCGCGGGTGCGTTCATCGCGCGGATCGGGAGCCACCAGGGCCACTTCCACGATCTGGTCGCCGCGCTGGTTGGTGCGCGAGTTGAGCACGCCCTTTTCGCGGAGGCGGAACTTCTGGCCATTCACGGTGCCCTGCGGAATCTTCAGCAGGGTGCGTCCGTCAATGGTGGGGACTTCGATTTTGGCGCCGAGCGCCGCTTCCGACACTTTGATGGGAATCCGGATTTCGATGTTATCGCCATCGCGGTGGAAGAGAGGATGTTCTTCCACCCGCATGGTGATGTACAGGTCGCCCGGCGGCGCGCCCATGGTGCCGGCGTTGCCCTTGCCCGGCACGCGCAGGCGGCTGCTGCTGCGGGCGCCCGGCGGAATGCGGACCTCGACTGATTCCGTGCGTGTGACGCGGCCTTCGCCGCCGCAGGTGGGGCAGGCGTTGCGCAGCTTGCCGCTTCCGCTGCAGCGCGGGCAGGTGAGGCTGAACTTCATGGCGCCGGCCATCTGGGTGACGTTGCCGGAACCATGGCATTGCGGGCAGACGACTTCACCCCCGCCGCTCGAGCCCGTTCCGTGGCAAGTGCCGCAGACTTCGTAGCGGTTGATGTTGAGCTTGGCCTGGGTGCCGCGGATGGCCTGCCAGAAATCGATATCCATTACATATTCGAGATCGCCGCCCTTCTCGGGCTCGGGCTGCGCCTGTTGCGGACCACCCTTGCCGCCGAAGAACTGCGAGAAGATATCGCGGAAGCCGCCGGTATCGGTGCGCCGGCCACCGCCCGCGAATTGATCTTGATCGGAAAAATCGAATCCGTTGAAGTCCATTCCAGGGTGCGGATTCGTCGAGCCCGGCGGGGGCCCGGCGAATCCGCTCTCGGAATAGAAACCGTGCTGGTCGTACATCTCGCGCTTTTTGGAGTCGCTGAGAATGTCGTAGGCTTCCTGCACGTTCTTGAAACGATCTTCCGAGGATTTGTCTCCCGGATTCAGATCCGGGTGATGTTTGCGAGCGAGCTTGCGATACGCCTTGCGGATCTCATCCGCCGTGGCTTTGCGCGGTACGCCCAACGTTTCGTAATAGTCGTGCTTGGGAGGAGAGGCCATGCTTGCCCCTGTGCGTTATTTCTTATCCTTATCGTCCACGTCCACGAATTCGGCGTCGACCACGTCGTCCTTGCCGCCCTTAGGCTGGCCCCCATCACCCGGAGGAGGAGGCGGCGGGCCGCCGGCCTGTTGCGAGGACGCGGTCTTGTACATGGCTTCGGCCAGTTTGTGGCTGGCGGCAGTGAGCCGGTCGACCGCGGCGTTAGTGCGCTCGGGATCGTTTTCCGCCATGGCTTTTTTGGTCTCTTCGATGGCCGCTTCGATTTCCTTGGCTTCGGCCTCGCCGATCTTGCTGCGATGTTCCTTGAGCGTCTTCTCGACGTTATAGACCATGGCGTCGGCGCGGTTGCGCGCTTCGATGGTGTCGCGCTGTTTGCGGTCTTCGGCGCCATGCGCTTCGGCGTCCTTGGCCATCTTTTCGACTTCATCCTTGGCAAGGCCGGAAGAAGAGGTGATGGTGATCTTCTGTTCGTTGTTGGTGCCGCGATCTTTGGCGGTCACATTCAGGATGCCGTTAGCGTCGATATCGAAGGTGACTTCGATCTGCGGAATGCCGCGCGCCGCCGGCGGAATGTTGCCGAGCTGGAACACGCCCAGTAGCCGGTTATCGTGCGCCATGGCGCGTTCGCCCTGGTGCACCTTGATCTCGACCGACGGCTGGTTGTCGGAAGCCGTCGAGAAAACCTCGCTCTTACGCGTCGGTATGGTGGTGTTGCGCTCGATCAGTTTGGTGAAAACGCCGCCCATGGTTTCAATGCCCAGCGAGAGCGGGGTAACGTCCAGCAACAGCACGTCTTTCACTTCGCCGCCCAGCACGCCGCCCTGCACCGCGGCGCCCACGGCTACCACTTCGTCCGGGTTCACACCCTTGTGGGGCTCCCTGCCAAACAGGTCGCGCACCAGCGCCTGGATGCGCGGCATGCGGGTCTGGCCGCCTACCATAACCACTTCGTTGATCTGTTGCGGGGTCACGCCGGCGTCCGCGATGGCCTGTTTGCAGGGGCCCACGGAACGCTGGATGATGTCCTCCACCATTTGCTCAAACCGCGCGCGGGTGAGCTTCATCTGCAGGTGCTTCGGGCCGGTGGCGTCGGCCGTGATGAAGGGCAGATTGATGTCGACTTCGAGCAGCGTCGAAAGCTCCATCTTGGCCTTTTCGGCCGCTTCCTTGAGGCGCTGCAGCGCCATCTGGTCGCGCGAAAGGTCGATGCCGTTTTCCTTTTTGAACTCAGCCACGATCCAGTCGATCACCCGCTGGTCGATGTTGTCGCCGCCCAGGTGCGTGTCGCCGTTGGTCGATTTGACTTCGACCACGCCTTCGCCCACTTCGAGGATCGAGATATCGAAAGTGCCGCCGCCGAAATCGTACACGGCGATGGTCTCGTTCTTCTTCTTATCCAACCCGTACGCCAGCGCCGCGGCCGTCGGCTCATTGATGATGCGCATCACTTCCAGACCGGCGATTTTGCCGGCGTCTTTGGTGGCCTGCCGTTGCGCGTCGTTGAAATACGCGGGAACCGTGATCACGGCCTGCGTAATCTTCTCCCCGAGATAGCTTTCGGCTGCCTCCTTGAGCTTGGTGAGGATCATGGCCGAAATCTCCGGCGGGGAATACTTCTTGCCGCTGATGTCCACACGGGCGTCGCCGTTCTCGCCGCGCACCACCTTGTAAGGCACCATCTTCATCTCTTCGCTGACTTCGTCGTAACGGCGGCCCATGAACCGCTTGATGGAGAAGACCGTGTTCTCCGGGTTGGTGATGGCCTGGCGTTTGGCCACCTGGCCTACCAGTCGCTCTCCGCCCTTGGTGAAGCCCACGACCGACGGAGTAGTGCGGGTGCCTTCCTGGTTGGCGATGACAGTGGGTTGGCCGGCTTCCATCACGGCAACGCAAGAGTTCGTCGTGCCCAAGTCAATTCCGATGATTTTTCCCATTTTGCAAAAACCTCCTCAGATATCCCTTCTAAATATGGCGATACCGCCGTACTGAGCGGCTCTTTAGTACATCACCATTATGTAACTTTAGTGTGACATTGTCAAGTTTTATTGCGGGCTGCGGACGCGGTTCAGAAGCATCTGAAGCATCCCCGGATGAGTACCCCAGCGGCGCACCGTGTCCATATCTAAGTCTTTATATTGTAATGAGATATATTGCCAGGTTCGGATCACGAACCGGCGCCGTGGATGTAAGCCCGCATGTGATGCAACTCCTCGTTCTTGCGCGCCAACTCGTAATTCATCAGGTCGCGCATGGATAAGAAGCTGACCACCTTCCCGCCGCGGGTAACGGGCAGATGGCGGCAGTTGTGTTGGCGCATGGCTTCCATGGCTTCTTCCAGGGTGGCCGATTCGTCGACCGTGGAGATATCGATGCTCATGACGGAGCGGACCAGCGTCTGCCCGGGATCCAGCTTCTCGAGGACCACGCGCTTCATGAGGTCGCGTTCGCTGAAGACTCCCCGCAACTCTTGCCCGCTTAAGACCATGATGGCGCCGATGTGAAGTTCGGCCATCTTCCGGGCCACCGCGGCCACCGTCTGGTGCTCTTCGGCGTAATACAGCTCGCGGTCCTGTAAAATGTCTCGGACTCGGGACATAGTCACCCTCCTGAAGGTATCGGAACTATAGCACAGACCGTTGCCGGGTTAAAGGGCATAATGAGACATGGGCGAGGGTCTGCGCTTCCAATGCCAGCCAGGCTGTACGGTCTGTTGCGAACAAAAGGGGTATGTCTACCTCACCGAGGCCGACTTGGTACGTGCGGCCACATTCGTGGGAATGACGGCGCGGGCCTTCGAACGAAAATACGTCTATCGCACGGCGAAGCAGTTGCGACTGCGTGTGCCGCGCCAGTCCCAATGCTACTTTTTGCGCGACGGCGGCTGTTCCATTCACCCCGCCAAGCCCACCCAGTGCCGCATTTTCCCCTTCTGGCCGGAGCAGGTGGAGAGCAAGCAGGAATGGAAGAAGACGGCCCAATACTGTCCGGGAATGGGTCAAGGGCCGCTGATCCAGATCGAATTGGCGCGGGAGCAGGCTCGCGAGATGCGCCAAGCCTATCCCGAGCAGTACCGCTGAGAGCCGGGCAGGCGCTTTCGCCTGCCAACTCCCTCCTGGTCCGGCTCTCCGAACCGTATTCATCTTCCTGCTCCCTCCGCCCGTGATACTCTGTGGGTGCTATGGCTGAGCTGCCGCCACCCCCGATGCCTCCGGCGCTTGCGGATTGTCTGACGACGTTTCAATCGGCGGCGGGCACGGTTTCGCAACCCTCGCCTTCCACCTTGCTGCGCTCGCTCGACGGCAAGATGCGCGTGGATCTGGGCGCGACATCGGTGATCACCAACCCGGCGGATGCAGTGGTGATTCTGCTGGACCACGTGAAAATGGAGGCCCGCGTTCTGCCCATGGCGCCGGGAATCCCGCCGGTACCGGGAACGCCGAACCTGCCCGGGGCATCGCTCGAGGGCCAGGCGGCGCTGCCGGGCAGTATCGAGCAACTGGGCCGACAGTCGATCCAGGGAATCCTGGCCGTAGGTGTGCGATATACGCTGCCCCAGCTCCCCGGTGAAACCCTACCGCCGACCATAGCCGAAGTGTGGACGTGCACCGCGACCCAGTTGCCGGTGATGTCCAAAATCACCGGCGCTTTCGGCGTGCGGACTTCCATCTGCAAGACCGCGCCGGTTGCCGATCCGCCCGCCGCGTCGTTTCAGATTCCAGCCGGATACCGCCAGCTACCGTAGATACTTATTGAAGAAATCGAGCGTGCGCTGCCAGGCCAGCTTGGCAGCGGCTTCGTCGTAACGCGGCGTCGTGTCGTTGTGGAAGCCGTGCTGGGCGCCTTCATAGACATACCCGGTGTGCACCACGTTGGCGGCCGTGAGGGCCGCGTCCCAGGCCGGCCAGCCGGCGGTAATGCGCGTGTCGAGCGAGGCGTAGTGCAGCAGCATGGCGGCCTTGATTTTGGCGGCATCGGCTGCCGGTGGCTCGGTGCCATAGAAGGGGACGGCCGCGGCCAGGTCGGCGCCCATGCGCACGGCCAGGGTGTTGGCGATGCCTCCTCCGAAGCAGAAGCCGACGACGCCAATTTTGCCGCTGCAATCCGGACGCGCCTTAAGCCAGCGCGCGGCGGCGATGAAATCTTCCGTCATCTTGGGCTTGTCGACTTTGGCAAACGCGGCCGCGCCTTTCTCATCGTCACCGGGATAGCCGCCCACGCTGGTGAGACCGTCGGGAGCAAAAGCGATGAAGTTGGCGGTGGCGAGGCGGCGCGCCACATCTTCGATGTACGGATTAAGGCCGCGGTTTTCGTGAACCACCAGCACCCCGGGCAGCTTTCCGGGAGCCTTCGCCGGGCGAACCAGGTAGCCGCGAATGTTTACATTCCCCAGCGGCGAGTCCACCGTGGGATACTCCGCGTGGATGCGCGCGTCATCCTTGGCAACCTGCTGCGCCCAGGCGTAGTTGGGGCGGAGGCTCTCCCAAATCCCGGCGGCCGTCAAGCCCCCGACGGCGAACTTCTGAGCGCCCTCGAGAAAGGCGCGGCGGTCGATTCCGCCGTGAACGTAATGGTCGAAAAGGTTAAGCAGTTCCTGGGGATAATCGCTGGCTTGCTTGCGCTCCATGATGGTCCTCTCCTGGCTATGGCTAGCGGAAAGCATATCACACTCCCGGTTTCGGGCCGGCGGCCGGGCTGCGACACGGCCGGGCGTGAGATGATGATCTGACTATGCCAACCGCACCTCACGTGGAGAAACACTTCGAAGCCTCGGCGACGGTCAGGGACGTGGTGATCGGAATGTCGGACGGGCTGACCGTGCCCTTCGCGCTGGCCGCCGGGCTCACCGGTGTGGCCGCGGCCACCAGCCGCCTGGTGGTGATCGCGGGTCTGGCGGAGATCGCCGCCGGTTCCATCGCCATGGGGCTGGGAGGTTACCTGGCGGCGCGAACCGACGAAGACCACTACGAATCGGAGAAGCAGCGCGAAATCCGCGAGTGCGTGGAGTTGCCGGAGAAAGAGACCGAAGAAGTAGCCGAGGTCTTCCGCGGCTACGGGATGACGGAGGAGGAAATGCGCCCCGTGGTGAAGGCCATCTGCGGCGATCAGAAGCGCTGGGTGGATTTCATGATGCGGTTCGAATTGGGATTCGAGGAGCCCGATCCCAAGCGCGCGCGCAACAGCGCCGTCACCATCGCGCTGTCGTACATCGTCGGCGGCCTGGTGCCGCTCTCTTCTTACATGGCGCTGGACAATCTGAAAACCGCGCTCACGTTTTCGGTGGCCGTGACGCTGGCGGCGCTGTTCGTGTTCGGCTACGTGAAAGGCCGGTTGACGGGCATCGCGCCCCTGCGCGGCGGCCTGCAGACGGTGGTCATCGGCGGCCTGGCCTCCGCGGCCGCCTTCGGCCTGGCGCGCTGGATCAGCTAGCACTTCCGTGGTGGGGCAGGATGGTATCCTGCGCATCGATTGTCAATCGATGCAGCCGGGCGCAGCCCGGCCGCCCCGTAGTGCGATAATGCAAACAGATGGAGGGGTTCCCACACCACGCGCCGGACCGTGTTCCGCGCCGCGTTTTCCTGATCATGCCCTTGGCCTTCGCGGGGCTGGTTGCGATTTCGAGGCGCGCCGAGCATCGGCTGCCGGATCCGCGATCGGGCGGCGCCGGCCCCTGGATCCCGATCGTCGTGTTTTCCGATAATGCAAAGAAGAGGGAGACTGTGCAAGTGCAAAAAATCGTCAAGTCCGACGCCGAATGGCAGCGCGAGCTGACACCCGAAGAGTTCGCGGTAGCGCGCAAGAAGGGCACCGAACGCGCCTTCACGGGCCGCTATTGGAACAATCATGAAGCCGGCATGTACCGTTGCGCCTGCTGCGGAACGGAGCTGTTTCTCTCCGGCGACAAGTTCGAGTCCGGCACCGGATGGCCGAGTTTCTCCGCCCCCGCCGCGAACGAAAACGTCAGCACCGAAACCGACCGGAGCCTCTTCATGGAGCGCACCGAGGTGCTGTGCAGCAAGTGCGACGCGCACCTGGGCCACTTGTTTCCGGACGGACCGGCGCCCACCGGCCAGCGCTATTGCATCAACTCCGCCGCGCTGCGCTTCGAACCGAAGAAATAGCCCCGCGCGGCACATCCGATCCCGCTACCATAGCTGGTAGATGACCGCTCGTAAACGGAATCGCAGCTCTTACCGCGTCTTCCGGCTGGAATCCTGGGAGGCGTTTCTCGAACTCATTACCAAGCCGCCGTATTCGAACTGGGCGTTTCGCGGCGAGCGCGACGAACGCTGGCCGCTCTATAGCTCGCTTTCGCGCTACCTGCAAAACTTCGGCGTGGCGCGCGACGCGTGGCCGGAACAGGAGGGCCGCATTCTGCGCATCTTCAAGCGCAAGGCTCACCAGTTTCTCACCAAGCCGCCGGACACCGACGACGACTTCCAGTGGATGGCGCTGATGCAGCACCACGGCGCGCCCACGCGCCTGATCGACTTCACGTGGTCGCCCTACGTGGCCGCATTTTTCGCACTCGAGCGGACGCGGGCCGATGGCGTAGTCTGGGCCATGAACCCGGCGCGCATCGACAGCAGCCGGTCGAAAAAGCCGGAGCGCATGGACCCGCGCGAAAAAG
>JBEKYE010000139.1:0-10816 GCA_049511275.1 Bryobacteraceae bacterium
TCGTGGCAAGGTGCCGCAGACGTTACTCCGTCTCACGGGCGTGGGCCGCAAGGCCTTTGAACAATATCGGCGGAAAGCTCAAAGAAGCACTATAGACATTGCGCGGGACCGCATCCTGGGCGTCTCCCCGGACCGCCCGGTTCGGTGAGCTGCCCGACCCTCCTTCGGGCTTCCTCTAGCGCGGTTGCGGCGTGCTGGTCCACCAAAAAGGAGCCCGGAAAATCGCCTGGTACCAATTCGCCGCACCCATTCTCGATCCACGCCTCCGCGAAAATATCCAGTTCGGCCTCTCTTCCCGAGTAAAATGAAGAGGTACCTCGTTTCCCGATAGCCTCCCCCGGCTAGGAGCCAGACGCCCATCATGCCCTTCGTCCATTTGCACTGCCACACGGATTATTCGCTTCTCGATGGGGCGTGCGAAATCGATCAGCTCATGAAGATCACGGCCGAACAGAAAATGCCGGCCGTCGCCATGACCGATCACGGCAACCTCTTCGGCGCGGTGCAGTTCTATAACGCCGCCAGGAATGCCGGCGTGCATCCGGTCATCGGCTGCGAAGTGTACGTCTCGCAAAAGGGCCACAAGACCCGCTCCGATACCGACCGCTACAACCACCTGGTACTGCTCTGCGAAAACCAGGAAGGCTACCGCAACCTCATCAACCTGGTCTCCACCGCCTATCTGGACGGCTTCTATTACAAGCCGCGCATCGATATGGACCTGCTCAGCCAGCACTCCAAA
This sequence comes from Bryobacteraceae bacterium, assembly GCA_049511275.1. Taxonomy (GTDB): domain Bacteria; phylum Acidobacteriota; class Terriglobia; order Bryobacterales; family Bryobacteraceae; genus PALSA-129. The sequence continues at coordinate 743 of JBEKYE010000139.1, forward strand.
GGGTTGATCGGCATGTCCGCGTGCCTGCGCGGCCACATTCCGGAGACCATCCTTTCCGACAAGTACGACGACGCCAAACGCCTGGCGCACTCCTACGCCGACATCTTCGGGCGCAAGAATTTCTTTCTCGAGATCCAGGACCATCACCTCGAGCAGGACCGCCGCCTGACCCCGGAACTCAACCGCCTCTCGCACGAAACCGGGCTGCCGCTGGTGGCCACCAACGATTCCCACTACCTGCGCAAGGAAGATGCGCGGGCGCACGAGATTCTGCTGTGCGTGCAGACCGGGAAGAATATGAGCGACCCCAACCGCATGCGGTGGGCCACGCCGGATTTCTATCTCAAGACGCGCGACGAAATGATGGAGCTGTTCGGCGAATTGGAGGACGCCGTCGATCGCACCTGGGAAATCGCGCAGCGCTGCCACGTCGAGCTGGAAAAGATTCAGGAGCCGTTTCCCAAGTTCGACGTGCCGCCGGAACACTCCACCGACACCTACTTCGAGTACGTGGCGCGCCAGGGGTTCGAAAAGCGCCGCGGCCGCCTGGAAGCGATGCGCGCCAAGGGGATGCTCAAGCACGACCTGGCGGAATACACCGAGCGCCTGGACCGTGAGATCCGGATGATTCAGCAGATGAAGTTCTCGGGCTATTTTCTGATCGTCTGGGATTTCATTCGCTACGCCAAGGGGCAGGGAATCCCGGTGGGACCCGGGCGCGGATCGGCGGCCGGCAGCCTGGTGGGCTACGCCATGGCCATCACCGATATCGATCCGCTGCAATATGGCCTGCTGTTCGAACGCTTCCTCAACCCCGAACGCGTCAGCATGCCCGATATCGACGTGGATTTCTGCATGAACCGCCGCGGCGAGGTGATTCATTACGTCACCCAGAAGTACGGGCGCGAGCAGGTGGCGCAGATCATCACCTTCAACACGCTGGGCGCGCGGGCCGCCATCAAGGACGTGGGCCGCGTGCTCGACGTGCCCTTCGCGGAGGTGGAGCGCCTCACCAAGATGGTGCCCAACGTCCTCAATATCAAACTGAAAGACGCCATGGATCAGGAGCCCGGCTTCGCCGAGGCCGCCAGGAAAGACGCGCGCGTGGATGAGGTGCTCAAGGTGGCGCTGCGCCTGGAAGGCCTGGCGCGCAACTGTTCGGTGCACGCCGCGGGCGTGGTCATCTCCCCGCAGCCGCTCAAGGAACTGGTGCCGCTCTACAAGACCAACCGCGACGAAATTGTGACGCAGTTCGACATGAACGGCCTCGACAAACTGCAGCTCCTCAAAATGGACTTCCTGGGCCTCACCACGCTCACGCTGATCCAGGACGCGCTGCGGCTCATCGAGAAACGGCACGGCGTGGTGCTGGTGCCGGAAGATCTGCCGCTGGACGACAAGGCCACCTACCAGATCTTCTGCAAGGGTTTCACCAGCGGCGTATTTCAGTTCGAATCCAGCGGCATGCGCGACATCCTGCGGCGCTATCAACCCAGCCGCCTGGAAGATCTCACCGCGCTCAATGCGCTCTACCGGCCCGGCCCGATTCAGGGCGGCATGGTGGACGACTTCATCGAACGCAAGTGGGGGCGGCGCGCCGTGCAGTACGATCTGCCGGAGTTAAAAGAGTTGCTGGAAGAGACCTACGGCGTGATCGTCTACCAGGAACAGGTGATGCAGATCTCCAACCGCCTGGCCGGTTATTCGCTGGGCGAAGCCGACGTGCTGCGCCGCGCCATGGGAAAGAAGAATGCCGAGGAGATGGCCAAACAGCGCCAGCGCTTCATCCGGGGCGCGGTGGAGCGCGGCCTGCCGCAGAAAAAGGTCGAGAAGATTTTCGAGTTGATGGAGCAGTTCGCGGGCTACGGGTTCAACAAGTCGCACTCCGCCGCCTATGCCTATCTGGCCTTCGTCACGGCATATCTGAAAGCGCACTATCCGGTGGATTTCATGGCGGCGCTGCTCACCTCCGAAACCGGCAACACTCTCAAGGTGGTGAAGTACATCGCCGAATGCCGCGAAATGGGCATTACCATTCTGCCGCCCGACGTCAACCACAGCGACTGGAGTTTCACGCCCGATGGGCAGGCCATCCGCTTCGGGTTGGGCGCCGTGAAAAACCTGGGCCAATCGGCGGTCGAGGCGATTGGACGCGCCCGCCAGGAATTGAAAAGCTTCCGCTCGCTCGACCAGTTCTGCGAAAAAGTCGATATGGGGGCGGTGAACCGCCGCATGATCGAAAGCCTGATTCGCTCCGGCGCCATGGATTCGCTGGCCGGGACGCGCAGCCAGAAAACCGCCGCGCTGGATAGCGCCATGGAATCGGGCCAGCGCGCCTGGCGCGACCGGGAGAGCGGGCAGGGCGGACTTTTCGGCGAAGTCATGGAAGAACACCCCGACGCGCCGCTTCCCACGGTGCCCGATTTCACCGACAAGGAAAAACTGGCCGGCGAGAAGGAGATGCTGGGCTTCTGGGTGACCGGCCATCCACTCGACCGCTACGAAGACAAGGTTTCCGAGCTCTCGACCCACGACACTTCCACGCTCGAAGGTCTGAACCAGGGAGTGGAAGTAAAGCTGTGCGGCGTGCTGACGGGCATCACGCGCAAGCGCAACCGCGAAGGCAAACCGTGGGCCACCATGATGCTGGAAGACCGCACCGGCTCGGTGGAAGCCCTGGTCTTCGCCAGCAGCTACGAACGGCTGGCGCCGGAAGTGATGGAAGACCAGGTGGTGCTGGTCACGGCACTGGCGCTGCCGGAAGAAAACGGGCCGCCCAAACTTTCGGTGCAGAACATCGTGCCGCTCGACAATGCGCGCGTGGATTTCGATACGGTGATCTCGATCCGCGTCTGGCTGGGCCGCAACGGCGGCGTGGACCGCGCCAAAGCGCTGGAGGAGCTATTCCAGCGCAAGCCCGGCGAGACCCAGGTGCGTCTCCGACTGGAAGCGCCGCGGGATTTCTCGGTGCTGCTGGACGTCCCGGCAAAGGTGCGGCCGGACAAGGAATTCCGCGCGCAGGTGGAAGCGATTTGCGGGGCGGAGTGCATTGAAAGAGTGGCGGGCTAGCCGGTAGCCTGGTGGGGCAGGTTGTCAACCTGCGGACCGATTGTCAATCGGTCCAGCGGGGCGCAAGCCCCGCCGGGATTCTTACCTTGAACGTTTACGATCCAGGGCATGGTGCAGTTCGGCCAGGCTCACGGATTTGCCTTCGTGCATCTCGCGCTCCGCCTTCTTCACGAGCACGCCCTCTCGGGCATTCAGGACATCATCGAAGTGGTGCTTCTCCTGCCCCAGCTTCAACCACTCCGCGCGCAGGCGCGCGTCTTTCTGTGTCGAGCGCAGATAGCGGGATTCCAGGCCGGACGGTTTGGGCGGCGGGAATTCGCCATGGCGCTGCAGTTTCTGCACCAGGGTGCGGATGCGGAAATGGTCCCAGTCGCCGCTTTCCGTGCCGGGCATTTCGTACAGGATGTAGCCGTTCGCCAGGAGCTCCAAGGTGCGGCGCGAGCTGCGGTAGCCGGGCGTTTGCCGCATGCGGGCCTCCTCGCGCTCCACCAGGCGCGCCAGCTCGGGGTCGGTCGCGCGGAAGCCCAACTTGCGGTAAAACCAGAATGCGCCGGAATCCACCGCCTCGGGGTTCTGGTGGCCGATTTGATAGGGATCCACCGAGAAACAGGTCACGCCCAGCACCTGGTGGAAGAGGCGCAGCAGGCGCGCGTAAATCCACGCGGATTCTCCTTCGCGGAACGTGTAATAAAGATTGAAGCCCACCTCGGCCCGCTCGAAGAGCGAGAGCAACTCGACGTATCCGGCCGGCACGCCGTTCTTGAAAAACATGCCGCCGTGGTACGCGCGCAACGGCAGGCGCCACCCGGGCGGCACGCCGAAGAAATAGATATCCACGCCGCGGCCGGCGGCGGCGCGGAAGACCTGCGTTTCTTCCGGATGGCTGAAGCCGTATAGCTCGCGGTAGCGCATCGCGGAGGTGTCGAGAATGACGTCCAGGATGCGGCGCGCTTCCGACCGCCCGAGACGCCGGATGGGAAGCGGAGCGGCACGCAGCTCGCGCTCAAGCGAAATATCGCTGCGGCGGAGCAGGGGTTCCCGGTGCAGGTAAAGGTTCCTCACCGGCAACCGGAGGCGCGAACGCGACGCGCGCGACGTGCCCATCCGCCAGGTGAGCGGCACCTGCATGGATTCGAACTGGAAGGCGCGCAACCCGGCGGGCAGCCCGGCTAGTTGCTCCAACAGCCATGCGAGATCGGTCACGCCGCGGCGATGCGCTTGCGCGATCCACTCCCGGAATGGGACGTGCGCTTCCACCGGGTAGTCTTCGCGAAGCATCGGCAGAAAACGGCAGATCAGGCTGCCCATAAGGTCGGGGTCGTCGTAGCGGTCCCAGGCGATCTCGATCGCTCGCGGATATCGCGCGGCCAGGCGCCGCGCCACTTCGTAGCTGAATACCGCCGTCAGCGACGTGCCGACGATGCCCGATACTTCGGGTTCTTCGAACGGCTCCAGGTCGTCGCCGATGCGGTCCGCGAAGGAGAAGAGGATCTCATCGGCCAGCCGCGCCACTTCCGCACTGCGTGGATACGCGCGCAAAAAGAGCAAGGTCTCGTGCAACCGTATGAGTGATTGAGCGTCGCGAAAACGGTGGCGGGCAATCCGGGATAGCAGTCGCTCCAGTCGGCCATCGCCTGTTGGGCCGAAGCGGCTCTTCCATTCGTCCAGACGGTCCAGTAACTCCCGTGGCATTCTCCTGAGCTTAGCGCACGGACTGGTTATTGGATGGGCAAGCTAAAGCATGCCCCACCGAATTAGCCATCGCCAGTTGATCTGATATCATTTTCTGACATCATAAAGGTGGTGAGCAGTCGGGAGAAAGTCATGACATACAAGGGCTATCAAGCGAGAGTAGAGATGGACGAGGAAGCCGGCCTGTTCCACGGGGAGGTGATCAATACTCGAGACGTGATTACCTTTCAAGGCCGTACCGTCCGGGAGTTGAAGAAGGCTTTTGCGGATTCGGTGGACGACTACCTCGAGTTTTGTGCTGTGCGCGGCGAGGAACCGGAGAAACCGTTTTCGGGGAAGTTCCTGGTGCGAGTGTCTCCCGAAATGCACCGCGAAATCATGGCGGAGGCCCGGCAGCAAGGCAAAAGCTTGAACGCCTACGTAAGCGAGAAATTACAGCGGCGCGCTTAACTGGAGCCTGAACGAGGACGCGAATTCCGCCATAGCGCCGGGGAGAAGATCTGGTTGGATCAGCCTTCCACTTTGCCGACTACGATGATGGCGATCGGCAGGCTTCCCACTTTCACCTTCAGCACCCAGTCGCTGTCGCCTTCTTTGACGACTGCCGGAAGAGCGCCGGCAGCCGGCGCTTCGAGCGAGAGCACGGCGGGATGGGGAGTGCCGACACCCTTGATGCTGGCGTCCACCAGCGCGTCAAAGGAGGGCGCGGCGTTGGGGTCGGTATCCGCCGAAAGAGGCGTGAGGACGGCGAAATCACGTTGCGGCGCAACACCCTGGTGCGAGCCATCCACGGGATAGTTGCTATAGCGCAGCGTGTAGACGCCGGCTTTCACGGTCTGGCCGCGGCGGTCATAGCCGGCGGCGGCGAAACGCAGAATGCCGAGAAGGGTTCCCTGGGCTATCGGCAAGACGATAGCCTCGTCGGCCGGCTTGGCAACAGTGGGAATCGATTTGCGAAACCAGATCTCGCACCAGGCACCGGCCGGGCCGATCACTCGATAGCCGCCGGCATCGACGACGGCTGTGTACGCGGCGGGCAAACCGGGAGCGGCCGTGGAGATGGTTTCCAATCTGTAATCCTGGGCATGCGCGACGACGGCGAGCATCAGGGAGGAGAGAATAAGGAAGAGAGGCTTCATGATGACGATCGGGCGGGAGGAAGTTGGAGCGGGAGACCGGATTCGAACCGGCGACATCGACCTTGGCAAGGTCGCACTCTACCAACTGAGTTACTCCCGCTCGATAGAAACTTTTATTTTCCCCCAAGAACAAAGCCACTGTCAAACGTTGTGGGAAAGTCATTGATCTGAAACAAGTTATAAACTTGCGGGAAACGTATTTCCATATGTTAGACTACTTTTCGTCGGTTGAAGGAGCAGGTTCGGCCGACAGGGCACGGGCAGGGTGAACCCCGTCGGCAATTCTTTCTAGACAAAGCGTACTGGCGGTTCCGTTACTGTTGTGGAAAACAGTGTGGAAATCCGGCGTATGTGGTGTGTAAAAATCAATGAATGCTTGGGATCAGATACGCAATTATTTACAGTTAAAGGTCAGCGCGGAGAATTACAACAATTGGCTGAAGGGCACCGCGTTCGCCGGTCTGGATGGCACGACGCTGTTCGTTACCGTCCCGGATCGCGAAACACGCGCCTGGCTGGAACGCGAGTTTCCGGCGATGATCCGCAGTGCGATTCAAGAACTGGCGCTGCCGGTGAAACACCTTACGTATGAGGCCGAAGCAACTCGGGGCCCCATGAACCAGGCTATAGCCACGGTGGACAACAGCGACGCGGATTCGGCCGCCGGCTCCTTGAACCCAAAATTTACGTTCGACACCTTCGTGGTGGGCGCGTGCAACCAGTTTGCGCACGCCGCGGCCCGAAGTGTGGCCACGAACCCTTCGCGCAGCTACAACCCGCTATTTCTCTACGGCGGGGTGGGCATGGGAAAGACGCACCTGATGCACGCCATCGGCCGCGAGTTGATGGACAAACACAGCTCGATGCGCATCATCTACACCTCGAGCGAGCGCTTCATGAACGAGATGATCGCCTGCATCCGCACGGAGCGCATGCAGCAGTTTCACCAGCGCTATCGCGAAGCGGACGTGCTGCTGGTGGACGATATCCAGATTCTCGGCACCAAAGAGCGCACGCAAGAGGAGTTCTTTCATACCTTCAACGAGCTGCACGATCATCAGAAGCAGATCGTGATCTCAAGCGATTCGCCGCCTAAGGAGATTCCCGGTTTGGTGGAGCGCCTGCGGTCCCGTTTCGAGTGGGGATTGATCGCCGATATTCAGGCCCCCGATCTCGAAACCAAGATGGCCATCCTGGATAAAAAAGCCGAGGCTGAAAATATTCATCTACCCGACGATGTGCGGTCGTTCATGGCCTCCAAAACCAAGTCCAATGTGCGCGAGTTGGAAGGCGCGCTGATCAAACTGCTGGCTTACTCCTCGCTTACGGGGACGCCAATCAATTTGCACATGGCCCAGCAGGTTCTAAAGCACCTGGTTCATGTTCAGGACCGCCGGGTGACCATGGACTCCATTCAAAAGGCGGTGGCCGAGCACTTCCAGCTCAAGCCCTCGCAGCTTAAGGAAAAGAGCAACACCAAGAAGATCGTGTACCCCCGGCAGGTGGCGATGTACCTGGTAAAAGAACTGACCAGTGCCTCGTTACCCGAGATTGGCAGAGCTTTCGGAGGGAAGCATCACACAACTGTCATCCACTCCGTAAACAAAATTGAAAAGGAACGTCATATCGACCCTGAATTGAACAGGATACTGCACAGGCTAATGGACTCATTACAATGAACTTGCTGTGATTATCCACAAGCGGATCCAAACAAGCTTGATGAAAAATGTGCAAAATTAGGTCGTAGAGCCGCTTTTGGAGATGTTTACACCTTTCGAATCACAACTTCCGGTAGCCAAAAGTAGCTGAATTTAGTATAATTTAGAGTGCCTTCGACAGTTTACACAGGCCCTATGAATGCGGTTTTAATAGTGCATATTTTAAGACAGTCTTCAATCGTATAGGAGCTGAGCCGTATGGAGTTCACCGTCAGTAAAGCCGATCTGGTGCGGGAACTGAGTTTGTCGCAGGGAGTGGTGGAAAAGAAGACCACCATCCCAATTCTCTCGAATGTTCTGCTGGAAGCCTCGAGCGACCGTATCACGCTCACCGCGACGGATCTTGAATTAGGGATCCGTTGTTCCTGCCCGGCTCGCGTGAAGAAAGAAGGCGCCGGCACTGTTCCAGCGCGTAAACTGCTTGACTTCGTGCGGCTGTTGCCGGAAGGCGACATCACCATGAAGTTTCTCGATAACCACTGGGCCAGTATCATATGCGGCCGGTCGAAGACACGCATCGCCGGAATGTCGCGCGAAAGCTTTCCAGAACTTCCGCAGATGCCCGCAAAAATCGCGGATGTTCCCGTAAAGACGCTCTCGTCATTGATTGCACGCACACAATTTGCGATCTCGATGGAGGAATCACGATTCACGCTAAATGGCGCGCTGCTGATCATCCGTCCGGAGGGTCTGATCATGGTTGCCACCGATGGCCACCGCCTGGCATTTGTGCAGGCAGGCGCGGGTGAAAGCGGCCAGGTAAGCCAGAACTATCGGGCACTGGTGCCCAGGAAAGCGATGGCGGAGTTAGTGAAGCTGGCCGATTCGGAAGGCGCCGATGCGGTTGCGACATTTGCCGGCGACGAAAACCATCTCTTCTTCCAGGTTGGCCACCGGCTGCTTATCACGCGCAAGCTGACCGGCAATTTTCCGGATTATGAACGAGTGCTTCCCAAAGACCACACACTGACGGCCCGGCTGCAGAAAGAGGAAATCCGCTCGGCCATCGAGCGCGTAGCGCAATTCGCCGATGAGAGGTCGCGCGCCATCCGCGTGCAGTTCATGAACAACGAAGTGCGCATTTTCTCCTCATCGGTAGAGATGGGCGAAAGCGAAGAGAGCGTCAACAGCGAATATCAGGGACCGGACCTGGAGATTGGCTTCAATGCGCAATACCTGCTCGATTTTCTGCGGGTGATCGCGCAAGACCAGGTCACCTTTGAATTGAAAGACCAGAAGAGCGCCGGCGAACTCAGGCCGGCCGGCGAAGGCGTGACCGATCAGTATCGGTATGTGGTGATGCCGATGCGCATCTGAGCGACCCCACGGGATTCCAAGCAATCAACATATGGCAAACGACGGCGGCGCGGTACAAAGTGAAATCTACGATTCCACGAGCATCAAAGTGCTCGAGGGTCTGGAGGCGGTGCGTCTGCGCCCCGCCATGTACATCGGCTCGACGGGCGAAATCGGCCTGCATCACCTGGTTTACGAAGTGGTCGACAACTCGGTCGACGAAGCCCTGGCAGGCTACGCTACCGAAGTCAACGTCACCATCCACGACGATAATTCCGTCACCGTAGTCGACAACGGCCGCGGCATCCCGGTAGATCTTCATGAGGAGGAAGGGATCTCAGCCGCGCAGGTGGTGATGACCATGCTGCATGCCGGCGGCAAGTTCGACAACAAGAGCTATAAAGTATCGGGCGGCCTTCACGGCGTGGGCGTGAGCTGCGTCAACGCGCTGTCGGAGCACCTGGAGCTGGAGATCTGGCGCGATGGTTACACCTGGCAACAGGAGTACGCCTGCGGGATTCCGAAGGCGCCGCTGGCCAAAGCGGGCAAGGTTTCGCGCAAGACCGGGACCCGCGTCACGTTCAAGCCCGACAGCACCATCATGCAGGTGCTGACGTTTAACTTCGATACCCTGGCGCAGCGTTTGCGGGAACTGGCCTTTCTCAACAAAGGCCTCAAAATCACGCTGACCGACGAACGGAGCGATCCGCAAAGGCAGCAGGAATTCTGCTACACGGGCGGGATCGCCGAGTTCATCAAGCACCTCAATCGCGGCAAAGCGGTGCTGCACGAGAAACCCATCCATTTCGAAGCCGATCGCGAACTCCCCAACAATGCCGGCACGCTCACCATGGAAGTGGCCCTGCAGTACAACGACGGCTATTCGGAGAACGTCTTCAGCTTCGCCAACAACATCAACACGGTGGATGGCGGCACGCACCTGACGGGCTTCCGCACGGCGCTGACGCGGACCATCAACAAGTTTGGGCAGGACCAGGGGCTGTTCAAGGATGTCAAAGAGAACCTGACGGGCGACGATGTGCGCGAAGGACTGACCGCGGTGGTGAGCGTGAAGGTGCCACAGCCGCAGTTCGAAGGGCAGACCAAGGGCAAGCTGAACAGCGACATCGCCGGCTTCATGACGCAGTTCGTCAACGAAA
>JBEKYE010000140.1:0-10809 GCA_049511275.1 Bryobacteraceae bacterium
AACGACGCAGTGGCCAGCGCACTTCTGGACCGGGTGCCTTAAGGCGACCGGGTGCATGCTTCCGTCCGAAGAGCCTGATTCGGCAGTGGTAACTGACATCGGCACGACATCGCAAAGAGCGAAAGAGGTGTATGAAAGCCTAATTGCACACTCCGCGCAATGTCTCTCAACAACTGCGGTGGATGCGAGGTATGACACGGTGTTCGGGACCGCCCTTTACTGTCTGAGCATCATGCAAGAGCTACTGGTTCCCGGAGCTGGTAACTCGATCATGGCGCGAATGGCTCTTCGAACCGTGCTGGAGTGCTATATCACTCTGGCATATCTATTGAAGCGAGATGAACCGAGTCTATGGCAGTCTTATCGTGTTTACGGTGCTGGCCAAGCCAAGTTGTCCTTCCTTAAGCTTGTGGAAACGGAGGATGCACCAAGTTATATATCGCCGCAGACGTTGGAAGTCTTAGCTAATGAAGACCAATGGCAGGAATATTTGAAAATTGATTTGGGCCACTGGGACAAAAGCAATCTGCGCCAGATAAGCGAAACTGCTGGCGTGAAAGCTGATTACGATGCCTTCTATTCTTGGCCGTCTGCTTACGCGCATGGTCATTGGGGACCGGTTCGCGACTCGGTCCTTACCGTTTGTATGAATCCCCTTCATCGGTTACATCGGATTGCCCGACCGACAGCAAGAGTGCTGAATGATGTGCTTCCAGACGTCTGCGCCATATTTGACAAGATCTTGGGACTCGTAGATCGGGCGTATCCATCCTTCTCGAAAACGATATCAGTCGGAGCGGAGGCCCATAGTTAGCCGAAGCCAGAATTCGCTTGATGAATCATGTAGAATCTTGCCATGGAGCGCTTCACTGATGCGGATTGGGCAGCTGGCGTTGCCGAGATGACTGGAATTCTTCAAAGGCTAGCCACTTCCAGGAGTATGGTTACCTATAGTGATTTGGCGAGAGCGATGCACACAGTGCGACTTGAAGCTCATGACGAAGCCATGAATCACATGCTGTTGGAGGTCTCCAGGAATGAGGCAGAAGCGGGACGTGGGTTGTTATCAGTAATCGTTGTCCACAAGCTCGGCGACATGGAGCCAGGTAAGGGTTTCTTTGGGCTAGCGAAGGATATGGGGCTTGATACGTCTGACCAGACAAAGTGTTGGATCAACGAAACGAAGAAGGTGTTCGCCCACTGGAGCAACAGGAAGGACTAATTTACCGCCTTGGCGGTTTTCGTCTTTCGCTTGCTTTGACGTTCGTTTGTCATTGGCGTTGAAAAAGCCAGCCGCGGGCGCACTTCAGGCATTGCCAGCGCCTTCACGGCCTCGAGCTTCGAAGCCGGACCGCGCGGCCAGCGTTTAAGCCCTAAGACGTCGCCAAGTGTACTGAATGGGGCGGGTGCAAACCGATCGCACTATGTTATGCTGAGCGCGCCCCTTGAAGGCCTCGAAAACAATGACCGCAAATATCAAGAGACGGTGCCATTTCGTCACGCGCCGGCTGGCAGTGTTGTCGCTGCCGCTGGCCTTGCTTTGGCCGGCTTCTCCGGCTGCGTCCCAGGATAAGACCGCGCAGGCGGTGGACAGCGGTGCCCCAACGTTGCGCCTGGACCCCAAGCATGTTGAGGATGTCCTGGCAGGCATGGTAGCCGACGGGCGCGCCGCGGGTGCCTCCGTGCTGGTCTGGAAGGATGGCCGCGAAGCGCACCGGCCGATGACCCGCGACACAATTGTGCAGATCTATTCGATGACCAAGCCGGTGACCGGCGTGGCCTTGATGCAATTGTGGGAGCAGGGCAAGTTCAGCCTGGACGATCCGCTTTCGCGCTATCTGCCCGAGTTCGAATCCATGCAAGTCTATGCGGGCAAAGACGCCGCGGGATCACCAATCTATCGGGCGGCATCGCGTCCGATCATTGTCCGCGACGTGATGCGCCACACTGCCGGGTTTGCCTATGGACCGGGGGATACGCCCGCGCACGACGCTTATATGAAAGCCGACCCGCTGGCGCTCGATATCGACTTGACCGAGATGGGGCGGCGGCTAGCCAAGGTGCCTTTGTTGTTCGACCCCGGAGCGCAATGGAGCTACAGCATTGCCGTAGACGTTCAGGCGCTGCTGGTGGAGAAATTGTCAGGGCAGCGATTTGCCGACTATGTCCGCCAACACGTGCTGGAACCGCTTGGCATGCACGATACAGCCTGGCGGCAACCCGACGAACGGCTGCCTCGCCTGGCCGCGCTGTACCGCAAGACCGATGGCAAGCTGGTGCGCGACCCGGATGCGTCCACGCGAAGGCTTAATTTCCAAAACAACCGATTGACGGCCGGCGGCTTCGGCTTGGCGTCCACACTCGATGACTACAGTCGGTTTGCCCGCATGCTGCTGGGAGGCGGCGAACTGGATGGAACAACAATTCTCAGAGCGTCGACCGTGCGACTGATGTCGGTGGACCATCTCGATCCGCGCGTCACCCAACGACAGTTCCTGCCTTCCAAGGGCTCCGTCGGCTTCGGCCTCGACTTCGCCGTGCGCCATTTGCAACCTCAAAAGCCGGAAGAAAACCGGGGAGCGGTGGGTGAGTTTTTCTGGGACGGCGCCGCGTCCACCTTGTTCTGGGTGGATCCGGCCAACCGCCTGGCGGCCGTTTTCTTCGTCCAGACCATGCCGTTTGATGGCACTTTGCATCGAGACATACGGGCGGCTATTTACGGGGCGGGCTATCTGGGCCCCAGGGGGGACTGAAGGAAAATGAGCTTTTCTCGCGAGGGGAGCACAGAGAGAAAAGAACTGGCCCTACAGCCAACCATGCCTCTAGCGAGGCCCTAGCAGTATTGGTAGCCGCTCTTGTCAAAGCCCCCAACGATCCTGCTCTCCTCGATCAGCTCGCCGACACTGAATCTGGCTTGGGCAATGCCTCCGCCGCCGCAGGCTACAGAAGCAAAACCGCGGCGCTGCGCCGGCATCCGTAGCGCCGGTAGTCGACACCCAGCGTCTTGGTGCCGGCTGACGGTGGCGCTTGAATCAGACCGAAGTCCGCGGGAAGAGGCGCGCCCACCCGACTCCCGTGCACGTGCGAGGCGCGAGCCGGCGTTGCTCGTGCTCGGCGCCGGCGCTCGCGGCTCCAGCTCGGCGCCGCCGCGACCAAGCTGGCCTTGGGGTCAACCGGCCAGCACTCGCCGCGCGAACGGATGTTCACGATTTACTTCTGCTTCTGCATCCTGACCCTGGCGCACTTCGGGCACTTCCACTTACGCTGCTTGTGGTAGATGTGCCCCTTGAACTCTTTCATCGGGACTTTGCACTTTCGACACGTCACGTGTACACCAGCATCGCACCGAAGTCCGCCTCCCATCGCTTATGCAGTCTATTCAAGCTATTTGAATAATTTAGGCGCCGTTTCGTTTACAACCTTCTTCATGGACCATCTGACACGTTCCGCTATGAATCCCGCGAACGGCTCGATGTCCGTGTCGATGCTGGCGCGGTCCAGCGCCGTGAGATAGGCGGTGCGGTCCTCGACGCGGATGACCGTCCAGGGATAGCCTCCCGAGGCGAGCATGGCGTTCATCAGGAAACGCGCCATGCGTCCGTTGCCGTCGGAATAAGGGTGCACGTAGCCGAACAGCCAGTGGCCAAGAACGGCGCGCACGCCGGGCTCCGGTTCGCTCTCCAGCAAATCGAACAGGGCGGGCATTGCATCGCGCACCGCTTCCCAACGCGGCGGCACGTAGCGCGACGTGCGCAGATAGACGGCGTCATTGCGGTAGCCGGCGAGAGCCGACGGCGCAATCAGACCGGCCCCCACGCAAGGCTGAAAGAGCTCGCGGTACCAGTCACGATGAGCGGCCCGGACCAGGCTGCCGGGATTTGCTCCGGCAATAATCTCGCCGACATTTGCCTTCACGACCTGAAAGGCCTGCCAGTAACCGCGCGCCGCCAAGGCATCGCGGCTTTGCCGATCCGCGTCATGATTGTCCGGGTCCCAGTTGCCCGCCCTTACGCGCTCGATCAACTCCGGTGAAACAGTGTAGCCTTCGATCGACAGCGAATGGTAGGCATCACTGCGATAGATGTCGTCGACGGACTTCAGATACGCATCCCTGTCTCGCGGCAGGCCGAGCGTCCTTGGACAGACTTCCAGGACCTTTCCCCTCATCGACTCCCACATCGCCTGCATCCGCCCGACTAAAGGAGCAACCGTTGCGGGCGCCGGCACAAGCGCCGCATGGCCCGCAAGAGGATCGGTCTCCCGCACGTCGTATCCGGCGCCCTTCATGGTCGTGAGGATCTCATCCGCTGCCTCGGCCCGGCCGATGCGGCGGAACGCCCCGGCCAGCCGCCCCGCGACGATTGAATGTCCACCGTCGAGAAGACGCCGGAGCAGTTCCGATACGTCGCGAAAGCTTGCGAGCACGACCTGGGTTTCCATGGGATTGCTGGTGAAGAAAGCCTCCGGAACTTTGACCGTTGCCGCCGCCGGAGAGAAGAGCCGCAGCCCATCCCTCACCGTCAGGTCCGCCGCAGGCGGCATCTGTGGCTGTTTAAGGTCGTAGAGCGACGTTCCGAACAGCAGCGTGGCCTTGTTATTGGCTCCTTTGGGGCTGTGAATTATGACCTGTGCCGGGATGACGGTATTCTCCGCATGCAGGAGAAGAGACTGCTCGGGCGACAGGTACCACTCGTCCCCGAACCGCTCGCCGCAGTAGCGCGCGCAGAATTCCCAGAAGGAGGCGTACCATGGCGTGCTGTCTCCTTCGCCCGCACCCGGACTGGACGAGATCAGCCACCCCTTCATGACTTCCTGGACGAAGCCGTTAAGAAGCAAACGCTCGCGATCGGTGCGGCTGAGTTCCCGCGATTGAAAGACCCGCCGTCCGCCCTTCTGAAGGTCTCGAAGGGCTGTCAGGGACGCGGCGAGCTTTTCGTTTGGCGCGGCCATCGGGCATTCCTTTGGAGGACTTCAAGTCTTTACTGTCGTTGAAATGCAAGTATATTATGATGAATCAATACAAGTCAATGCTGTTGTTTTGGTACAAGTCAATCATCTATCAGTTTTGGCCTGATTTGGAATAACATATCAATTTATCAGCAGCTTATGTGCAAGAGCCTGAGGTATTCTGAGCCCATGGCCGGTTCCCTATGAACCCCAAAAACCGGTGCTGGCAGGGAGGCCGTCCCGAAGGGGAAGCCCCTTTGGGCGCCTTCCAAGATCCCCACGAAAAACCTCGATTCGGGGGCGCGGCGCCCACAATGATGAGCCCTGTGGAGCGCGCTGACAAACTAAAGTTGCCGACATGGCGCACCTTAGGGCGCAATCCCCGGAAGGACGTCGAGGTTATTCGGGAGGTTCTGATCCTGCCAGCGGCATGAAACGGATCGATCGGATCCGCCATCCGGAAGACAGCCTACTTCCCCACCTTCTGGTGGTAGTCGGGATACGCGGGTTTGGTGTATGAGGGCGGAGGATTCTTCTTTAGCTGGTCCAGGATCACCTCGACCGCTTTTTCGAGCTGCGGGTCGTGTCCCTCGCGAACCACGGCGGGATCCATCTCCACCTCGACATCCGGCGTGATGCCGTGGTTCTCCACCTCCCAGTCGCCTTTGAGCCCGTAAATGGCGACGCGCGGCGCGGTCACCGATCCGCCATCGATGAGTTGCGGATAGTCGTAAATGCCGACCAGTCCTCCCCAGGTGCGGGTGCCAACCAGCGGCCCGATTCCGGAACGGCGGAAATACCACGGCATGGCGTCGCCGCCGGAACCGGCGAATTCATTGACGATCATCACTTTGGGGCCGTAGATGGCGCCGCCCGGGCTGGAAAAATCTGCCCCCTCGCGCGCTGTGATCATGCTCAGCAGCGGTCGCCGGAGGTAGTCGATGATGTAGTCCGCCAGGTCGCCGCCGTGGTTGAACCGCTCGTCCAGGATGACCGCATCCTTGCCTACTTGGGCGAAGAAGTAGCGGTTAAAGTTGGTGAAGCCGCCATCGGCCGTGTCCGGCAGATGAACGTACGCCACGCGGCCGCCCGTCAACTGGTCTACCCTCCGGCGGTTGGATTCGATCCAGTCGAGATGGCGCAGCGCAGATTCGCTCGCTAACGGCATCACGGTCGCTTCGCGCGAACCGGCTCCGCTGGGATCGGAACCGACCTTGAGCACCACCTGCTTGCCGGCCGTTTCCTGGAAGAAGCTGTAGACATCCTGCGTGGCGGGCACGTCGCGTCCGTTGACGGCCAGCAGG
Source organism: Bryobacteraceae bacterium (assembly GCA_049511275.1). Taxonomy (GTDB): domain Bacteria; phylum Acidobacteriota; class Terriglobia; order Bryobacterales; family Bryobacteraceae; genus PALSA-129. The sequence goes on from JBEKYE010000140.1 coordinate 6,252, forward strand.
TATTCGCCGGCCTTGATGTTGACGCCGGGTTGCGTGAGGGGTGCGCGAAGCTGCGGGTTCCAGTTCTCGCCGTCGTAGATCTTGGCGAACCGGTAGTGGCCGTTCTCGATGGAATAGTCGGCTCCCAACAGCCCTACGCTGACCTTGGGCGGCTGCGGCCTGTCGCCTCCGCCGATAAACACGTGGCCCAGTGTCAGGTTTCCCAGCATCTCCGTGAAGAGGTAATTCAGGTCGTCCCGGCTGGAGACGTTCTCCAGGAAGGTAGCATAGAATTTCTCGGCCGCGGCGAGATCCAGGCCGTGGGCATGCGGATCGTACAGGAAATCGCGCTCAATCCGCCAGACCTCGTGGTACATCTGTCTCCACTCGGCGCGGGGGTCTACCCAAACTTCCATGTCCGCCAGTTTCAGCGGGACATTGTCGGGTTTGAGGGGTTCGGTGGGTGCAATCCGCCAGTTGGGGCCCTGGCGGAACAACATTTTCTCGCCATTGGCCGAAAGCTGAAAGCGGGTCACATCCTCTGCCAGCTTTTCCGTCTTGCGCTTCTTGAGATCGAACTTCTGAATGGTGGCCGGTTCATCGCTGAGAGGTGGGCCCTCCAGCAGAATCACCTCGCCGGCCTTGCCGGCCGCCAGGCCGACGTAATTGCGGTCGGGAACGGGAAGGGCCAGGATACGCTGGCCGATGCCGTCGAAATCGATCTTTACGGTCGGCGGTTCCTTGGGTTTGTCTTTCTTATCTTCGGCTGTCTCGCCCGTTTTGCTTTTGTCGGCTTCGGCAGCCTTGTTCCCATCTTTCGCGGGCACCGCGCCTTCCTTCGATCCGTCGGCCTTGGCGGAATCCCCGGACTTCTCCTCGTCGCTCTCCGGCGCCAGCGGCGACGGGTCGTCCTTCGAAAGCACTACCAGGTAGACGTTCCGCGTAACCGGCCGGTCGATGCTGGACATGTCCAGCCAACTGGCCGAAAGTCCCACGTTGGTGCTGGCCGTCAGGTAGAAATATTTTCCGCCTTTATCCCAATCGGCGAAGCGGGCGTCGCTGAGTCCGTCGGTAATCTGGGTCGCCTTGGCGGTCGCCAGCTCGTAGAAATACAAGGCGTGCAAATGGCTCTTGAGCTGTTTGGTATAGGCCAGCCACTTGCTGTCGGGCGACCATGCTGGATCGAGCGAACGAAAAGGGCTGTCGTACAGGTCGGAATCGACCTTGACAGGCGTGCCCTTGTCCACATCCACGTACCAGACGTTGAGGCGCTTGTCGGTGTAGGCGATCTTCTTGCTGTCGGGCGACCAGACGGGGGAATAGAAATACGACGAGGGCTGGCCCAGGTCGATCTTGGTCACATCGCCCAAGCCGTTCTGGTCGCGGATGTGCAGCGCGTACTCTCCGGTTTCGTCCGAAAACCAGGCGATGCGCTTGCCGTCGGGCGACCATGCTGGGTCGCGGTCCGCCACCGCGGGGCTGTTGGTGAGGTTGCGGATGTCGCCTTTCTCGGCCGGCACCGTGACGATTTCACCATGCGTCTCGAACACGGCGCGCGCACCGGTCGGTGAAATCCGGGCGCTCAGAATGCGGTTGGCCGCCAGCTTCTCGAAATGCGGCAGCACCTCGGCAAACTGTCCGGGAACGCGCACCTCAATGGCCTTGCTTTTCCCGGAGCGCGTGTCCAGCAGGTGCAGCGAGCCAAACTGCTCCCACACGATGGCGTTGGGGCCTGCGCAGGCAGACTTGAAGTCCAGTCCGCCGTTCTTCACCACTTCGGAGACCTTGCGGGTCTCGGTATCATACACGAAGAGGCTGACGGGACCGTTGCGATCGGATAGGAAATAGACCTTGTTGCCGGCCCACATGGGATCGAAGTCGTTCGAGTTGGTACGCGGAATTTTCTCGATGCGAGAGTCCGCCAGCGAAGCGATCCAGATGGCCATGGTCTGGCCGCCGCGATAACCCTTCCACGCGTCCTGCCACTGGAACTTCGGCGTGTAAGCGATCTTCGAACCATCCGGGGAGAACGCACCGCCTGACGCCATGGGCAGCGGCAGTTCGGTGGCAAATCCACCCTCCACCGGCACGGTGAACAATTTGGGTGGATCGGTGGAACTGGTGCGGGTGGACGAGAACAGAACACGCCTGCTGTCCGGACTCCACCCGGCGGCCACATCGGCGGCAGGATGCCAGGTGAGGCGCTTCGGCTCGCCGCCGGCGGCGGGGATGACAAAGACATCGGGGTTGCCATAGTAGTCGGCGGTGAAGGCGATCCACTGCCCGTCCGGCGAGAAGTAGGGGTCGCATTTAGAGCCGACGCCGGCAGTGAGCCGCTGGGCATCGCCGCCATCGCGGCCCACCGTCCAGATATCGCCGGCGTAGCAAAAGGCGATCTTGTCCAGGCTGACGGTGGGATGCCGTATCAGCAGCGGTTGGTCAGGGGAAGCCCAGCCGGGGACTGCCAGGGCAGCCAAGTAAGGCAACAGCGCCAGACGTCGAGTCATCCGAAAAAACCTCCTTCAGGATTCGCAATTCCCGGAATCTAGTATATCGTTTCGGCAAAAATACTACTCCGGCAGTTCCAGGATGATCTGGCGCTCGGAAAGAATTGTGCCAGGAAAGTCCCCTTCATGTGCCTAACGTCACTTGGCCGTATCACGCGCACACCGCTGAAGTGACCGGCCTCTTCCGATTATGCCGAAGACCAGATCCGGGCAGGTCTGGCTCAGTGACGACTCCGCCGCCGCCTCCCGCAAGAGGTCTCTTCTCTTTGTGATACTTTTGTGTGATGCGCCCAACGCTTCTTGTGCTCTTCCTTGCGTGCAGTCTCACTGCGCAGACGAAACTTCCCCCCGCTCCCGCCGATTATGGCCAGTGGGAAACGCTGGTGGAGGCCGGCGGTGGCGGCGGTCGCGGCGGCGGCGCCGGCGCCGGCGGATTGTCGCCCGACGGCAAGTGGCTGGCCTACGGCATCAATCGCTCGAACGGCAACAACGAGCTGCGCGTCACCAACATCGCCGCCAAAACCACCAAGACCGCGGCATTCGGGACGCAGGCCGCCTATTCGGCCGATTCGAAGTGGCTCGCCTACAGCATCGGATACTCGGAGACGCAGGCCGACCGCATGCGCGCCGACAATCGCCCGGTGCAGAACAAGCTCGGGATCATGAGCCTCGCCACCGGCGACCAGACCGTGATTGACGACATCGAAGCGTTCTCTTTCAGCCCGACCGGCGCCTGGCTGGCGATGCGGCAGTACCCGCCGCAACGCGCGGGCGCCGCGGGTAGCGCTGCCGGACGCGGCGGAGCGGGCGGAGGCGGCAGTGGCCGCGGCGGGCGGGGCGGCGCGGCCGGCGCGGATGACGATACGCCCGGCGGCACCCTCGTTCTGCGCCAACTCGCCACCGGCCGCGACACGGCATTCGGCAACGTGTCGGAGTTCGCATGGCAGGATGAGAAGCATCGCGGAACGCTGCTCGCCATGGCCATTTCCACGGGCGAGAAGACCGGCAACGCGATCCAGCTTTTCGACGCGCAGGCCGGGTCGCTCAAAGTGCTCGATTCGTCCGCATCCACTTATAGCAACCTGGCCTGGCGCAAGGACAGCACGGACCTGGCCGCGCTGAAATCCAAAACCGACGACAAGCATGACGGACCCACCTACCTCGTCATGGCCTGGAAGCATCTGGGCGAGCCATCGGAAGCGGCACTCGCCTACGATCCCACTGCCGATTCAAAACTCCCGGCGGGCCTCCGCACCGTGACGTTCCGGCGTCCTTCGTGGTCGGATGATGGCGCCGCCATCTTCGTCGGACTGTCGGATTGGTACGACAAGCCACCCGCTCCCAAACGTCCCGGCCGGGGTGGTACGGCGGGGTCGGCCGGCGCCACTGTCGACGCCGCCGGCGACGGCGCGGGCGACAGCTCGACTGCCGCGGCCGACGACGTGCCCGCGGTGGACGTCTGGCACTGGCGCGACACCGAGGTCATGGCGCACCAGGTGAAGAATGCCACTCAGAACGGACGCCGGTTCATGCTGGCGGCATGGAACGTCGACTCCGGCAGCCTGGTGCAGTTGAGCCAGGAGGAAATTACCGAGCAGGTGACCCCTCTCAAACACAGCAAACTGGCTTATGCGGAGGAGTGGAAAGAGTACGCCATGGACCGCAGCATCGGCCGCCCGGCGGCCGATATTTACCTCGTCGATACGGCCAACGGGCAACGCACCAAGATCAAGGACAAGCTGGCCGACGACCGTTACATGCAGGCGAGTCCCGGCGGTCGCTACCTCATCTATCTCGAGAACGACCATTATTGGGTGGTGGAAGTCGCCACCCGCGCGGCCGTCGATATCACCAGGAATATCAAGACCTCGTTCATAGACCGCGAGTCGGACGAAGCCGTCAAGCAGAAGCCGCCGTTCGGCGTCGCCGGCTGGACCAAGAACGACGCGGAGGTGATTCTCTACGACAAGTTCGACCTGTGGAAGATCTCAGCCGACGGTGCACATGCAGCTAAGCTTACCGACGGCGCGGCGGAGCAGATCCGCCACCGGTATGTCCGGCTCGATGCCGAT
>JBEKYE010000141.1:0-10729 GCA_049511275.1 Bryobacteraceae bacterium
TCGGGCCGCTCGTAGGATTTCTCGATTTTGCGGGCTTCGATGATGGGCTCGACGGCGGGGGCGGGCGCCTCCACGGGGGCGGCGGGCGCGGGCTTTTCGGCCATCTCCTTGATCAAGTGGCCCCAGGCGTCCTCAGGCAGTTGCTCGATGAACTGAAGGCTGTCGGAGACGCTCATGTGGTCGAGGATCTGGTTCATCTCGTCGAGCGGGCGGGAGTGTAGCAGGACGTAGGCGTGGTAGTAAGGAAACTCGGCGGTGAGGGAGGCGGCGAAGGGAATGGGAAGACGCCGGTAGAGCTCGCGCTGCTCCTCGAAAGGGACGTCGAGGAGCGCGTCGGCGGCCACCGCGGGGTCCAGCTTCTGGAGGATCTGGGTGGCCTTCTCCCAACCGCTCTGGGAAAGGATGGAGCGGAGTTTGTGGGCGGAAGGCGGGCTCATCGGGGCACCAAGAACCACTATAGTGCAGGCCCAGGGGTCCTACCGATACCAAAATGAGAGGCCTGTTACTACGGGGGTACGAGCATGACTCGACTCCGAAGGGGGAGTTGGGTCATATTTGTACAACGGAAGAAGGCTAACAATGGATAGCGCGACAACACCATTTTTCGTATGCCTGTTTGGCTACCTGGCGCTAGTGGTATTGCAGACAACCGCGCGCTTTGTGAAGGGGCGGTGGCAGGCTCGTCGAGCGTAGTACCTGCCGACATTACCTGGGTGGTACGAGAATGACTGGATTCAGCCGACCAAATCGCAGATTCTTGAATCAGGGAAAGAGGGAAGCGTGATGGACATCGTGACAATTCTCTCGGGCGTTTGCCTGGGACTGGCGGTTTGGGCGGGAGTGCTCCTGGAGTTGCGCCGGCGTTATCTGAGGACACGCCTGGAAGAGCACTTCTGCCAGTTGACGCGCGACGCGATGCTATAGGACCGGAGGGCACGGGCCACCCGGCGGCGTCCGAATGATACAGTGGCAGTCATGCGAAGACTTCTTTGCGTGCTGCTGCTGACGGCCATTCCGGGCGCAACGCTCTTACCGGCCGCCAAAAAAGCGATCGTGCCGCCGGAGTTTGTGCCGGCGCGCGGGGCCGCGGCGCCACCGTACAGCCCCGGCATGCTGGTGGATGGAACCCTTTACATCTCCGGCCAGATGGGCCAAAACCTGCGGACCAGGGAAGTTCCGGCGGATTTCGAAACCGAAGTCAAGATGTGCCTGGAAAACGTCGGACTGGTGCTGCGCGGCGCGGGCATGACCTACAAGGACGTGGTATCGGTGCAGATCTATCTGACCGACATGGACCTGTTCGCCAACATGAATGGCGTCTACACCAAGTACTTTGCCGAGCCGCGGCCGGCGCGCACGACGGTGGGCGTGACGAAGCTGGCCTTGCCGGCGGCGCACATCGAGATCACGGTGACGGCGCGGAAGTGACGGCGGGCTATACCAGATAGCAAGAGCGCGACCGGGGGGTCGCGCGCGGACGGGGGCGTCCGCCCTCCTGAGCGCCGGAGATCGGCGCGATTACCAGATATCACCGACCGTGAAGCCTTCGGGGAACGGGTCTTCGGGGTCGAGCACGTATTGCGCGAAACCGGTGATCCAGGCCTGCCCGGAAAGCGTGGGGACTACGGCGCGGTAGGGGCCGACCTGGGTTTCCTCGACGAGACGGCCGGTGAAGGTGGTGCCCAGAATTCCTTCGTGGACGAAATCCCGGTGGAGCGGGAGCTTGCCTTTGGCGTGCAGGACGGCCATCTTGGCGCAGGTGCCGGTGCCGCAGGGGGAACGGTCGAGAACACCGGCGAGCGTGCCGGTGGACACCACGACGGCGTTCTTGCGGTGGACGCCGGGACGCGAGGGCTCGCCGGAGATCTGGGAGATGGAGACGCCGCAGATGGCGGGGTTCTCGGGGTGGGAGACGGGGAGTTGCTCCCGCGCGGCGGCGCGGATGATTTCGGCGGTGCGGACCATGTCGCGGGCTTCATCGGGAGTGAGGCGGAAACCCAGCGCGGCGGCGTCGGCAATCACATAGAACATGCCGCCATAAGCGATGTCGACGGCGACGACACCGAGGCCGGGGACTTCGAGAGGCGCATCGAGGTGCGTGGCGAAGGCCGGGACGTTGCGGAAGGTGACGCGGCGGACCTTGCCGTTCGCGACTTCGGCTTCCACCGCGACCAGGCCGGCGGGGGTATCGAGTTTGAGCCGGGTGATGGGCTCGGCCGCGGGCACCATGCCGGTTTCAATCAACACGGTGACGACGCAGATGGTGTTGGTGCCGGACATGGGCGGATACTCCGTCTGCTCCATGATGACGAAGCCGGCGTCGGCCTCCGGGTTGGCGGGCGGAAGGATGAGGTTGCAGCAGGCCGCGGGATAGCCGCGGGGCTCGCGCAGCATGCGGAGGCGGATGTGATCGGCGTGAGTGGCGAGATGCGTCATCTTCTCAAACATGGTGCGGCCGGGGACGTCCAGGACGCCGCCGGTGATGACGCGGCCGGGCTCGCCGCAGGCGTGCGCGTCGACGGCGGTGATAAGGGACGAAAAGCGGGCCACTATTTTTTGTCGATCTCGGCGAGCAGCTCTTTGGCGGCGGCGTCGAGTTGGGAGTCTTTGCCGGTGTAGGACTCGCCAATGGGGCGCGTGACGGCGATATCGACGGGGCGCGGATTGTTCTCCATGTTCTTGCCGTCGGCGCCGGTGATCTGGGTCTCGGGCATGCGCATAGTGGTGCCATCGACGAGTGTGACGGAGCCGGTGTAGATGATCCAGCCGGCGGTGGGTTCGCCGACCACCTTGCCGAGTTTGAGGGTGCGGTAGCCTTCGGTGAAATCTTCGGCGTCGGAAAGGGAGTGCTGGTTGACCACCAGGATGGTGGGCAACTCGAGTGAGCGCTGGCCGAGCTCGGTACGGGCGGATGCGGGCGGACCGCCGCGATCGGTCATGGTGAGATAGGGGCGGCGGGCGAGCACGTCGAGCGCGTAGGCATTGACGAAGCCGCCGTTGTTGTTGCGGATGTCGATGACGACGCCCTGGCGGGAGCGGTTGAGCGAGTCGAGATCCTGGTAGAGCTGGGTGAGCGAGCCTTCGGACATATCGCGGATGTGAACGTAGCCAAGGCGGTTGTTGCTGATTTTGGCGACGTAGGCGCGGTTGTCCTCGACCCACTTGCGATAGATGAGGTCGGCGAGCGAGGCCACCGGCTGAACGGTGACGGAGCGGCCGGAAATATCGAGCACCACGCGCTTGCCGGCTTTGTGATCGAGGAGCTCGTCGAGCGAGACGTGGGCGCCGGTCGGGACGCCGTCGACGGAGCGGAGTTCCTCGCCGGGCTGGATCTTGGCCAGCTCGGCCGGGGAGTGCGGCAGGACTTCGGTGACCTTGAGCTTGCCGGAGCTTTCGTAAGCGGCGCGGTCGAAGGTGAGGCCGAGCTGGCCGACGCCGCTCGCGCGGCCCGCGCCGCCGGTTGCCGCCGCGGCGGGGGGCGGAGCGGAGATGCCGGAGTGGGAGGAGTTGAGCTCGCCGATCATGAGGCGGAGGATGGCGCGCATTTCATCGGGCGTGCGGGCGCCTTCGATCAACGGGGCGTAAGTTTTGCGCACGGCGTTCCAATCGGCGCCGTTGTAGTGGGGATCGGCGTAGCGGTCGCGCTGGGCGGCCCAGGCTTCTTCAAAGACGGCGATTTTTTCGGTGTTGAAATCGACATCCATTTCGGCATCGATGGAAATGGAGCGGGACTGGCGGTTCTCGACGCCGATGGCGGTGACGTGGCCGGCTTCGAGGAAGAAGACGTCGCGGGAATCGGCGGAGAACTGGGCGTGGGTGCGCATGGCGGAGGTGCTGGTGAGCGCATGCGCGGGGCCACCGCCGCCACGGCCGCCGCCGGGGGGAGCGGCTGCCCCGCGTCCACCGCGGCCGGCGGCCTCCTCGTCGAGGGGATACAGATAAAGGTTGTTCTGGCCGCCGGCGCTGCCGGAATAGAGCAGCCACTTGCCATCGGGGCTGATGACGGGGTTCGCGACCTGCATGCCGGCGGTGTTGAGGGCGGTGAGGCGCTCGCGGATGTGGTCAAACTCGAACTCGACTTTGACGGGCGGCTTGGGCTCGGCGGGGGCGGAGGCGGCGGCCGCGCCGCGGGAGCCGCGGCCGGCACCGGCGGCGACATCGGCATCGGGATTGGCGGCTGCGGCGCCGCGTCCGCCGCGGGCGGCGGGAGTTTCGGGCTTGAACAGATCGTCAAAGCGGTCTTCGGAAAACTTGGGCTGTTTGGGAACCAGATCGATGCGCAGGAGCTGCGGGATCTCGGTGCGCTGGCCGGTTTCGAAGATGAGGAACTTGCCGTCGGGGCTCCATTCGACGGAGCCGATGTTGGAGTTGGGGACGAAGCTGACCTGGCGCGCGGCGCCGCCGGAAGCGGCGACCACGTAGATATTGCGCAGGCCGCGATCGCCGGCGTCGACGCAGGCGATCCACTGGTTATCGGGAGCCCAGGCGTAGGAGCCGAGGAAGCCGGAGACGAGCAGGCGCTCCTGTTTGGAGTCGAGATCGATGACGCGGAGCTCCTTGCGGTTGCGAATGAAGGCGAGCGACTTGCCGTCGGGCGAGAATTTGAGAGCCTGATCGGGCAGCGGGTCCCTGGTCAACTGGGTTTCGGCGTGGTGGATGAAGTCGTAGAGGAAGACGTGGGTGACGGCGTCGCGCTGGCCGAGGTAGGCGACGCGGGTGGAATCGGGGGCCCAGGAGACCTGGGTTTCGGGGCCGGGCGTGGAGGTGACGCGGAAGGCGTTGCCGCCATCGCGGGCGGAAGCGGCGAAGACTTCGCCGTGGGCGATGAGAGCGACCTTGCGAGCGTCCTGGGAGACGGCGAGATCGTTGAAGGTGTTGAGCGAGAGGTGCGAGATTTCGGGAGTGGCGACGGAGCCGACCAAGGTGATGGGGACGGGGAAAGCCTCGCCGGTCCTGGTATCGAGCTGCCAGATTTTGAAATCGCGTTCGAAGACGACGGCCTTGCCGTCATAAGAAATGGTGGGCCAGATAACGCGGCCATCGGTGAATTTGGTCACCTGGCGAGGTTTTCCACCGGGAGTGACGGTCCAGATATTCTGGGCGCCGGAGCGGTCGGACATGAAGTAAAGCTGGTGGCCGTCGGGCATCCACATGGGCCAGGCGTTGCGGCCGTTGAGATCGACCACTTTTTCGTAAGTGGCGGGGGAGCCTTCGCTGCGCAGCCAGATTTCGGATTCGTCGAGGTGGCTGTGGCCGTGGCGCCACCATTGGGCGTCGCCATTGCCGCGGGCGGCGAAGGCGACGGTGGCGCCATCGGGCGCGGGGGCGGCCTGAAACTCGTTGGTGAAGCGGTCGGCGGAGACGGGCATGGGAGTGCCGCCGTCGGAGCTGACGCGATAGATATCATTCTTGTTGCCGACGTCGTTGGTGCCGTTGGAGAAATAGATCCACTGGCCGTCGCGCGACCAGGAGTCGAGCTGATCGAGACGGTCGTCGAAGGTGAGGCGCTTGAGGTCGCCGGTGGCGAAGGTGAGGATGTAGATATCGCCGTTGCCGGTGCGGGTGGAGACGAAGGCCAGCCTGGAGCCGTCGGGCGAATAGAGCGGGCGGGATTCCTCGGCGGGATGAGAGATAAGCAGGTGGGCTTCGCCGCCCCTGGAGGGAGCGACCCAGATATCGCCGCCGGAGACGAAGGCGATTTCCGGGCGGGTGGGGCAGAGCGCGGGCTCGCCGAGGTAAGGAACGCCGGCCGAAAACGCGGCCGCGGAAAAGGAGAGCAGAAGGAGAAGAGTGCGCATACTGGCGGCCATTATATCTGGTAGCGGGAGGGGCAGGGCGGGCCGGGAATGGCAGTTCCTCGGCGGTCGACGGCCGGGCCGGGCGTGGCTTACGCGAACAGCAGAGGCAGTTTCTGGCGGAGTATTTGGGGGAGAAGCAGGCGCCTAAAGTTTCGGGCCGGACAGGACGATAAGACTGCTGTCCGGCCCTGGAGTTCGGGCCTGGAGTTTCAGATATGGGGACTATCGGCAGTTCATTGCCCACCACGACCAGCAACGGCATCGACAGCAGCAGCAGTTCGTCCGGGAGCGGCAGCTCGACTTCCAGCCCGACGGGGATTTTCACGGGTACGAGCGCCTATTCGCAGGATTTTCAGAACGTGATCAACCGCGCGGTAGCCATCGCGTCGATGCCCATCACGCTGTTGACCGACCAGCAGACCACGCTGACCAACCAGTCCAACGAGTTAAGCACCGTGGACAGCAAGTTCGCGGCGTTGCAAAGCGCCATCCAGGGGATTTCCGACGCCATGAGCGGATCCTCCTTCCAGACGACGATTTCGGACCCCAAGGCGGTGAGCGCCTCGGTGTCGGACGGAGTCGCGGAAGGCGTCTATTCCATCAATGTTATAAATCCCGGCAGCTATGCCAGCAGTCTCAGCACGAATCCCTGGGTCTCCACGGCCGAACCGCCGGGCAATCCCACGACCTATTCGCTGGTGGTAGGCAGCCAAAGCTACAGCTTCACGCCCTCGGACAACAGCGCGGCCACGGTGGCCTCGACCATCAATTCGCAATTCGGCAACATGGTGAACGCCACGGCCGTCAACGTGGGTTCGACCGCCAGCCCGGAATACGAAATTTCCCTGCAAAGCACTTCGCTCGGCCCGAACACCCTGGATATCCAGGACTCTTCGGGAAACAGCCTGCAAACCCAGCAGCAGCCGCCGGGCGAAGAAGCCGAATACCAAGTCGACAACTCCGGCGCGAACGTGTACAGCACTACGAGCACGGTGACCATCGCCACTGGGCTGACCGTCGACCTGCTGGCGGCCAGCACCGGGCCGGTGGACATTACGGTGACGCGCTCGACCTCGGCGCTGGACTCCGCGCTTTCGACCTTCGCCAGTGCCTACAATGCGGCGGCCACGGAGTTGGACAACCAGCGCGGTCAAACCGGAGGTCCGCTGCAAGGAAACGCTATCGTCAACAGCCTTTCCCAGGCGCTCGCCAGTATTTCCACCTATAGCTCGAGCGACAGCATCGGGAACCTGCACAACCTGGGGCTGGACCTGGGCGCCAACGGCCAACTCACCTACACCGAGACGACCCTGCTGTCGACCGATTTCGGCAACTCATCGGGAGTGGACACGTTTCTCGGCTCGGCCACCGGCGGCGGGTTTCTGGAGGCCGCCACCAATACGATGACCAGCCTGGAAGATCCCACCACCGGCCTGATCAAAACCACCGAGGCGGACTTGACGTCGCAAATCTCCGCCCTCGGGACGACCATCAGCGCCAAGCAGACGCAGGTGTCGAATCTGCAAACGCAGCTCCAGAACCAGATGGCGCAGGCGGACGCGGCGATCTCCACCATGGAGCAGCAGTACTCCTACTTGACCAGCATGTTTTCCGCCATGCAGACGGCCGACCAGATGTACGCGAACGAGTAGCCTATGACATCCGCGCGCACCGCAGCCATCCGACGGGCCGTGGCCTCCGGAGATTTCCTCCGCGCCACGGGCTTGTGGAACGAATACGCCAGGCTGCTCGAAGGCGAAATCTCGCGCGGCGTCTGCACCCGGGCCCGCATGGAGGAAGCCCGCGAACTGCTCGAATGGTCGCGCCGCACGGTGGCTCTGGCGCGGACTCACGCGCAATGCCGGCTGGACGCCCTGCGCGTGGCGGAACAATACCTGCAAGAGGCTCCGCGATCGCCGGCCGTGCTGCGCACGTGCATGTGAATTCGCGTGTCAGGCCGGGCGCGGGATAGATCGCGGCGCGCAGCGGGTTTTTAAGGCGGCATTTCCGTTTTGAGTTGCTCGATCTTCTTCAGCGACTTCGTATCTTCCTTCGTCGTCGCCGCTTTATCTTCCGCCGATGCCTTGCGCACCGTCACTTCGCCGCGGCCACGGATCCTCGGAAGTGGCCCCAGCTTTCACCGCTAATCGGCGCCGCTTCTACTTGCAGCCGGGCTCGCCGCAGTGCGCGTCCAGAATCATCTGCAGCATCGTCTGGTATTGGAACCCGGTGACGTCTTTCTCCGGTGGCTCCATGATCGTGTAGTTCATGTGCGCCACTACCATGTCGACCGTTGGAATCACGGTGATGTACTGGCCATCCGTTCCCATGGCAGAAAATGCGCCGGTGAATTGCGTCCAACTCGCCGGATTCGATCCTCGCGGCTGATCCCATACCCACCACAGCGCGCCGTAACCCCACCGCATCGGACCGGAATTCAACTCTCGACGCATCCACTCCGGCCCTACCTGCGATGCCGGCGTGTAGAGCGTGGTCAGATACGACGCCCAATTGCGGGGCATCAGCTGCTTGTCTTTCCACTTGCCGTCGCGCAGCATCAGCAGACCCAGCCGCGCCATATCGCGCGTTGATAAATAGATCGCATATTCCGGATGCACCGAGATCTTTTCTTCCGGACCCGTCTGATTCTTCTTCTGCCTGGCCCGATCGAAATCCTGCATTTCGAGCGGACGCGCCAGGTCCGTCTCCAGTGCGTCGTAAATATCGCGTCCCGTGGCCTTCTCGAATGCCGTGCCGGCCGCGTCGAAATCCCAGTTATTGTAATGCATCACCGTGCCCGGAGCGTTTGCGCCTCGCTTGGCCCATGGGTCGGCGTCCAGATAAATTCCCGATTTCGACTGCAGAAGATCCTCCAGCCGCGCGCCCTCTTCGATCGGCAGGAACGGCCACATGTCCTCCAGTCCGAGCTCCTTCACCGTCTTGTGCAGGTTGATCTTGCCATCGGCGACATAGTTGCCCATCAGCATTCCCAAGATGCTCTTGCGCACCGAGGCCGTCTTGGTCACGTGCGCCAGGTCGCCGTAATCGAAGAGCAGATAGCCGCCCACCACCACCATCAGACCGGTAGTGTTCTGCGTTTTCAACCACCCGCGCAGCGCTTCCAGCTTGGCCACCGAGAATCCCGCCTCAGCCGGCGACTTCAGTTTCTGCCATTCGCGCCCCGGATAGACCGCGCCATCCGGTGGTTTCCACGGCCAGGTCTCCGCCACGAATGCCGTATTCGTTTGCTGGGCGAGGGCGAAGAGTGACCCCAGAGAGCAAATCGCGATCAGAGCGGCCGCGCACCGGAAGCGGAATGACATGAACGAAGTATGCCATCAAAATGGAAGCCGCGGGGCCCGGAACAGATTCACCCTACTGCCGCGGTCTGGATTGGCCGCGCTCGCGGCTGGCGTGGGAAAAGGACCTAATCAAATCCCACAAATTCCCCCGACGAGGCAAAACTTGGGACACTACCTTCGATTGCACCCTCAAAAGCCTTGCAGCTACACTGGTACCAACAAGCTATTGAAAACGCGGGCCCGTAGCTCAGGTGGATAGAGCATCAGCCTTCTAAGCTGAGGGTCGCTGGTTCGAGTCCAGCCGGGCCTACCAATGTTTTCCCGTGGTTTGCGGCGGGCGGGGCGATGCGATCAGCGTGTTCGAGGGCTCACGAACATTAATTAAGCGTGGGGGCAAACGCTCCCTGACGGTCGCGGCTCTGATTGGGTCTTACCGCTTCGCTCTTTGAAGGACTATCGGCGCGGGGGGTTGCGGACCCCGCCCTCCGGCGCCACCTCTGCCAAGGCCGACGAAAGCGGCGGACGACGGGTCTGAGCCGTCGGGCGGCGGGCCGACGGCAGGGCGCGGCCCGGCGGGCTCGGCGGGGGCGCCGCGTCCTCCCCGGCCACCGGGAGCGCCGCCGCTGCGCTGAAGTTCGATCTGGTCTCCTTTCAGCGTTCCCGCGTAGACAGCGTTGGCGGCGTTGAAGGAGATGCTGACGCCATCCACTTTTCCATTTTCGATAGCAATGGGTGCGGCGCCGCCCTCCACGGTTCCAGTGAGCGAATTCCCACTCTGCCGGAAAGTGAAGACCTGGCCGGCTCCGCCGCCAAAGCCGCCGCCGCCGGCGCCCGCGGGAGCAGATGCAGGCGCGGGTCTCCACAGGCCCGTGATGCCCTCGCCCGCCGGGACCTCGCGCTCCCAAACCGGCACCTGGGGCCGGAGCTTCACGGCTTTCGAGGAAATCGTGACGCTGGACGCGGTCAATCCGGGCGAGGATGCCTCCACGGTGATGCTTCCGGCCGCCTTGGTGGATTGCAGCAGGGCCATGCAAAGACCGTTGAAGGCTTTACGCGAACTGCCCGGATCGGGTTCGTGGCTGGTCGGGTCCCCGTTTCCGACGCCGATCACTTTGCCCGGTCCGGAGACCTGAAAACTCACCTGGTTATCGGCTACGGGCACCGAGCGGCCCTGGGCATCCTGCACCTCGACGGCGAACATCGCCACGTCCTCGCCATCGGCCGAAATGTCTTTTCGATCGGCTGCGAGCACCAGCCTGGCCGCCGGCCCGGTGGTCTCGCGCTTCGCCGTCATCACCTGCTTGCCGTCTTTGTATCCCCGCGCCTCAATTGCGCCGGGAGCGTATTTGACGTTCCACGCCAGGTGCGAATCCTTCTTCATATCCCTGGCGCCGAGGCTCTGGCCATTGAGGAACAGCTCCACGCGTTCCAGGTTCGAGTACACCCAGACCGCGATTTCCTGGCCTTCCAGCCCGGGCCAGTTCCAGTGCGGGAACAGGTGCAGCGTGGGTTGGGACTTCCACCACGCCTGGAAGTAGAAGAAGCTGTCCTTCGGAAAGCCGCAGGTATCGATAATGCCGTACTGCGAGCTGATGTTGGGCCACTGGTAGGGGGAAGGCTCGCCGCGGT
>JBEKYE010000142.1:0-10664 GCA_049511275.1 Bryobacteraceae bacterium
GATTACCCTGTTACGCCCGGCGGGCAACGGGCCCGCATTCTGACTTCCTGACTCCTGACTTCTGACTCCTCATTTGTGCTAGTGTAGTGATTTCACCGCAACCCTGGAGGACAAATGATGGAGGCCCTTGGCCTGATTGAAACAAAAGGTTTGGTAGGCGCCATCGAAGCCGCCGATGCCATGGTCAAGACCGCCAACGTGATCCTGACCGGCAAGGAATTCGTCGGCGCCGGCCTGGTCTGTATCACTGTCCGCGGCGATGTCGGCGCGGTCAAAGCCGCTACGGACGCGGGTGCAGCCGCGGCCCGGCGCGTCGGTGAGCTCATCAGCGTCCACGTCATCCCCCGCCCTCACGAAGAGGTCGAAAAGATCCTGCCCACCGGCGGCCTGAAGAAGTAACGTCCGATGCTCGCGGACAAAGACCTTCTCTCGATCCAGGAGGTCCGCACCAAGGTCGAGAAGGCATTCGCGGCGTGGCAGAAGTACCGCAGGTTCTCCCAGGAACAGGTGGATGCGATTGTGGAACGCATGGCTGCCGCCGCGCGCGCCAATGCCAGGCGCCTCGCCGACCTGGCCGTGGAAGAGACCGGCTACGGCAACGCCAAAGACAAGTACGTCAAAAACCTGCTCGCCTCCGACTGGCTCCCGCGCCGCATGCGCGGCATGAAAACCGTCGGCATCATCCGCGAGATCCCCGAAGAAAAGATCGTCGAGATCGGCACGCCCGTGGGCGTCGTCGCGGCCATCCTGCCGACCACCAACCCCACGTCCACCGCCATCTACAAGATACTCATCTCGCTCAAGGCCGGCAACGCCGTGGTCATCAGCCCGCATCCGCGCGCGCACAAATGCACGTGCGCCACCGCCGCCATCCTCTATCAAGCCGCCGTCGAAGCCGGCGCGCCCGAGGACCTCATCCAGTGCGTCGATAACGCCACCCTGGAAGGCACCAACGCGCTCATGCGCCACGAACTCACCAGCGTGATTCTCTCCACCGGCGGCGCGGGCATCGTCAAAGCGGCGTATTCCAGCGGCAAGCCGGCCTTCGGCGTGGGTCCCGGCAACGTCCCGGTGCTGGTGGATACTTCGGCCGACCTGGAAGACGCCATCCCGAAAATCGTCGCCGGCAAGTCTTTCGATTACGGCACGGTCTGCTCGAGCGAACAGGCCATCGTCGCGGAAGCCTCCTTGCGCGACCGCATCCTCGCCCTGCTCAAAGCGCAGAAGGCCTACATCGCGACCGACGCGCAGCGCGACGCGCTCGGCAAACTGCTCATCATGCCGAACTGGACGGTGAACCCGCAGTGCGTCGGGCAGGCGCCCACCAAGATCGCCAAGATGGCCGGCTTCGAAGTGCCGCCCGACACCTCCATCATCTGCGCCGAAGTGGCCGGCGTGGGCAAGCAGCATCCGCTCTCCGCGGAAAAGCTTTCGCCGGTGCTCTCGCTCTACTTCGTTCCCGATTTCAACAGCGCCGCCGACACCTGCTTCGCGCTGCTGAAATTCGGCGGCATGGGCCACACCGCCGTCATCTATTCGAAGAACGACGCCCACACCCGCGAGTACGCGCTGCGCATGCCGGCCATGCGCATATTGGTCAACACACCCGCGCCGCAGGGCTCCACGGGCATCACCACCAACGTCTTTCCCGCCATGACGCTGGGTTGCGGCGCCGCCGCCGGCAACAGCACTTCCGACAACGTCGGCCCGCAGCACCTCATCAACATCAAGCGCCTGGCTTACGTGGTTCGCAAACCCGAGGAGGCCTTCGAAATGCCGCTCGATTACAACGCCGCGCCCGATAGCAGGGCCCTCCCCGCTGTGCCCATCGATCGCGGCACGGTGGTGGCGGCCGTGGAGCGTTATCTGGCTTCCCGCGGGGCTTCCGTTCCGGGCGGCGCTTCCGCCATTCCGGGCGGGCCTTCTTGCGCCTGCGAAACCAGCCACGCCGCGCCCGCGCGCCCGGGGGCGCCGAATGCGGCCGCCGACGTGGTGGACCGTTTCCTGTCCCGCCGCGCCAACGCCACGCCCGGCTGACTGACCACGGAGTGCCCCATGAATCCGGCGGCGCCATCCGCTCCGCCGCCGCAGCCCCCCAAGGTAGTCTGTGAAGACGACGTGCGTGACGCCATCCGCGAGAAGCGTAAAATCTATATAGGGCCGAAGACGATTGTCACGCCGTCCGCCCGCGACCTGGCCGGCACCTCTGATATTCTGGTGCTGGCGAAGGACTGAGGCATCGACAAAGTGGATTTGAATCTCAACACCCTAAAACGCGAAATCCTGGAGTACCTGGAATCGTCGGGCCTGACCGTGTTTTACGGCCATGCCGGCGCGCTGGAAGATCCCACCATGGTGCTCTGGGACGTGGAACACCAGCCGGATTACCACAAGTTCCTGGAAACCGCGCGGACGGTCGGCGCACAGTTGGTGGTCTTCGCTTGCCGCGAATTCGACGCCTCCGATCTCGACGACCTCGCGTCGCACCTCGACGACATGGGCCTCAGCCGCGACGAGCGGCGCGAATACGATTCCCGCCTGCGCGATCTCCGCGTCCACCAGGGCGTCACCTGTTCGCTGGAACTGGCCTTCGACCACAACTCCCGTCTGTACGTCTTCGAGCTGCAGCCCGATTGGTACGAGGATTTCCTCAACCTGGAAGACGAGATTATGTCGCGCTTCACCGACGAAGACGACGAAGAGCCCGACGAACCGCTGGGCGGCTACTTTTCCAAGAACTAGCAAGTGATTGAGACAGGTTTGGCCGCCGAGGAACGCCGAGGGACACAGATTGAAAGCCAATAGTTCATCTGCGTCGATCCCTGTTCGCCGGCGGCTCAAATTGTTTTTTTGGGTATCCGGCTAGTGGCTCGCTGGCTGCTTCCCACTCCCGATCCGCAAACGGCCGGGGCTCTGGCCGCGGCTCTCGGCATCTCGGCTGCCACGGCCCGAGTGCTGGCGCGCCGCTCCCTGGCTTCCCCCGGCGACGCCCGCCGCTTTCTCCATCCCTCGCTCGACCAGCTTCACGACCCGCTCACTCTGCGCGACATGCCTGAAGCCGTGGCGCGTCTCCAAGGCGCCATCCACGCTCACGAAAAAATCCTCATCTACGGCGATTACGATGTCGACGGCACCATGTCGGTGGTCCTGCTCATCACCGCTATCCGCCTCTGCGGCGGCGACGTCCGCTACCACGTGCCCCACCGGCTGAAGGAAGGCTACGGAATGCGGCCGGAAGTGGTCGAAACCGCCGCGGCCCAGGGCGTCACCCTGATCGTCAGCGTGGATACCGGCATTCGCGCCGCCGAAGTGGTGCGGCGCGCCACCTCGCTCTCCATCGATGTGATCGTCACCGACCATCACCTGCCCGACGCCGATCTGCCTGCCGCCCTGGCCGTCATCAACCCCAATCGCCGCGACTGTTGCTATCCCGAAAAGAATCTCTGCGGCGCCGGCGTGGCCTTCAAACTCGCCCAGGCGCTGCTTGCGGCGATGGGCTGGCCGGCAGAGCGGGTGCGGAAGATCACCGGGTCGTTCCTCAAGCTGGTGGGCATCGCCACTGTGGCCGATGTGGTCCCGCTCACCGGCGAAAACCGCGTCATGGTGAAGCACGGCCTGGACGGACTGCGCGACATCCGCAACATCGGTCTCCGCGCGCTGCTCGGAGTTGCCGGTTTCGCTCCAAACACCGCGCCCAGCGCCCGCCAGGTAGCCTTTCAGATTGCGCCGCGGATCAATGCCGCCGGACGCATGGACACCGCGCGGGCGGTGATCGAGCTCTTCCTCACCACCGATCCGGAGCGCGCCGGCGCGCTTGCCGGACAACTCAACCAACAGAACGCCGAGCGCCGCCAGGTGCAAGCCACCATCGTCGAAGCCTGCGAACGCTTGCCCATGGACGCCTCCACCTGCGCCCTGGTCTACTACTCCGAAGAGTGGCACCGCGGCGTTCTCGGCATTGTGGCCAGCCGGCTGATCGAGCTCTTCCATCGGCCCGTCTTCGTGCTCGGCCGCAATGCCGATGACGGCCTGGCGCAGGGCTCCGGCCGCAGCATATCGGCCTTCCACCTGCTGGACGCTCTGGAATCCATGCGCGATCTGTTCGTGAAATTCGGCGGCCACGAGTTCGCGGCCGGCGTCACCCTGGAAGCCGCGCGGGTGGACGAGTTCCGCGCCCGTTTCAACGCCTGCGCCGCGGCCCGCCTGCGCGCCGGAGATTTCGAGCCCACCCTGGATATCGACGCCATACTCGACCTGCGCGAGATCACCGATCCCGTCGCGGAGGAATTGTTCGCCCTGGCGCCCTTCGGCAACGGCAATCCGCCGCCGCTATTTGCCGCGCTGGATGTCGAAGTGGCCGCCCAGCCGGTGGTGATGAAGGAGAAGCACCTGCGCATCACGGTCCGCCGCGACGGCCGCACGCTGACGCTCAAAGCCTGGAACTTCGCCCAGCGCGGCGCCGAATTCTTCCCCGGCGCGCGCATCGACATAGCCTTCACCATCGAAGAAGACGCCTACTCCGCCTCGCGCGGCAATGCGCCCTGGGCGGCGATTCTCCGTGACGCGCGGCCGAAGATTTGAAGAAACACCGGCGCGAGTGCCTCAATATAGGCCGAAAGGCTTTCGTGAGCGGGCGCACGTCTTTTCGCGGAATGACGGCGTCTCTATGATAGGCTGAAAAATAGGAGATCAATTGAGCCTAGAAGCTCCCCCTGCCTTGCTCCTGCAAGCTGATATCTGGAAGATGATCCAGGGCAGCCCCATGACACTGGCAGTCCTGGGAATCTTGTTTTGTTTTTCGATCTATTCCTGGACGGTGATTTTTTCGAAGTGGCAGTCGCTGCGCCACGCGCGAAAGACCGACGGCCGGTTTTTGCGCGCCTTCCGGAAGGCCACGGGTCTGGAAGCGGTGCTGGTGGCCACCGAGCAATACCGGCCGTGCCCGCTGGTGGTGGTGTTCGACTTCGGATACGAAGAAGTCGAAAGGCAGGTGCGCGGGAACGCCAAGCTGACGAACCGGACGGCGGTGGAGCGTTCCCTGCAACTGGGGATCAGCGAGGAACTGGCGCGGCTGGAGCGGAACATGGCGTGGCTCGCGACCACGGCCACGGTGTGCCCGTTTATCGGACTGCTGGGTACGGTGCTGGGGATCATCCAGGCGTTCCTGGACCTGAGCCAGCAGGGCAGCACGAGCCTGCGGACAGTGGGGCCGGGCATCGCGGAGGCGCTGATCGCGACGGCGGTGGGACTGATGGCGGCGATTCCGGCGGCGGTCTTCTATAACATCCTGGGCGGCCACATTCGGGAGATCGGGGCGCGCATGGACGATTTCGCGCTGGAGTTCCTGAATATGACGGAGCGCAGCTTCGGAGGGTAAACACATGGCGATGTCGGTGAACGGCGGCGGGGGGTTCGGGTCCCGGAGAGGCCGCGGGCGGTCGATGCTTTCCGAGATCAACGTCACGCCATTCGTGGACGTGGTGCTGGTGCTGTTGATCATCTTCATGTTGACGGCGCACGTGATGGAGTTCGGCATCGAGGTGGACGTGCCGCAAGTGAAGTACGTGAAGGACACGGCGCAGCAGATGCCGGTGATTACGATCGACAAGACCGGCGATTCGACGCTCAACGGCGCGAAGGTGAACATCAACGACGTGGCGGCGATCATCCGCCGGCAGTTTCCGGGGGCGAAGGGCGTGTACGTGCGCGCGGACAAGGACACGACGTGGGACCCGATCGCGCAGGTGACGGCCGAGCTGGGTGAAGGGAAGCTGCAAGTCTACATGGTGACGCAGCCGGTGGACACGGCGGCCAAGAGGCGCTAGCCATGCCGGGTCATGCCGACATCCTGGACCGTCCGGAGCCCTTGCTGCAATCGTTCTGGGGATCGGTGTTGCTGCACGGCCTGGCGATTGGCGGGCTGTTGCTGGCCGGGGTGGTGGAGCGGGTATCGCGGCTGCAAATGGGCGATGCGCACGGCGGCGGGCTGGGCGGAGTGATGGTGAACCCGGTGGCGACGATTCCGCTGGCGAATCGCGGCGGCCTGCAGAACCCGGTGGCGAACGATACGGAGTCGCTGGTGCCGGAAGCGCCCAAAACGACGCCGAAACCGGCGCCGAAGGTGAAGGCGCCGGCGCCCAACGCGATCGCGTTGAAGAGCGACAAGGCGCCGAAGCCGCCGCGGGACGCCGGTTCGCAACCGAACAAGTGGCGCGATCAGCAGAAATACGACCAGAGCCAATTGTATTCGAACGCCGGGCAACGGGTGAACTCGCCGCAGTACGGGATGACCGGCGGTGGCGGCGTGAATGTGGGGAACAACTCGCCGTTCGGCGAGCGGTACGGGGCCTATGCCGCGCTGATCCGCGATGCGGTGACGCGCAACTGGAAGACCTCCGATGTGAACCCGCGGCTGATGACGGCGCCCATGGTGGTGGTGACTTTCACAATTCAGCGCGACGGAACGGTCACGAACGTGCGAGTATCGCAAAAGAGCGGGATTGAGCCGCTGGATATTTCAGCTCAGCGCGCGGTGTTGGATTCCGCACCCTTTCAGCCGTTGCCGGCGGGTTTCCCGCGCAGCCAGGCCGATGTGGAATTGAGATTCGAGTTGAAGCGATAGGGGCGATCCATGAAGAAGCCGAAGAAGCTATTGGCGATTGCGCTGGCGCTCGGGGGCGTGCTGCTGGTGGTGAAGGCGCAGGAGCACGATTTTTCGGTGATCATCTCCAAGGGCGAACGGCCCGCGATCGCCTTGCCGGATTTGCGCGGAGACGCGCAGGCGCAGAACTTCATGGGGGCTTTCAACAGCACTCTGTGGAGCGATCTGGACGGCGGCGGAATCTTCAAGATGGTGCCCAAGACGCTGTATCCGACGGCGGTTCCGCAACTGCCGACGGATTTCCGGACGCCTCCGCCGGTAGACAACACGCCGCCGGCGCGGGGGCGCAAGAAGCAACCGCCGCCGCCGCAATCGGGCGGCGGATTGTGGATGGCGGACTGGTCGGGGCCGCCGCCGCAGGCCACATACCTGGTGATGGGCTACACGGCGGCGCAGAACGGGCTGTTCGTGCTGCGCGGCTGGTTGATGGATCTGCGGCGGGACACGCCGGCCAACGCTCAGGTGCTGGGCAAGACATACATCGAGCCGCTGAATGAAGCCGGGGCGCGGAAAGGGGCGCACGAATTTGCGGCCGACATTCTGGCGCTGTTCGGGGCGAAATCGCTGTTCGGAAGCCACATTTACTTTGTGCGGAAGCAAGGGCAGAACCAGGAAATCTGGGTGATGGACGCGGACGGCGCGAACCAGAAGCAGGTCACGCATTACAATTCGCTGTCGATTGAGCCGGCGATTTCTCCCGACGGGTCGAGGCTGGCATTTGTCAGCTACTCCCGTGGCAATCCTGGTATATTTGTATTTTCGGTGGACCCGGTCCGGGATCTGCGGTTTTATAACCAGCGGGGCGCTTCGGTTACGGAGACGCCATCGTTCACGCCCGACGGGAAGCAGATTATTTTCGCGTCGTCCTCGGGCACTGGGCATTGCTGCCGGATCTACCTGGCGAATTTGGACGGCAGTAACCTTAGGCCCATCTCTTCGTCGAGCGCCATCGAAGTGGAGCCCAAGGTTAATCCAAAGACCGGGGCGGAGATTGCATTCGTATCGGGCCGCTCGGGCCCGCAGCAGATTTACAGGATGAATATGGATGGAGCGGACGTAGACCGGCTATCCGACGGCACCGGGGAGGCATCCAACCCGGCGTGGCATCCGGACGGGCAAACGCTGGCGTTTGCCTGGACGCGAGGATTCGCCACGGGGGCGTTCAATATTTTCCTCATGGATGTGGCGACGCGCCACCCTACCCAGTTGACACACGGGGAGGGCCGGAATGAAAATCCTAGTTGGGCACCGGACGGTAAACATATCGCGTTCATGTCGACGCGCAGCGGGCGCAGCCAAATCTGGTCGATGCTGGCGGATGGAACGCAGGTGCAGCAGCTCACCACGCAGGGTAGTAACTTGAGCCCCGTTTGGGGCAAATAGTTGAGAGTTTATACAGGAGGCGATGTTCATGTTCAGTAAACGGAAGATTTCAATCATCTGTCTTGCGGTTTCCATGTTATGGCTGGCGGACGGTTGCAAGAAGAAAGCTCCAGCGCCACAGCCCCCGCCACCGCCCGCGCCGGTGGTCACTCCGGCGCCGCCGCCACCGCCGGCCGCCCCGAGGATTGCGCAGTTCACGGCCGAGCCAAGCTCGATTCAGAGAGGCGAATCTTCCATGTTGCGTTGGGAAGTATCGGGCACGGTCTCGACGGTCGCGATCAACCAGGGAGTAGGCACGGTGCAGGCGACCGGCAATTCGCGGGTATCGCCGGCCAGTTCCACCACGTACACGCTGACGGCCACGGGGCCGGGCGGCACGCAGACGGCTTCCACCACGGTGAGCGTGGTGACGCCGCCACCGCCGCCGCCACCACCACCGCCGCCGCCGCCGCAGGCCACCATGGAGCAGCGCTTGAGCTCCGACGTGCAGGATGCGTTCTTCGACTACGACAAGAGCGAGATCCGCGCGGATGCGCGTGACGCGCTGACGCGGGATGCGGGCGCGCTGAAGGCGATCCTGGCGGATTTCCCGGCGGCCGCCATCATGGTGGAAGGCAACTGCGACGAACGGGGCTCAGCCGAGTACAACCTCGGCCTGGGCGACCGGCGCGCGACATCGGCCAAGGAGTTCCTGCAATCGCTGGGCGTGCCGCCGGACCGGCTGAAAACCATCAGCTACGGCAAGGAACGGCCGCAGTGCACGGAAGCCGACGAAGCCTGCTACCAGAAGAACCGGCGGGTACATTTCTCGCCGGGTCAGTAGGGCCGGCAGCGTAGAATCAGATGGCTATGGCGGGCGGGTGCGCGCCGCAGGGCGGCGCTCCGCCCGGTTGAGGAGATTGGTCTATGTTCCGACGATTCATGTTGTGCGCCCTGGTGGCGGCAATGGCGATTGTGGTGGCTCCCATGGGGTCGCGCGCCGCGGATCCGAAGTTGCAGGAACTGCAGCGCGATGTTGCCAGCCTGCAGGAGCAAGTGCGGCAGCTCAAGGAATCGCAGGATAAGCAACTGTCGGCGCTGACGGTGCTGGTGCAGCAGGCGCTGGACACGTCGAACCGGTCCAATACCGGGGTCGCGGTGATTCAGAACAACCTGCAACAGAGCCTGAAGGACCTGGAAGCTAAGGTGGTGACGCCGGTGGCGGGTTTGAGCACGCGGCTGGACGCGATGGACCAGGATATGCGGGCGCTGCAGCAATCCGTGACCGACCTCAACGGGATGATGGGGAAACTGCAGCAGCAGATGACGGACCTGAACAACGCGGTGAAAATCCTGCAGACGCCGCCTCCGCCGCCTCCCACGGCGGCAACCGGAAGCGGCGACGCGGCGGCGGCAGCCGTGCCGGAGACGCCGACGATTTCGGCGCAGGATCTGTATGCCAACGCCAACCGCGACCGCGGCAGCAAGAAGTACGAACTGGCGCTCGAGGAGTATCAGCAGTATTTGAAGTGGTACGGCAACACGGATCTGGCGGCCAACGCGCAGTTCTATATTGGCGACATCCATCGCCAGCAAAAAAATTTCGATCTTGCGGTGCAGGATTTCGACATGGTGCTGGAGAAATACTCGGAGAACAACAAGACGCCCGACGCGCTTTTCTCCAAGGGGATGGCGCTAAAGAGCTTGAGCCGGCTGACGGAGAGCCACTCGGAATTCCTGGAATTGATCAAGCGATATCCCAGGAACGATCTGGCGGCGCAGGCTTGCGACCAGTTGAAGTCGATGGGGTATAACTGCCCGGTGACAAAGGCGCCCCCCAAGACCACGAAGAAGAAGTAGCGGCCAAAGCGGGGGTGGGACAGACGATCGCTTTTCGTCGTCTGTCGGGCTGCGTGCATGACGAGGCATGACAGGCCACGAAAAGCGATGGCTTGTCCCACTGTCCGAATTTCGATGGATCGGGTATTTTCCTCTTTAATTCTGCTATAGTATTCTTTTCAGGGGGTGTGGTGTTTCTCATCACTCGTAGGAAACAATTTGGTCCGTCGACCTTCCTCTGGGACGTCCAAGCGCCCGACGTGGCGCGCGCGGCACGGCCCGGACACTTCATCATGGCTCGAATCGACGAGCGTGGGGAACGAATCCCGTTGACCGTTGCAGATTTCAACGTGGAGCGCGGCACCGTCACGGTGGTGATCCAGGCGGTGGGCAAAACTACCTTCGAGATGATGACCCTGCGCGAGGGCGACGCCATTCTCGATTTCATCGGGCCGCTGGGCCTGCCCAGCCAGATCCGCAAGCTCGAAGGCACGGTGCTGCTGGTGGGCGGCGGGCTCGGCGTAGCACCCATTTATCCGCAGTTGCGCGAATACAAACTGCAGGGCAACCGCACCGTCTCGATTGTGGGCTTCCGCAATCGCGACCTGATGTTCTGGGAAGAGGAATTCCGCCAATATAGCGACGAGCTCATCGTCACCACCGATGACGGCACCTACGGCCGTAAAGGCTTCGTCTCCCAGGCGCTCGCCGACGTTCTGGCCAACGACAGCACCGTCCGGTAAGTGGTGGCCATCGGGCCGCTGCCCATGATGAAGGCCTGCTGCGCGGTGACCCGGCCACT
>JBEKYE010000143.1:0-10654 GCA_049511275.1 Bryobacteraceae bacterium
CTTCTCCGTCAAGCGGTACGCCAGTCCCAAGCGCGGCGCAAGGTAGTTCAGGTGGTTTTGCAAGCCCCCATTGTTGGGGTTGCCGCCCACACCGCCGACCACCAGCGTGTTGCTCGACGGAATGAAGTTGGAAAACTGGCCGGGGAAGGCCGGCAGGCCTGGCGGGTATATTTCCCAGCGCAGCCCGATGACCACGGTCAGCTTTTTGCTGACCTGCCATGAATCGGCGGCGTAGGGGAAGAAGTACCAGGCCCGGTAAGTCGGGAACGTGCCACTGAAGTCGCGGCCGGTGCTGGACGCCTGGGGGCTGTCCAGCAGGAAGCTCGCCAGGTCGTTGGCCCACGAAGTGGTGCTGTTCGGGGTCGTCGCCGAGCTCGTGGTGCCGTTAGCGAGCTGGCAGCTACCCGCGCAGTTCGTTTGGGAAACGCCGAACTGGTAGACGCCGCGCGGGCTGTAGGTCTGCGTCTGCAACAGGTCGTCACGGATGCGGCGCATATCGAACCCGATCGTAAACGTGTGGTTGCCGTGCGTCTTGGTCACGTTGTCAACCAAATCGATGTTGGCCTCCGCACGGACCCAGGGCAAACTGGCGGAATATCCCACCAGCGGGCTGGTAAATCCGCCAATCTGGATACCCACCAGGCCGCTGTCGAACTGGCTGATATTGACGCCAGGGATTCCCAGGTTCGTGGTATCGTTCGATCCATAGTCGCTCTCTTGCGCCGTGTTGTGGTAGTGCGCCACGCCGACCCGGAATTCGTTCAGCAGGTTGGGCGTAAAAATGTGGGTCCAGTTGATGCCGCTACTGTAGGTCTTCTGAATTCCCGTGCCCTCGAAGGCCCCGTTGGCATCACCGCCGGCGGTGCCAAAAATGGGCGCCTGGTAAACCACTGGCTTCTGGAAGCTGAATCGACCGCTGAGGTGGTCCTTGTCGCTGATGGTGTAGTCCACCTTCCCGTCCGTGAGGGTGCTGTCCTTGGTGAAGGGCAGAAGGGCGAAGTAGTTGTTGGACGGCGCCAGGGTGCTGTACGGTTCATTCGGGGAGGGCACCAGGGCCAGGATCTTGAGGGCGATCGGGTTCAGGCGCGATGCGGGAATGACGTTGCCGGGGAATGGAGTCCTTCCTACACCGGTGGTCGTATTCCCGGTTAGCGGATCGTAAACCGGAGCGGGGTTGGAGCCAGCCAGGGCCTCGCTCAAGTTGCCGGTGCGCGACAGCGGCGACGGTATCGTCTCGGTGTTAGCGTTGGCTTCGTGATCCGAGGTGCGCAAGACGTCGGCGAAGAAGAACAACTTGTTCTTCTTGATCGGCCCGCCGATGGTGCCGCCGTAGTAGTTGTAGTGGACAGCGGCCACCGAGGGCTGGAAGAAGTTGCGGGCGTCGAAATCGCCGTTCTGAACGAACTCGTAGAGGGAGCCGTGGAACTGGTTGGTCCCCGACTTCAGGATCACGTTAGTGACCGCGCCGGCGCCGCGTCCCAAGTCCACGGAGTGGTTGCTGGTTGAGACGTCCACCGTTTGAATCGCTTCGAGCGGCGGGATCAGGATTTGCAGCAAGCCGGTGCGCTCGTTGTCGTCGATGCCCTCGATTTGGTAATTATTCACCACGCGCGGGGCCCCGTTGACTTCGGTCTGCAGCGAGTCCGAAGCGTTAAAGAACTGGGAGTGCTCCTCGGTCGGCGGCGAGGTGCCGGGCACGAGGGCCAGCAGGGCTTGATAATTGCGGTTGCTGACCAGAACCGGCAGGTCCGCTACCACCATGCTGTCGATGTTGCGGCCGGTATCGGCGCGGTCCGTCTGCAACACCGCTGTTGTGGCTCCGACCTCGATGGTCTCGGTGATGCTGCCGGGCTGAAGCTGAATGTCCACGCGCTGGCTGGTGTTCACCTGCAGCGCAATGTCCTTGCGGAGTTCCTTCTTGAATCCCGCGGCCTCGACATCCACCTGATATGCGCCGGGCGGCAGGTCGGGAACAATCCAATTCCCGCTTTCGTTCGACTTCGACGCGTGGATGATGCCGGTCTGTGTTTCCGTTACGGTGAGTTTAGCGTTCGGCACGACCGCGCCGCTGGCGTCTGTCACAGTCCCTAGCAACGTGGCATTCACCGCCTGGGACCAACCCACTGCGGCCGCCGCAGCCATCAACAGAGATACGGTGCAAAGTAAACGTAGACGAGACATGGTCATTAACTCCTTTTCCTACACTGAGGTACAAGGCCCGGTTCGGCCTTCGTCCATACACACCCGAAGCATTCGCTCTGGCTCCGAGTTACGCGCTCAACAGAACCTTCCTGTTTTCTGCATCTTGCACGATTGCTCCGGGCGAGACTACCCGAAGACTTCTTCTGTGAATACCTTATAGTTTATTTCCTGGCACACTTCGAAAAAAGGAAATTCACAGTAATTCTCGTTAAGCAACCAGGTTTTCCTTGCGCCCGTCCCTCCATATTCCAATAGCTGTAGCGCTACAGTGGCTCGCCTCCACAATTTGGGAGAATTTGGTCTAAAAGGCCGAGAACCTGGCTGGTTCGCCCTTCAGCTCTTGTGCGGCCGGTAAGCCACCAGTTCGAACGAAGGAACGGTGTTGTTGACGATTCTCGTGCGTAAGAGCACTTCAAAATAGGGGAACGGCTGGCCCGCCTTCAAACCCAATTTCTGCCGCAGTTGCCGCATCCATTCCTCGGACGTTACGAACCGGGCCCCACCTTCGGTCGAAATCACATCGCTACCGGAAATCAGCATCGTGATCCCGGTGCGCTTGGGATTCGGCCGGTACACCACGCGGCAATATCCGACCCGCCGCCATTCCGCCCGGTACCAGGCCTGCTCACCCGGCAACGGCGACCGGTTGATGAACCGCACAGTGGCGGGCGTTTCCTGGTAATCCGTCTGGAAAGCCAGTTGGTCTTCGAATAATCCAACCCACGGATTCCCGCGGAAGCTGCCCAGCAGGACGATATTCTGCGACGCCGCCGCGGAAGAGGATAAATCGCGGGCGCTGACGACGTTCAGCGGCACGTGCTTGGCCGCTGCAATCGCCCCCAGATCGCGCGCCATCAGAGCGTCGGGAAGGGCAGTCGGCGCCCGGTTGATGAACCTCTTCGCCATCGCCCGTTGAGCCGGATCTGGAAGATATTGTTCCGCCAATTGGTCGAATTCGTGCCCCTCGTATTCGGGAAGCGGCACCGAGCGCCCGATCAGGTTCTCAAACTCCAGCAGGTTGACGTCCGACATCACCAAATCCGTGGCTTGTCCGTTGCCCAGGATTTGTCCCCAGAATGCCTCCACATTAGGCCGCCCACCGGCGCTGGTTTGTCTCTTCGATTGCACGGCGCTGTACGTGCCCCAGGCCAGTCCCACGAGCGCCATTCCGGCCAGCATTCCCGCCAGCAGCGGCCGCGCGGCGAATGCCGGCGCCGGCCTCACGGTTTCCATCCCCGGAAACTCCTCCGGCCGCGGCCGGAACACCGGGATGTAGCTTCCCTTGGGAATCTCTATGATTACGGGCTCGTCGCGGCCCTCCTCCGCGAAGTGCTCATGGAGCTTCTTGCGCAGTTGCGATACCAGCACCCGAACCAGCGTGTCGTGGCTGGTGTCGTAATCGGGCGGACGCCCCAGGACGTCTACCCCGATCTCCTGTTCGTGCAGAGTGCAATTCGGGTCCTGTAGCCCGCGTTCCCCCAAATAGAGGAGCAGATCCCGGAGACGCTTGGATTTTTGGAATTGCGGGCTCGCCGCGGCCCTCTGTAGGAGATCGCGTGATTCAACCCGCGCCGCCGTTCCGTTGCCCGCCGCCTGATCCACCAAAGCCACCCTGCCAGACGAACGGATTATAACACCCGTCCACGCCCCAAGAATGGCTTGTACCAAGGGATGCATGGGAATACTATGTGGCCTTAGAAAGGAAGAGCGAAGTATGACACGTCGAGAAATGATTTCCAGCGTCGGAGTGCTGGCGGCAGCGAGGTCGCGAGCCGGGGCGGCGGCCAGCGAAGCTGCGCCGTTGGGCTTCCGCATCGGGGTGGCCACGTACTCCCTGCGGGAGTTCCAGCGCGGGCTGGCGATCAGAATGATCAAGCAACTGGGAGTCACCGAGGTCAGCGTCAAGGACTTTCATCTGCCCTACACTTCGACGCCGGCCGAGATCAGCAAGGCGGTGAGCGATTTCACGAAGGCCGGGCTGACGATTGTGAGCGGCGGCAATACGGATTTGAAATCGAGCAATCCGGCCGAACTAAGGCCGTACTTCGTATATGCGAAGGCGTGCGGCATGCCGATGCTGGTCACGGCGCCGCTGCACGAGAACCTGGGGGCGATCGAGAAGCTGGCAAAGGAATTCGACATCAAGATCGCGATCCACACCCACGGCCCGGAGGACAAGAATTTCCCGACTCCCAAAGTGGTGCTGGATGCGGTGAAGGGCATGGACCCGCGGATGGGTTTGTGCATGGATGTGGGCCATTCGATGCGCGGGGGCGCGGACGTGGTCCAGGAGATCGCCAACGCCGGACCGCGCCTGCTGGACATGCACTTCAAGGACCTGAAGGATGGCAAGGTCAAGGAGAGCCAGTGCGACGTGGGGGACGGCGTCATGCCGGTGGTCGAGATTTTCAAGCAATTGCGGAAGGTCGGGTATCGCGGCTCGGTGAACCTGGAGTACGAGATCAACGAAGACAATCCCGTGCCGGGGATGCTGCATTCGTTCGGCTATATGAAGGGTGTGGTGGCGGGGCTCGCGGGCTAGTCCTTGCGAGTTGGAGGGCGGACCCCCTGGTTCGCGGCCGACGCCCCCGTCGGCCTGCTGGCGTTTGCATGATGCCGATATCGCATCCTACAGCGGGACGAGGGCGTCCCCGCGGACCAGGGGGGGGCCGCCCTCCAACTAACGTCCGAACCCCGCTTCCGGCGGTCATGGATCCGGGCGCCGGGAGCCCGCCGCGCTTACACCTGATCGGGGATCGTGAAGCCGGGGCGGTAGCCGCGGTCGCCGTCGCGGAGCATGCGGTTGGCCTCGTCGTCGCCGATTACCTGCTCGGTCTTGGGATCGAAGTGCAAGGTGCGGCCGAGCCGGTAAGAGACATTGGCCAGGTGCACCAGGGTGCATGAAATGTGCCCTTCCTCGACCGGCGCGTTGAGGTCTTCCTTCTTGCGGCTGCGAACGCAATCGATGAAATTGGCGAAGTGGTTTTCCTTGCCGCGGAACACCGGACTGGGTTCCTGATTTGCACCCAGCCAGTACTTGTAGCTTTCGTATTCCTGGATCGCCAGGTAACCGCCCGGGCCGTAAAAGATGTTGCCGATGGTGCCGGGCTTGCCGCTGACGGGGCCAAGGTTCGCCGCTTGCTTGGCCGCCGGCGCGGGCGCGGCCGGTTTGGCGGTGGCGGTCAGGCCGGCGGCCGGCAACACGCTGGCGCCGCCGAATTGGCCGATGTCGGCTTCGTGGTTGGTCATCCAGTGGCGCACTTCGAATTCCATGAGGCGGCGCTTGCCATCCGGCATATCGAACTCGAAGCAGCAGTTGAGGACGTTGGGCGTCTCCTGGTCGTCGTCGAACATCACGTGGCCGCCGATGGCGGAAACCTTGTTGGGGAATTTGACGCCCAGGCCCCAGCGCGCGGTATCGACTTCGTGAATGCCCTGATTCCCCAGGTCGCCATTGCCCGTGTCCCAGAACCAGTGCCAGGTGTAATGAAAGCGATTCATGGTGAAACCGCGGTCGGGCGCCGGGCCGAGCCACAAATTGTAGTCGACGCCGGCCGGCACCGCCTGGCGCGGCTTGCGGCCGATGGTATCGCGCCACTTGTAGCAGAGGCCGCGCGACAGGTAGAGATCGCCCACCAGCCCGTCCCGCAGCTTTTGAATAGCTTCCCTGGCGCCGGTGCTCGACCGGCTCTGCGTGCCGTGCTGCACGATGCGGTTGTACTTGCTCGCGGCAGCCACCAGTTGTTTGCCCTCCCACCAACTGTGGGAGAGCGGCTTTTCGACGTAGGCGTCCTTTCCGGCCTGGCAGGCCCAGATGCCCATCAGGGAATGCCAGTGGTTGGGGGCGGCGACGGTGATGGCGTCGATGGACTTGTCCTCGAGCATCTTGCGGATATCGACGAAGGTCTTGGGCTTGCCAAGACCGAGCCTTTCGATATCCCCAAGGCGAGTCGCCATGACGTTCTCGTCGATGTCCACAACCGCGGCGAGTTCCACGCCGGGGGTGTCCTTCACCTTCCTCAGATGATCGAGTCCGCGGCCGCGCAGGCCGACCACGGCAACCCGCACCCGATCGTTCGCGCCCAACACTCGTTGCGGCACAAGCAGCGCCGCGCCGGCGGCGGCTTTCAACATATCCCGGCGATTCAAATCCAATGACATTTCACACCTCTCTATAAGACTTTAAACAAACCTTCCAAAGATTCGCGCGTGCTCTCGACCTTGTTGCCGTCCGCCCGCCTGTAGTGCGTTTCCAGCGACATGGTTCCCTCATAGCGGTCGCGGTGCAGCGCCTGAAACTGGCCCTTGAAGTCGATGATACCGCCGCCCACCGGCGCCCATTCGAGCTTACCGGTTTTTGCGTTCTTGCGGGAATCCTTGATGTGCATGTGGGGGAACAGGCCCTTCACCGCTTCGTAGCCGTCGGGATAAGGAACCTCGCCCAGCATGGTGGCATTGCCGGGATCCCATACGCCGCGCAAGTTGGGCGACTTGATTTCCTTCAGCAGACGGCCCAGTTCTTTGCCGGTGGCGACATTGCAGGAAGGCTCGTTTTCGACGTTCAAAACGATTTTGGCCTTGGCGGCTGCCTCGGCGGCTTTGGCCATGCGGTCGCGAACGTAGGGGTAGGCTTTGGCGGGATCCTCCACGCGCCAATACGTGAAGATGCGCACCATGCTGGTGCCGAAGAAGCGGGCCAGCTCGAAAGAGCGGTCGAGAGCCTTGTCCGCGTCCTCCTCGGTGAAGTTGGCGCTGAGCGGGTTGTGCCTTTCGTTGGCCCTGACGGGCATCTGCGGGCAATTCCATTTGAAGATGGGGGAAGCGATCTCGCTCACGCGGACGCTGTGTTTGGCCAACAAGTCGCGGGCGCGATCCAGGTCCTCCTGGGGAGAGATCATGAGGTTCTTCCCGAACATCTCGCGCAGCTCGCACCATTGCAGGTGGTAGCTGGAGATGAAGTCGAGGGCTGCGTCCAACTGGGTGGTCAGCTCGTCGGTGATGATGCCGAGTTTGAAACCCTTGGTGTCCATGGTGGAGTCGGCTGCCAGCCGCGACGCTGCGGCGGCGGCCAGCGATAGTTTCAAGCAACTCCGCCGGGTCAGGCCAGTTTGCATAATTCGTCCTTTGCCGTCCGATTGATTCACACTATACGTTAGCGCTAATGGGAAAGCTGCGCCAGTGGGAGCGGCCCGGCCGAGGCCGCTATTGTTTTTCGGCGTCGCCGAAACGGATTGTGGAATCCGCCGAGAACTTGCGATACTCCTCGAATTTGACGATGTTGCGCGCCCGCAACACCACGCTCCCCGTCTCGGTTTCGGACTTCACCGGCAGCAGATACCGCCTTCCCGCCACTTCCGCAAAGTCATAATCCACGGTCGTGCGCGCGTACTGCATCGGGAAGTCCTTGGGAATGCCGCCGGCCTCGTAGACCAGGCGCAGCACGCCGCCGCTCTCCCAGTCCACTTCCACTACGCCGTGGTATGCCACCACCTGGCGATGCTGGTATCCGCCGGGATCGAAAGTCAGCATGTACAGGGAGTGCGCTTTCTCCACCTGGTAGGAGTAAACCGCCGCCGGCCGGTTCCGCACCGTCTTCCAGCCTTCCCAGTGGAACACCGCCTGCGTCGCGCGGCCGAAAACGGCTTCCAGCATGCCCCCGAATTCACCGATATTCACCAGCCCGTCGAGCGATTCCTCCGGCTCGTCGGCCGGCTGCCCGTTGATCTGAACCAGCCGGTGGTCCTCGGCCTGGCCGGAGAAGCTCAACTTAATGGTGAGGATATCGGCGGGCTGCCAGGTCTTGGGCAGCGCCACGCGGATGTAGCGCCGGATGGTCTCCGTGCAGATGAAGTCCGGCAATCGTTTGGTGTAGTCCGCGGCCACCGTGCGGGTCTTTTCCACCTCGCGGGCCGCTTCCGTTTCCGAAGGCCGCAGGGGCGCAGCCTGCGCTGGCCATAGAATCAGGCCCAAGGCTGCCCCGGAAATGCCGATTTTCATCCTGTGTGACTTATCGGCAAGCCCGGATCTTATCGAGGCCTACCCCTCCAGTTGTGTGGGAGTATACCGGATTGACCACGCACGGCTCTCTGGAACCCCGTCCGATGAAAAGGCCGTTTGACTTCCGCGCCGCGATCTGGTGTACACTAAAACTGACGTAATTGCGCTTGTCCTTCACTCGCACCATACCGCTCGTCCAGAGAGCTTTACAGGGCGCTCTGCCCTTGTCTCGTCGCCGCAATCCGCAACCCCTCGCATAACATGTATCCAGGCAGAAATTTTCCTCCTCGCAGGCAGAATCGCAGAGAGAACGTAAATGAATCCATCCGCGCACGGGAAGTGCGCGCGGTGTTCCCCGACGGCACCTCGGAAATCATGCCCACCGCGCAAGCCCTGCGGAAGGCCCAGGAACTCGGGCTCGATCTCGTATTGATCGCTCCCACGGCAACCCCACCCGTCGCCAAGGCCATCGACTACGGCCACTATCAGTACGAACAGAAAAAGAAGCAGCACGACGCCAAAAAGAAGCAGCACGTGGTCCAGGTGAAGGAACTCAAGTTCCGTCCCAACACCGACGATCACGACTACGACTTCAAGATGAACCACGCCATCCGCTTTCTGGGCGAGGGCAACCGCGTCAAAGCCGTGGTACAGTTCCGCGGCCGCGAAATCGCGCACGCCGATCTCGGCAAGAAGTTGCTGCTGCGTTTCGCGGGCGATCTGGCGGCGCACGGTTCCGTGGAAGGCCAGCCGCGCATGGAAGGCCGCAACGCCCACATCCTGATCAGCCCGGTCAAGGCCGCCGGCAAGCCGGCTGGCGAGAAACCGCCCAAACCTTCGGCGGCGCCGCCGCCGCAATCCTAGCCCCGAATCCCGAGATCGGGAGGTTCAAAGTGCTAGTACTTCCGGGATTTGGCCGCCCCCGCGGCTGCATGCTAAGATGCGAGGAGTCCTTCCGCTTCGCAGCCAGTTATGTATAACGCCTTCTTCGGCTTCACCCAGAATCCGTTTAACATGAGCCCGGACCCGTCGTTCCTGTTCCGGAGTTCGCAGCACGAAGAAGCCCTGGCCAACCTCATCTACGGCGTGCAGAGCCGCAAGGGCTTCATCGTCCTCACCGGCGAGGTCGGCACCGGCAAGACTACCATGCTCGAATGCCTGCGGGACTTCCTCAACGCCCAGCAGATCGCCTTTGCATCGCTCTTCAACTCGCGCCTTTCCGTGGAGCAATTCTTCGAGCTTCTCTCTTACGATCTGGAACTGCGCTGCGATCGCCATTCGAAGACCGAAGTGCTTCTCTCGCTCAACAACATGCTGCTGGAGCGCGCCTCCGTGGGCCGCACCACCGTGCTCATAGTCGATGAGGCCCATAACCTCGATTGGGACGTTCTGGAGGAAATTCGCCTCCTCGGCAACCTGGAAAACCGCCGCGGAAAGCTGCTCCAGATCATCATCGCGGGCCAGCCCGAGCTCGACCGCAAGCTGGAAGCCCCGGAGTTCCGCCAGCTCAAGCAGCGCGTCGCCCTGCGCTGCCTGCTCCGTGGCCTCGACCTGGCGGATTCCGTCGCCTACATGAATTCCCGCATGGCGCGCGCCGGCCTCAAAGAACAGACTATCTTTTCCGGCCCGCTCATGGAAGAAATTCAATTCCGTTCTCAAGGAATTCCAAGGCTGATCAACGCCATTTGCGACAATCTTCTGCTCACTTGTTTCGCCATGGAAACCAAGGTCGCCACCATGGAAATGCTCGACGAGATCTCGGCTGATTTGCGCCTCGATTACCCCTCCGAACGGCCCCTGGAAAGCTCTTCGGCCTACACTGAAGACCACACCCAAGACTCCCAAATCCCCTACCAGATAGATTAACTGTCCCCTTTCAAATGGCAATCATAGCATACGTCTAGGGTATTTACCCTATACGCCCTGGTACAATTGACGTTCATAGTACTAGTAGGTCCCGTCTGTCGGCACATATTCGTTGACGACTTGAGCGAAGTCATGAGCTTTCGGATAGCGGTAAAGCCAACAGGGGTCGAGTGTCGATCCGAAACCCTCCTGGGGTCCGGAAAACATTTGAGTTTGAATAGGATGGTTTTGACATGAGCAACTTCTTGGAAAACAAATTCGCGCAGGTCGCAGTTCTTTCTCTGTTCCTGTTTGCCTTCGCGCTGCACGCAGGGACCCCGACGCCGTCGGCTATGCCGGCTGCGATCAACGCCATTTCCATCTCCCATGGTCCGACCATGCCGCCGGCTCCGTGGGCTGGCGAGCGCATCGCACACGGTCCGACCATGCCGCCCGCTCCGTGGGCTGGCGAGCGCATCGCACACGGTCCGACCATGCCGCCCGCTCCGTGGGCTGGCGAGCGCATCGCTCATGGGCCGACCATGCCGCCCGCTCCGTGGGCTGGCGAGCGCATCGCTCATGGGCCGACCATGCCGCCCGCTCCGTGGGC
>JBEKYE010000144.1:0-11638 GCA_049511275.1 Bryobacteraceae bacterium
CTACACCTCGGCGCTGCGCTGCAAGCTGGGCCCGGTGATTTACCTGCTGGGCCCGCTGGCCGAAACGGGCGAACTGGCGGTGAATGCCGGCACGGCACTCACCATCAGCGGCGCCGGCTTCGGGTCGCAGTGCATCGGCTGCAAGGTGGTTGCGACGCCGGCCGGTTCCACCGCAGCGCAACAGTTGACCACCACGGCGTGGGCCAACACTTCGATTACGGCGAACCTGCCGGCCAGTTTGACGGGCCTGGTCATCATCGGAGTGCTCGCCGCGGGCGGGAGCGACGCCATCACCGTGATGGTAAATCCGCCGGCCACGCTGGCGGTCACCCCAGCCAGTTTGCAATTCGCCGCCACGGCAGGCGGAACGGCGCCGGCGGCGCAATCGATTCAGATCGCGAATAGCGCCGGCGGCACGCTCGCATGGACCGCAGCGGCGAGCGCGGCATCGAACACGGAATGGCTGAGCGTTTCGCCCGCCTCGGGCACGGCACCCTCCACGCTTACCGTGTCGGTTTCGCTAGCGGGTTTGAGCGCGGGCACGTACACGGGCAGCATTTCGATTACGGCGGCGGGCGCGACCGGCAGTCCGGCGGCGGTTTCGGTAACGTTGGTGGTCGGCGGCACGCAAGCGGCCGGCGTGATCACGGGCGTGTTGAACGCGGCGAGTTTCCAACCGGGCTTCGCGGCGGCCACGTGGGTATCCATCTTTGGCACGAACCTGTCGCATTCCACCTACACGTGGCAAACGAGCGACTTCGTCAACGGGTTGCTGCCCACTTCCCTCGAGGGGGTCTCGGCGACCATCAACGGAGTGGCGGCGTACATTGAGTACATCAGTCCCACGCAGCTCAACGTGCTGGCGCCGGACGATGCGACGGCAGGCGCGGTCCAGGTTCAGGTGACCGAGGCGCAGCAGACCAGCAACAACTTCAGCGCGCCAAAAGCCCAGTTTGCGCCGGCATTTTTCACCATCGCGGGAGGCGCCTACGTGGCCGCGCAACACGCGGACTATAGCCTGGTGGGCGCGGCCAACCTGCTGCCCGGAGTGACCACCACGCCGGCCAAGCCGGGCGAGACGATCCTACTCTATGGGACTGGCTTCGGCCCGACCAACCCGCCGCTCCCCACCGCACCTGCCGAATGGCGATGCCGCGGTGCTGGCCACCATCGGCGGCGTTGCCACCGAGACAGGGCTCTCGGTCACGGTTCAGCAGTGAGCGAGGCGCGCGGATTGGACGCCATGGCTCCAGGACTGATGGTACGAAGCACAAAGTACGCGAAACCAAAAGACCCGCAGGACCATTGACATATCCCGTGCACTCGGTCAGAATCCTAGATGCCCACGGCTGAAAAGAGCCAGGCGAATCGGTAAATTCTAAGGAGGAGATTTGAAGAAACTACTTGCTCTAGCGCTGCTCTGTGTCGGGGCCTCTGTTTTGGCTTCGGCGCAAGTACAAGGAGTTCCCGAGATCGATCCGGCATCGGGCGCAAGCGCAATCGCCCTGATCGCCGGTGCGCTGATTGTAATTCGGGGCCGCAGAAAAAACTAAGACCCCTTTCAAACCAACCTCCCCCGTGACCTGCGTCACGGGGGATCTTTCCCAAGCCTTCTTGCCTGACAAGCTTCTCGAGCGCCAACCCGGAACGATCGCTTCCGACGATCCACCTGCGCCGCCCTTTCTCTCTGTACTGACTGGCTCCACGGTCTACCACCGGGTGGTCTGGATCGCGCTTTTGTTCATCCTGGAACTGATTGCCATATCGGTTTGGCTGGATACGGCATCGCTCAGCCGTAATTATGTTCTCACCCGCCTGATCGGCGACTGGGGGCCATGGATCCTGCGGGGGCTGGTCGCATTCGCGTCGCTGTTTCTGACCTTCGGCTACCTTCGGGCCAGGTCGGTGCTGCGGGATCTCGGCACAAGACGCGCGCCGGTTCCCATCCGGCGCACTCTTCTCGCTGGCCACTTCTGCTCCATGGCGCTGTTTGGCTTTCTCTCGCGAATGCTATTTGGCGGAAGAGCGCTTGGGTCGTGGACGGGCGGCGTCGCTCTGGCCTGGGTGGCATCCGGCCTACTGGCGATTGTGCTTGCCGGTACTGCGTTCCTGCCGCTCGAAACCTGGCGCATGTTACTCCGCATGACCGGCAATACGTGGGCCTATGCCGGGGCCATGGCGGTATTTGTCTGCTGGCTCGGAAATGCACTCGGCCTACTCTGGGCGCCGGCCACTCGTGCAACCTTCATTATCGTCAAATTCCTGCTCGGCCTGTTCCTTCCGCAGGTCGTCTCCCAGCCAGCCACCGCGATCATCGGCAGCAGGTCTTTTCAGGTAGTCATAAATCCGGGATGTTCCGGCCTCGAAGGTGTCGGCCTGATGCTGGTATTTGGGGTCCTGTGGCTGTGGCTGTTTCGTCAGGACTTCCGCTTTCCCCAAGCAATCATCCTGGTGCCCGTCAGCCTTGTTGTGGCGTTTCTGCTGAACAGTGTTCGCATCGCCGCGCTGATTCTGATCGGCAACGCCGGCGCGACCGGCGTGGCCCTCGGGGGCTTTCACTCGCAAGCCGGGTGGATCGCCTTCAATGTGGTCGCCCTGGGCCTGGTGCTGGGCTCTCAACACATGCCCTGGATTGCCAGGAACCGGCGGCAGCCGGCCCCCGCCGGCAGTCGCGCCGAAAATCCGAGCGCGCTGTACCTGGCGCCGTTCCTGGCAATTCTGGCCGCAGGCATGCTCTCGCGGGCCGTCGCGGGTCGCTTCGAATGGCTCTATCCGTTGCGCCTGTTCGCCGCCGCGGCGGTGTTGTGGTGCTACCGCAAGAAGTACGCCAGGCTGAATTGGGCCTTTGACTGGCTGGGGCCGGCCGCCGGTGTGGCAGTGTTCGGGTTATGGATGGCGCTCGATCGCCTGGCAGCCTCCGGTTCCTCCGGCGGAACGGTTCCCGGCCTGACTGCGGGCCACGGCGTGGCCTGGACGGCATGGCTCGCGCTGCGCACCCTTGGCGCCGTAGTCACCGTGCCGATCGCGGAGGAATTGGCCTTCCGCGGCTTCCTGCTCCGCCGGCTGATGTCCGCGGATTTCGAGCGCATCGACTTCAGGAACACCTCGCTCTTCGCTCTGCTGGGCTCTTCGGTGGCATTCGGCCTGATGCACGGCGCGCGATGGTTCGCCGGCGCGTTGGCAGGGCTGGTATATGCGCTGGTGCTGCGCCGGCGGGGAAGAATCGGCGAGGCCATGGCCGCTCACGCCACTACCAACGCACTGCTGGCGATATGGGTGATTACGCGCGGCGATTGGCGCCTTTGGTAGGTCTGGGCCGGGACCCAGCGCTGGCATGAGTGCCGACGCGGCACGTACGAGTGCGTGCGCCACTCCCCCGCCGCCGGCTATCGAGCGGCGGAACCATCGCGGTCGCGAAAGGGCCGTTCCGCCTCGTACAGCGCGATCCTGATGCGGATCTGGTCCGCCAGCGCGGGCTGGTTCTCCTGCGCGGCCCGCACCTCAGCCCGGCGCGCGGTGAGTGCCGCGTCGGCGAATTGCCCCTTCTCGGCGTAAGCGGCGGCCAGCGTGTCCAGCGTCCGCGCGTCCTTCCCGCCGGAGAGCTCAACCGCCCGCACCGCCAGCGCCAGGGCTTCGACGCCGTTGCGGATGGCCGCATCGGGCGAGGTCCCGAGTACCCAGGCCGCCCGCCGCAGCGTGGGTGCGTCGTTCGGTTGCAGTTGGATACTGTCGCGCCAGTGTTCCAGGGCCTCCGCCGTCCGCCCTTGCGCGGCAAGCGCGTCGCCCAGGCTGGCGTGGGCCTCCGCGTATTTCGGGTCGAGTTCGAGCGCGCTCCGCCATTCCCGGATGGCGCCTTCGGCATCCCCACGCCGGCTCAAAACCAGTCCCAGATTGTAGTGCGCGGGCGCATACCGGGCGTCCGACTCGAGCGCCTGGCGCAGTTCGACGAACGCCTCGTCGAGCCGCCCCAACTTCGCCAGCGCCGCGCCGAGGTTGGCGCGCGCCGCGGCGAAATCGGGCTTCAGCTCGGCCGCTTTCTGGAATTGCGCCAGGGCTTCCTCCACGCGCCCCGTCTGGAGCAGCAGCACGCCAAGCGAGTTGAATCCAGCGGCGGACGCGGGATCGGCCTCCACCACCGCACGAAGCTTCATCTCGGCCGCCTTCGATAAATGTGCCCCGGATTCTTCCCGGTGGCCCGTCATGAGCAGCATGGTTCCCAGGTTGCGGTGCGCGGCTTCGTCATCGGGGCTCAGTTCCAGAACTTTTCTCCACTGCGCGGCGGACGCCTCGTACCGCCCGGTCCGCTGCAGATAAGTCGCGCTGTTGAGCAGCCGGTAATAGTCGATGACCGGCCCGCCGATTTGCCGCAAGCCATCCGGCGGGATGTTCACAAACTCCGGAATGTTCACCGCGCGGTTGGCCGCGGTGGCGTTCTCTACCAGAATGGGCGGGCTGTCGTGGCCGTCCGCGTCGATGTGCGTGAGATACATTTGCGTGTAGGGCGACCTGCCCTTCGACGAAAACACCAGCCAGCGGCCGTTGGGCGAGAAGCTGTGCCAGGAATTCATGCGGGGCGTGTTGCAACGCATGCGGCGCGCCTGCCCGCCGGCCGCGGGAACAATGTATAACTGGCTGTCGGGACGCATCAGCTCCCCGTTGCGGCATTCGACGAACACGATCCACCGCCCATCGGGCGACAGCTTGGGAAAGGTATTGCTCACGCCGTTCCGCGACGCGCCGGCGATCGGCTCCGGCGCGCCTCCCCGGCCGTTGTGGAAGGGAACCCGGTAGAGGTCATACTTGAGTTGCAGCTCATTCGGGTCGTTGGCGAATTTGGCGAGCGGCACACCCGGCGGATTGGGGTCCGTGGCTGGGGCGCGGGCAAATACCAGGTACTGGCCGTCGGGACTCCACACGGCGCCCATCTGCACAAACCGCGGGTCGTCGGCGCCGGGGAGCGGCTCGAGCACTTCAGTCCGGCGGCTGTACCAGCTCAGAATCCCGCGCGTCGGATAGAACACCTGGAGGAAGCGGTAGTCCTTGAAATTGGCCACGTAATAGTTGCTGGGAGGCTCAACGGAAGCGGCAGCCATGGAGGCCGGGTTGACCGTGGTTACCACGTACTGCCCGTCCGGCGAGAGCTGCGACATGAAGCCGACCCGGACGTTCCCCTTCAGCTTGCCTTGGGGCGAGCTCCACTGAATCACATCTTGCTTACGGATCGCCATCTCGGGGGAGACCGGCGCCAGGATGTACATCCCCCGGTTGCCCTGCAGGCCATCCAGATCCATCCCCATGGTCCTGCCGTCGGAGGAGAAGGAATGGCAGTTGGCGCACACCGGCAGGTTGTCCATCACCACCCGGCTGCGGACTTCGCCCACGTTGCGAACTCTCCAGGCAACCAGCGGGACGGCCTCCGCGGCCAGGGGTTTGATGACGCCTTTCTCCAGCTCCGAGGGCATCAGCGGCACGTCGCGATAGAAGACGGGGGCGCCCACCGGGTCCTTGGAGGTGCGAATGGCGACCTTTCCATGGGAGACGGGCTGGTCCGGGGCGTCACTAGGAAAGCCGGCGATGGTCACGGTGGCGGCGCTTGCGACGGAATGCCGCTTGATGGCCTGCCACGTGACAAGGTCCGGCGTCCAGGAATGCGCCGCCGCCAGTTGGGGCGTGAGAGTGGGCGGCTGGTTGGTAGGGGCGACGCAATCCGGATCGATGCTGCCGATGCGCATGCGCTCACCTTTGGAGGTTGCGTGAATGGTCGCCGGGCCATCGCCGAACGAGACGTCGATGCGCCAGAAGGCGACGCTTTTCCCGGCATCGCGCCACAGGAATGTCGGGGGGGTGATCTCGGGCGGAAAAATCGACCCATCCTCCGGATAATCGATGGTGATCGTCGGCGCAGCGCGGGGCTGGGGCGGGCTGGGAGCCGGGCTCTGGCCCGCGGCCAGCGCCATCAGAAGGCCCGGCAGAAGAATCACCCTGGGCGTCCAGCCGGCCATCATTGGCATCCCACCATAAGACCAGCTTACAGCCCGGCGTTATACGTCGGGCATGGACCAGGAGGATGGTGTGCTACACAAAAATGGATCGCATTGCGATTTCCCAGTGAGACAAGCGATTCTGAGCGTACCAACTGGCGGGGGCCGCGTTCATCCCCGGGCGGGAGCGTCGTACCCCGGGCAATACGGTGGCGCCGGCGGGCCCGGGGAAAAGTCTTATGATCGGAACAGCCATGCCGCCTAAACCGGATGCGCTCAGTTTCTGCATGATTGTGAAGAACGAAGAGCGCAACCTTCCACGGTGTCTCGATTCGGTGCGAGGGCTGGCCGGGGAGTTGATTGTCGTCGACACCGGGTCCACGGATGAGACACCGCGCGTGGCGGCCCGCTACGGGGCGAAAGTGATCCCGTTCGATTTCACGGTTGTCGATTTTGCGGCAGCCCGCAATCAAGCCATCGCGCGCGCCAGTGGCCGGTGGATCCTGATGCTGGATGCGGATGAAACGCTGGACGGCGAGAGCGCGCCCACCATCGAAAGGCTCATCGCTCTGGACGAAAACGCGGGATATTTCCTGGAGCGGCACAACCACTCGCCGGACTCCGAAAACGACTTCACGGATCACGTGGTGCGGCTCTTTCCCAACCGGCCGAATTATCGGTACCGAGGCCGCGTGCATGAAACCATCGATGCCTCGATTCTGGCCGGAGGCGGGCGGCTGCCTAAAACCGATATCCGCATCGATCACACATTCTATTCGGACCGGGAAGCGCGGCGCCGCAGGAACCACTGGTATATCGAGATTCTGAAGGAAGAGATCGCCGCCGATCCGGGCGACGACTCGCGGCTCGATTTCCTGGCCGCGGAATATCACCAGCTCGAGAGGTTCGATGAAGCCACCGAAATCGCCGAGCGCATCGCCGGCATGAGGCCGCTGGACCCCAGGGCGCATTTGTTCGTAGGCCTTTATCATCTGCTCTACAAGAGGGATGCGGCGCGGGCGCGAGCCGATTTCAACCAGGCGCTGAAGCTCCGCCCGGGCTACGCCGAAGCCGAGTCTTTCCTGCAGCTCATGGACCAGCAGGAACGCGGGAGGAGCCAGCGTTAGGGCCCGGGATAGAACAATATCGCCATTCGTGGCGGCGCGTGCTTCCCGAGAATTCCAAGAGGGGTGTATTACATTTGGCGCGCCGTCCGCTACACTGCTTGCCAGGAGGCTCCCAACTTGCGATTTCACAAAGCGGTCATCACCGCAGCCGGGCCCGAGCAACGCGCTCTCCCGCTGCAGAGTCTGATCGATCGCGACGGCCGCGAG
The DNA here is from genome assembly GCA_049511275.1 of Bryobacteraceae bacterium. Classification (GTDB taxonomy): domain Bacteria; phylum Acidobacteriota; class Terriglobia; order Bryobacterales; family Bryobacteraceae; genus PALSA-129. Next base: position 7,316 of record JBEKYE010000144.1, read on the forward strand.
AAGTCCGTCCTAGGCATCCTCATCGAACAGGCCCTGGCCGCAGGCGTGGATGAGATCTGCGTGGTGGTCTGGCCCGGCGATGAGGCGCGCTACTCCCAGGCCGCCGGCGGCTACGCCGGCATGGTCCGTTTCGTGGCCCAGCCCCGGCCGCTCGGATATGCCCACGCCATCCATTGCGCCCGCGCTTTCGTGGGCTCGGACCCCTTCCTGCACATGGTCAGCGACCACCTCTACGTCAACCCGGGCCAACCCTCCACGCTCCAGGTGGTGGAGATCGCCCAGGCCGAGGAATGCTCCGTCTCGGGCGTGCAAGCCACTCGCGAATCGCAGTTGCCTTTTTTCGGCGCAGTGGCCGGCCGGCGGCAGCAGGGGCGCCCCGGACTCTATCGGGTCGATACGGTCCTCGAGAAGCCCACCCCCACCGAGGCCGAACAGCGCCTGGTCGTTCCCGGCATCCGCGCCGGCTATTATCTCTGCTTTTTCGGCATCCACGCCTTCACGCCGACCGTCATGGACCTGCTCGGCGTCGCGTTCGCCGCCGAGCCCGAGAGGCCGGTCACGCTCTCCGCCGTGCTTGCCGAACTGGCCCACCGCGAGCAGTACCTGGCCGTCGAAGAAGCCGGCCTCCGCTACAACCTGGGCGCGCGCTATGGCCTGCTCACATCCCAAATCGCCCTCGCCCTGCACGGACGCGACCGGGGCGAAGTGCTTTCCCAGCTGGTCGAGTTGCTGGCGGACCACGCGCAGGCGGAGGGCGGCCGAAAGTGAGCCCCCTGGTCGAAGTCATCACCTCCGCCGACCCCGAAATCCGCGACCGCCCGCTCGATTCGGTTTGCGCCGGCTTGCCGCTGGCGGATCTCCTGGCGGAGTGCCAGGCGTTAGACCGCTTCCGCCGCTCCAGCGACAACCTCTATCAGCGCGTCCGCGCGCTCTTCTTCCTATACGCCATCCACCGCTACCACATCCCGCCGCACGATCCCGCCGGGGCGGGTTCGCAGATCCCCTTCGCCGGCTATTCCAACCTGTTGAAGCGCCGTTTCGAAGAGGCCATCGATCTCTTCCTGGCCGTTCAGACCGCCAGCGGACCGGGAGCGGCCATCTCCAGCGCACTGGCTGCCGGGTACCGCGGCCTGGGCTTCCAGACCCTGGCCGACCAGGTCCGCCGCAGCGTGCGCTCGGTCCGCGGCAACCAGTGGATGTTCCGCACCGGCCATCCGGCGGACTATGCGCTCCGCCTCCGCCCCGAACTGCTGCGCCCGGCCTCAGGGCTCTACCCCGTACTTTCGGAATCCACCCCCGTCCGCATGGATCTCACGCACAGCGGCTGGAGCGACATTTTCTTCCTCGGCATGGACTACCCCGAGGGCGCGCGCGTCATCAACATATCCATCGATCTGGCCGTCCGCGGCTCGGGTCTCGCCGCCGAACCCAAAGCGCCCGTGGAAGCCTACCTCCGTGTGATCGATCAGCCGGTTTTGCGGCTCGCCAGCGTGGACTTGCAGGCCAGCGCGGAGATCGCTTCCATCGCCGAGGTCTTCGATTTCGCCCGCGATTACCTTGGATTGCTTAAAGCCGCGGTGATCGCCTCCGGATTGGTGCCGCCCGGCATGGAAGGCGCGTCGCAGCCGCTCTCCGACGTTCTCGAGCGGCTCACCGGCGCTCGCGGGCTGGGGATCGAGATCGTCAGCAAGGTCAACGGGATTCCCAAAGGCTCGCGGCTGGCGGTCTCCACCAGTCTGCTCGCCAGCCTGATCTCCGCCTGCATGCGGGCTACCGGCCAGGTGCGATCACTCACCGGCGGATTGGACGAAGAGGAGCGCCGGCTGGTGGCCGCGCGGGCCATCCTGGGCGAATGGCTGGGCGGTTCCGGCGGCGGCTGGCAGGATTCGGGCGGCGTCTGGCCGGGCATCAAGCTGATCTACGGCGTGGTTGCCTCGCCGGGCGACCCGGAGTTCGGCATCAGCCGCGGCTGCCTGCTGCCCCGCCATCGCATCTTCGACGCGGCCGAGATCCCGCCGGAAACCCGCCAGGCTTTGCAGGATAGCCTGGTGCTGGTGCACGGCGGGATGGCCCAGGACGTGGGCCCCATCCTGGAAATGGTCACCGAGCGCTACCTGCTGCGCTCGGAAAAGGAATGGCTGGCCCGCCGCGAAGCCGTGGCCACGCTGGATGAAGTGCTGGTTCAACTCCGCCAAGGCGATGTGCGCGGCATCGGCAGCTCCACCGGACGCAATTTCGACGGACCCATTCAGACCATCATCCCGTGGGCCGGCAACCTTTATACGCACACCCTGATCGAGCGCGTGCGCGCCGAAATGGGCGACGATTTCTGGGGCTTCTGGATGCTCGGCGGCATGTCCGGCGGCGGCATGGGCTTTCTGTTTCAACCGCGCCGCAAAGCCGAAGCCCAGGAACGGTTGCAGCGGATCATGAGCGAAACCAAGGCCGCCATGGAACACGCCGTGCCGTTCGCCATGGAGCCGGTGGTGTACCACTTCACCATCAACGAATGGGGCACTACCGCGGCTCTGCGGGCCGGCGAGGCAGCCCTCATGCCGGCGGAGTATTACACCGTGGCCGTGCCACCGCTGGTCCGCGCGGAAGCCAGGTTGCTCTCTCCGGCGCGCCGCGCCGAGCTCGACCGCTTCGCCTCCGCCTGCCGCAACCTGCCGGAGTTCGGCGGCATGGTGCAGCAAATGTTCGATCACCTGCTGCCGCGCGGCCACGAGAAGCCAGAGGGCGCCGCCCATAGCCTGGATGCGTTGCTGCACGCGTATGGTTTCGATGCGGTGCAGCACGAGCAGATTCAAGACGACCTGCGCGGCGGCCGCATCGGCCTGGCGCAGAACCGTTTGCCGGCCTCGAGCGACATTCAGGACGTGCAGCCCGGCGACCTGGCGGACGCTACCAGAGGCCTGCCGGGGCACTATCGCCGGACCGGTCTGGAGGCCCTGGCGAGCGGCAGGGTGGCGGTGGTCACGCTGGCCGGCGGCACCGGCAGCCGCTGGACCAAGGGCGCCGGCGTGGTGAAGGCGCTCAACCCCTTCTGCCGGCTGGGCGGCCGCCACCGCAGCTTTGTGGAGGTGCACCTGGCCAAGAGCCTGCGCACCGGCCGCGAGACCGGTACGCTGCCGCCGCATGTCTTCACCACCAGCTACCTGACCGACGACGCCATGGCCGCTCATCTTGGCGCCTGCCGGAACTACGGGTATCCCGGCGAGGTGCTGCTTTCGCCCGGCCGGAGCATCGGCCTGCGCATGGTTCCCATGGAGCGCGATCTGCGTTTCGCCTGGGAGGAGGTGCCCCAGCAGTTGCTCGACGAACAGGCGCAGAAAGTGCGCGAAAGCCTCCACCACACGCTGATCCAGTGGGCGCGCCAGGCGGGCGAAGGCAGCAACTATACCGACAACCTTCCGCTGCAGTGCCTGCATCCGGTGGGGCACTGGTACGAGATCTCCAACCTGCTTCGCAACGGCACGCTGCTCCGCCTGCTGGTGGAATATCCCCGGTTGAACTACCTGATGGTGCACAACATCGACACCACCGGCGCCGATCTGGACGCGGCGTTGCTGGGTTACCACATCGAAGAGGGCGCGGGCCTCACGTGCGAAGTGATTGCCCGCCAGTTGGAGGATCGCGGCGGCGGCCTGGCGCGAGTCAACGGCGGTTTGCGGCTGGTAGAAGGAATGGCGTTGCCGCGCGAAGAGGTGGAATCCCAGCTTTCGTATTACAACAGCGCGACGTATTGGCTCGATCTGGACCGCGTGCTGGCGGCGTTCGGCCTGCAACGCGGCGATCTCACCGACGAAGAGAAGCTCGGCGACGCCACCCGCCGGCTGGCGGCGCGGATGCCAACCTACATTACTCTAAAGGACGTCAAGAAGCGCTGGGGCAAGGGCCAGGAAGACGTCTTTCCGGTGGCGCAGTTCGAGAAACTGTGGGGCGACATGACGGCCCTTCCCGATCTGGATTGCCGCTACCTGATTGTCCCGCGGATGCGCGGCCAGCAACTGAAGGAGCCCGCGCAACTCGACGCCTGGCTGCGTGACGGCTCCGCCGGCCACGTCGAAGCGCTGTGCGGCTGGTAGCGGAGTTGTTTTAGCGCGCATTTCTCTCCTATGACTGGGTGGTGGCGCGCGCATGGGTTTGTGCGCCACTTCACCAGGCCGCCTGTGAGAAGAGCGGGCCGGTACCGCTGAACCATCAGGAACTGTATGATGGAGCACGTGGCATGGCGGATGCGCTGCTCATTCTCGATCAGCCCGCCCGCCCCTCCGCCCTAAGCAAGCCGTTTTGTATGGATGGGGATAGGCCGGATTCGGC
>JBEKYE010000145.1:0-10608 GCA_049511275.1 Bryobacteraceae bacterium
GAGGATGATTCGCACCCTGCTCCTGACGGCCCTCGCCGCCGTTGCCCCGGCCGCCCACGCGGCAATCCCCGCGCTGATGCCCATGCCGGTCAAGGTGGAGATCTCCGACGGCAAGCTGGCCGTCGACGAAACATTCGGCGTGAACGTCAAGGCCGCCAACCGGCTCGGGGTGGACCATCCCACCGCTCCCCCGGAAGCCGACCGTCTCGGCAGAGCGGTGGAGTGGTTCCTGGCTCGCCTGGCGCGCCAGACCGGGATCTTTTTCGCGCCGGTGGCCAAGGCAGCGACCTTGCAGATCGGCTGTGTGCCCTGCTCCGACACTGGTCCCACGCTGGGAGAAGACGAGTCCTATTCTCTCGACGTTTCTCCCACCGGTGCGTGGATCGGGGCCTCCACCGCCGATGGCGCGATCCACGCACTCGCAACGTTCCTCCAGTTGATTCAGCTCGGCCCCGACGGCTTCCAGGTTCCCGCCGTCCACATCGAGGACCGGCCGCGATTTGCCTGGCGCGGCCTGATGATGGACGTTTCGCGCCACTTCATGCCCATCGAAGTGGTGAAGCGCAACCTCGACGCCATGGCCGCGGTCAAGCTGAATGTTTTTCACTGGCACCTCTCGGATGACCAGGGCTTCCGCGCCGAGAGCAAGCTGTTTCCCAGGCTCCAGCAGTTCGGCTCCGACGGCCTTTTTTACACGCAGCAACAGATGCGCGAAGTGGTGAGCTATGCCGTCGACCGCGGCATCCGCGTAATTCCCGAGTTCGACATGCCGGGCCATACGTTGAGCTGGCTGGTCGGCTATCCGGAACTGGCCGCGGGGCCCGGACCTTTCGAGATCGGCCGCCGTTTCGGCGTGTTCGACCCGGTGCTCGATCCCAGCCGCGAAGAGGTCTACACATTTCTCGACGCCTTCATCGGAGAAATGGCGGCGCTGTTTCCGGGTCCTTATTTCCACATCGGCGGCGACGAAGTCAACGGGAAGGTCTGGAACCTCTCGCCGGCGGTGCAGGCTTTCGCAAAACGGCACGGCTTCAAAGACACGCTGGCTATCCAGACATACTTCAACCAGCGCATCCAGAAGATTTTGCACAAGTACGGGAAGAACATGATCGGGTGGGATGAGATCCTGGGGCCCGATCTTCCGCCGGATACGGTGGTGCAATCCTGGCGCGGCCAGGACTCGCTGGCGGCAGCCGCGGCCCAGGGGTACCGCGGAATTCTCTCGGCGGGCTATTACCTGGATCACGGAAGGCCGGCCGCCTACCACTACGGCATCGACCCGCTCACCGGACCGGCCGCGCAGCTCACCCCCGAGCAGGCCAAGCGCATTCTGGGCGGCGAGGCCTGCATGTGGAGCGAGCTGGTGGACGCGGAAACCGTGGATTCGCGCATCTGGCCGCGCACCGCGGCCATCGCGGAGCGCCTCTGGTCGCCCAAGGAAATCACCGATGTGGATTCGATGTACGTGCGCCTGGAAGTGGTGAGCCGCCTGCTGGAATTCGCCGGCGTGACGCACCGCTCAAGCTACCAGCCGATGCTCGACCGCCTGGCGGGCGACCGCCGGGCCGAGCCCTTGCGCATCCTGGCCGATGCTTCCGAAGCCCGCGGCCTGGGCACCGGCCGCCGCGCTCACCAGACCGACACGCCGCTCAACCGTTTCGTCGACGCAGCCCGGCTCGAGAGCGAAAGCGTCCGCGGGTTGGAGCTGATCGCGCGCCGCGTCGCCGCCTCCAGGCCGCCCGGCGCTGGCGACATGGCTTCGCTGCGCGCGCAGTTCTCGCTGTGGGCGGCCAACGACGCGCGTTTCCCGCCGCTGGCCGAAGACAACGCGCTGCTGGTTGAGGTAAAGCCACTGTCCAAGGACCTCTCGGCCCTGGGTGCAGCCGGTTTGCGCATCCTCGACTGTCTCGAGACCGGCAAGCCGGCTCCCGACGACTGGATGGCCAATGAGACTCGCGAGATCGCCCGCCTGCAGCGCCCCAGCGCCGAAGTTTTGCTGGCCGCCGTGCGCCCGGTCAAAATCCTCTTCGACGAACTCTCGCGCAGGAAATAAGTGGAACAGGCCTCCTGGCCTGTCTGGTAGCGCTGGCGGTCTTGCCGCCGGTGTCTTGCTACTCACCGCAGCCGCAAACTGTTGCTCACCACGGTCACGCTGGAAGCCGCCATGGCGGCCGCGGCCAGCATGGGCGAGAGCAGCCCCAGCGCGGCGATGGGGATTCCCACCGTGTTGTAGGCGAACGCCCAGAAGAGGTTTTGGCGGATGATCCGCATGGTGCGGCGCGAAAGCTCGATGGCGTCGGCCACACCGTTGAGGTTGTCGCGCATCAGCGTGATGCCGCCGGCTTCCATGGCGGCGGCGGTGCCGGAACCCATGGCAATGCCCAGATCGGCTTGCGCCAGCGCGGGCGCGTCGTTGATGCCGTCGCCCACCATGGCGACGCGGTGGCCGCCGGCCTGCAACTTTTTCACCTCGGCCATTTTTTGATCGGGCATCACTTCGGCCAGAAAGTGCTCGATGCCGGCCTCCCGCGCCACTGCCTCGGCCGTCGCGTGGTTGTCGCCGGTGATCATCCAGACATCCAGGCCCATGTTGCGCAGGCGCGCCACCGCTTCGGCGGCTTCCGGCTTGATGGTGTCGGCGATTTCGATGCAGCCGGCCGGCACGCCGTCCACGGTTACGGTGGCGCCGGGTTTCGATACCACCACCTGGCGCGATCCCACCTGGGCGCGGACACCCAGGCCGGCGAGCGCGGAGAAGCCGGTGACGTCTTCGAGCGGCACGCCGCGCGCCGCGGCGGATTCGACAATGGCCTTGCCCAGGGGATGTTCGGAGTAGCGCTCGGCGGAAGCGGCCAGGCCCAGAAGGTCGTCTTCGGTGAAGCCCTCGGCGGGAACCACCTTCGTGACGCGCGGCTTCCCTTGCGTGATGGTGCCGGTTTTATCCAGCACGATGGTGTCGATCCGGTACGCCATTTCCAGGGCTTCGCCGCCCTTGATGAGGATGCCGCGCTCGGCGCCGCGTCCCGTGCCCACCATGATGGCGGTGGGTGTGGCCAGCCCCAGCGCGCACGGGCACGCGATGATCAGCACCGCCACCGCGTTGACCATGGCGGTCGCGAACGGCGCCAGCAGCAGCCAGACGCCCAACGTGAGCAGTGCCGCGGCCAGCACGGCGATGGTGAAATAGCCGCTCACCACGTCCGCCAGGCGCGCCACCGGGGCGCGCGAACCCTGCGCCTGCTTCACCATTTCGATCATGCGCTGCAGCACCGTGGCGCGCCCCACTTTGGTCGCCTGGTAGCGAAAACTTCCCGAGCGGTTGACCGTGCCGGCGAAGGCCGTCGCGCCGCGGTGCTTGTCCACCGGCAGGCTCTCCCCGGTGAGCATCGATTCGTCCACCGCCGATTCGCCGTCGAGGACCACGCCATCCACCGCGATGCGCTCGCCCGGTCGCGCCACCAGGGTGTCGCCGGCCAGCACCTCCGCAACCGGTGTTTCCACTTCCACGCCGTCGCGCAACACGCGCGCGGTAGCCGGCTGCAGCTCCATCAGGCGGCGGATGGCGGCGGATGCCTTGATCCGCGCGCGAGCCTCCAGCGTGCGGCCCAGCAGGATCAGCGCGATGATCACGGTGGCCGCTTCGTAATAGACCATGTGCCCGCCGCGCGCGGATTCCCAAAGCGAATAGAGGAACGCGGCGCCGGTGCCCAGCGCGATCAGCGTGTTCATATTGGCGGCGCCGTGCCGGACGGCGCTCCAGGCGGCCGTGTAGAACGGCGCGCCCGAATAAAGGATGACGGGCAGCGTGAGGCCCAGTTGGATCCACGGGTCCACGTGCAACATTCCCAGAACCATCACCGGCACGCTGAAGACCAGGGCCACCATCAGGCGTCGGCGGTATTGTGTCTCGGCCGCGTCCGCGGCTGGCTCGGTGTCCGGCACGCCGTAGCCCAGGTCTTCGATCGCGCCGATGAAATCGGCCGGGCGGGCGCGCGCCGCATCAAACTCCACGGTAGCGGTGTTGGTGGCCAGGTTGACGTTGACTCGCGTGACGCCGCTGGTGGCCGCGAGCGTGCGTTCGATCGAGCGCGCGCAGGCCGCGCAGGTCATGCCGGAAACCGGAAGGTCGACGCGCTCCGCCGTCTTCATGGTGGGGCGGACCCCCCGGTCCGCGCGGGACGCCCTCGTCCCGCCGCCGGAACCGCGGCGTAAGCCTCCTGCAAAACGCCAGCAGGCCGACGGGGGCGTCGGCCGCGGACCAGGGGGTCCGCCCTCCCATTCGTGCCGTCCCCGCTCACCCCGGCACCTCGTAGCCCAGTTGCCGCACCGCCTCGGCCAGGCTCTGCGGCGTCACCATCTCGGCGTCGTACTCCACCGTGGCTTTAGCGCCGCTCAGATCTACCGCCGCTTTCGACACGCCCCGCGTGCCGGCCAGTTTCCGTTCCACGCTGCGCGCGCAATTTCCGCAAGTCATGCCGTGGACCGGGAGGCTCAAGATTTCCATCGCCATACCTATATGATGAGACATGTGCGGCAGATGGATGCGATGACTTTTCGCGACTTGGCGCTGGCGCGCCGTCTGGAAGCGGCGGAGGCCGCCAATGCCAGGGGCTGCACGGCCTGGCCGCCGGGCTCGGCGGTGCTCGAAGTGGCCGGCGGCTGCGCCATTTTCGTGGGCGCCGGTTCGCCTCTCTCCCAGGCCGTGGGTATCGGTCTCAATGGTCCCGTCAGTGCGGCGGATCTCGATCGGCTGGCGGATTTTTTTCACACCCGGGGCGCGCCGGCTTCCATCGACTTGTGCCCCCTGGCCGACCCGGAATTGTTGCCGGCTCTGGGGATGCGCGGTTATCGGCCCACCGAATTCAACAACGTAATGGTCAAACGGCTGGCGGCCGCGGAGATCGTCCTGACGCCGCGCGTGCGCCGCGCCCTGGCGGGTGAGCGGGATCTCTGGTCCCACACCGTGGGAAGCGGTTTCTTCGACCAGCACGAGCTCACCAGCGAGGAGATGGACGTGGGGCGCGCGATTTTCGCCATGCCCGGCGCCATCTGCTGGCTGGCCGTGGCCGGGACCGGCGAGCCGGCCGGCGGGGGCGCGCTGGCCCTGCACGATGGACTCGCGACCCTGTTCGCCGACAGCACCATTCCCCTCTTCCGGCGGCGCGGGCTGCACTACGAGCTGATTGCCGCGCGCCTCAACGAGGCCATGGCCCGCGGCTGCCATCTGGCAACCGCCGGCACCCAGCCCGGTTCCGCCTCGCAGCGCAATTACGAGCGGCTGGGCTTCGAGGTCGTCTACACCAAGGTCACGCTGACGGATGCCGTTAGTTTTTGAGATTTTTGCGTCCCATTCGCCACTATTGTGATTCGTGGGGTTCAACCACTGCGTGGCGGCGTGTCTGGTTCCGCTTGCCCTCTGGATCCTGCTGAGCGGGCTGGACGATTTGTGGATCGCGCTGGTGCTGGTTTGCACCTGGCGCAAGCGGCCCCGGCTGCCGAAGGCCGCGGAGCTGGACCGCGTCCCCGAACGCCCCATCGCCATTTTCGTGCCGTTGTGGCGCGAGCACCGCGTCATCGGCCAGATGCTGGCGCACAACCTGGCCGGCATCCGCTACTCCAACTACCAGTTCTTCGTGGGCGTCTACCCCAACGACCCGGCCACGGCTCGCCCCGTGGCCGAAGTGGCCCAGCGCGACCCCCGCGTGCACCTGTGCCTCTGCTCGCACGACGGCCCCACTTCCAAGGGCGACTGCCTGAATGAGATTTACCGCTTGATGGTGGAATCGGAAATCCGTGGCGGCTGCCGTTTTGAGATCATCACCACGCACGACGCGGAGGACCTGGTCCATCCGCAATCGCTGCGGTTGATCAACTTCTACTCGCGGCATTACGCCATGGTGCAGATGCCCGTGCTGCCGTTGCCCACCGGGCCCGCCGAACTGACCCACAGTCTCTACTGCGACGAGTTCGCCGAGTTTCAGACCAAGGACATCCCCGTCCGCCAACGGCTGGGAGGCTTCCTGCCGGCCAACGGAGTGGGGACCGGGTTTGAGCGGTCGGCGCTGGAACGGCTGGCGGCCGGCCGGGGCCGCATCTTCGATCCCGAGTGCCTGACCGAAGATTACGAAAACGGCTACCGGCTGCACGCCCTGGGATACCGCCAGGCCTTTGTGCCCGTCCGGTTTGAGAATGGCCAGCCGGTGGCCACGCGCGAATACTTTCCCCGCACCCTGCGTGCGGCCGTGCGGCAGCGCAGCCGGTGGGTGGCCGGCATCGTGCTGCAAGGCTGGCAGTATCACGGTTGGCGCGGCCCGTGGCGGCAGGTGTATTGGTTCTGGCGCGACCGCAAGGGGCTGGTGGGAAACCTGCTGTCTCCGTTCGCCAACCTGATCTTCTTCTCGGTCGCGGCCGAATTGCTTTGGAGCGCGGCCACAGGCCAGCCGCGGCGCTTCGCCGGCCCCGTTCCCCTCTGGGCGTTGCGCATGTGCCTGGCCACATACTCGATTTCAATCGTTCAAGTGGCCATCCGTGCCGCGGCCAGCTCCCGCATCTACGGCTGGCGCTTCGCCGCGCTCAGCCCGCTGCGCACCTTGTGGGGCAACCTGGTGAATTTTGCCGCCACGCTCGCGGCCTTGCGGCAGTTCGCCGAGGCGCGCGTGCGCCGCCGGCCGCTCGCCTGGCGCAAGACCGAGCACTTGTATCCCCGGCCGCGCCTCGGCGAGTTGCTGGTGCGCCTGCGCGCGGTTCCCATGGGCGAAGTGGAGGACGCGGCGGTGTGCCTTCCCAAGGGAGTGAGGCTGGGCGAATACCTGGTGCTATTGCGCAAGGTGAGCGAAGACAGCCTGTACCGGGCGCTCAGTCTGCAAGCCGGCATCCCGCTGGGACGGCCCGCGCGGGCCGAGGTCCACCGCTTGGCCACGCGCGTATTCCCCGCTGAAACCGTGCGGCGCTGGAAAGTGATGCCCTACCGTGTAGAGCCGGGCCGGTTGCTGGCCGTGACCGTCGAGGTTCCCTCGCGCGCGATGGCCCGCGAACTGGCCGGCCTTTCCACGCTGGAGATCCGTTATCGCCTGGTGCTGCCCCGCGAGTTCGAAGAGTTGGCCCGTGAGTATCTGCTCTGGTAGCGCCGGCGGTCTTGCCGCCGGTGTCTTGTGCAAAACGGTGCGGTCAGACTTCTATTGCGTCGCCGCGCCGATCAGCACCAGCCCGCCGGCATATCCGGCCAGCATCAGCGCGATAAACTTGCCGGTGCCCGGGCGCGCGCTGCGAAATTCCTTCCAGATCAGCAAGCCCCAAAGCGCCGCTACCAGCGTTGCGCCCTGGCCCAGCGCGTACGAAATCGCCGGGCCCGCCACGCTGGAGGCCAGCACATTGAAGCTCAGGGCGATCATCCAGATGCATCCGCCCAGAATCCCGATGCCATGCAGACGCGCGCTGCCCTTGAAATACCCGGCGTAAGTCTGGCCCCCCGCCCGCATGAAAATGGTGTTCCACAGGACATTGCTCCCCAGCACCCCGGCGCCGAAAAAGACCAGCGCCACGTACGGTGTCAGCATGCCCGGCATGATCTCGGTGGAGTTGAAGTTGGGCGAAATGGAGCGCATCAGTTGCGGATAGAAAAAACCCATGATGCATCCCGCGAACACCGAATAGATCAACCCCCGCCGCGGGTTCTTGGCGCCGCCGTGCGGCAGGCGGCTGTGCGCCACCGCCGAAAAAATCATGGCCAGCACAATCAGCGCCACGCCGCCGAACAGCATCTTGGGATCGCCCTTGGGCGCGCCGATGTAGCTCTCTACCGTGCCGATCACCAGCGCCAGCCCCACCCCCACCGGGAAGGCTACCGACATGCCCGCGGCGTCGATTCCCACCACCAGCAGGATATTCGACAGGTTGAAGATGGCGCCGCTGATCAGCGCCGGAATGGCGAAGCCGATGTCGATCGAGTGCATGTTGGCCCGGGTGCTCATGCCCGCATCGCCGAACATGCCGAACGTATGGGCGAACACCAGGCTGAACAGGAAAACGCCGATGGCGTAATCCCAATAGAAGAGTTCGAAAGGCCACTTCTCCTTGCCGGCCAGTTTTTGCGTGTTGGCCCAGGAGCCCCAGCCCAACATGGTGATGACGCAGAAGACGATGGCGGCGGGCAGACTTTGCACGACGAACATGGCCCGGATTATAGCTGATGGCGCCGCGGGTGTGGGTGCGTAGCTGGCAATCGCGGCCCCCCGGGAGCACGTCCCGCCGCAAAACCGTACAGCTACCAATTCCCGTCTTTGGAATTGGACAGCTCTCTCGAAAACGCCCCCCCGCTGCTCCTTTTTTCATCCTGGCGATGGCTCTCCTCATAACGAGCGAATCCCCGGTTTGCGCCAGGCCGCGCCGCCCCCCGGATTCAAGTAAAATCAGCCACCCTCTACCTGGCGCGCGCCAGAACCACGGTCACGTCATCCGGTTGTTCGGCATCGCCTATCCAAGCCGCCACCGCGCCGGTAATCGCATCGCCGATGCGCGAAAGCGGCTCCCGGCGATGCTCCCGGACCCGTTCGATCAGGCGCTCCTCGCCGAATTCGCCGGCTTCGTTCTCCGGCTCGGTGACGCCATCGGTGAATGCCACCGGCGCGTGGACGCCGGGAGCGTTCCGCCGCCTTCCAACCGATTCGGCGTGCGGCTGTCGCGCAGCATGACGCGGTCCGTGGCGGAACTGTAGAGCGCCACGGAGCATGTAAGCCGCGGCGTGACGGGAACATCGGAGATCACCGTGAGCGCTCCAGCTTGTTCAATTGTGTTCCCAGGGCATCGTTCGCCGCTTCCAGATGCTGCAACGCCATCATGAGGACGCTCAATCCGCCCAACCCCAGTGTGGCGCGCCCCAGCTTGTTCCTTGGCCGGAGCGTCCGCCTCGCGCCAGCCCTGACCGCGCTGAACTCCGCAAGCCTGATCATGATAAAGTAGCCAGCGCGTCCACTGTACAACGCTCTCAGTCAGACTTGCCTTGTGCCTGGTCCAAATCGGGTGCGCGGCACAGAAGTGTGGGGCCAGGCTTTCAGCCTGCGTCTGGAGTTTCTACATTTTTCAGGCGCCGCCAATACCAACTGGTAGCGCCGGCGGTCTTGCCGCCGGTGTTCTTCGCGATTGTCGCGAGACGCCGGTGCGTTTGCGCAATCCATCGTTCACGCGCCCCGATGCGAGCCGCGACCGTGAGGGAGCGGTACCGTCCTCGGACAAAAGCTCGTCTCGCTTGCCATTAGGATCAGCGGCCACAAGCCGCTACTAATCGGCCCGCAGTCGGTCCACGCTTCCCAGATCGCCGTTCGGGGCCAATCGTCGTCAACGCCGCGCCAGCTTCTCCATCACCAGCGCCGCGGCATCCTCGGCTGCCGGCGCGCTGCACCGTTTCAGCCGTTCTGCCCAAAGCTGGCGGGCCGTGGCCTCGTTCGCCTCGGCTGCGTCGCTGTAGGATTCCGGCCGCTTATGCCCCGCCAGCGCAAGCTGCGCGGCCCGCACCGCATCGTCGTTCCCGGCGCCGGCCTTCGCGCAGAGGACCACCTCGCCCAGGACCTGTTGCAGCAGCTCGCGGCTGCGCCGGAACCGCTCCGCCGCCGGCACGCCGTCGAGCGTCGGATCGAGCGCCAGAACCTGGCCGCAAATCTCGCTCTGCCGGGCTGCCGCCGCATCGCCCGGATCCGTCCGCAGCGCCGCATCGAAATCGCGCTGTGCCGCCGTGTAATCGCCCGCCGCGAACTCCGCATCCCCCAGCAAGAGGTACGTGGCGCTATCCGGATTCTCTTTCTCCGTATCGCCGCTCAACAGCCGCACCGCGCTTTCGGGCACGCCGTAGTCGATCAGCATGCGCGCCACGCGCTGGCGCAGAGCCAGATCGTCCGGCAGCGCCGCGGCCGTGGTCAGAAGCTCCGCCTGCGCCTGCGCGCTCCGTCCGGCCTTGCCCAGGGTCTCCGCCAGTTCCAGCCGCGTATCCAGGCGCCGCTCCGGCGTCTTCTGCGGCCACTGACCGTAGATCGCCCGCTGATAATACCCGATGGCCTCATCGATCTTCCCCTGCCGTGCCGCAATCCTGGCCAGCCCCAGGTTCGCCGGCCCGCTTCCCGGATTCTCCTTGAGAGCTTCATTCAGGTAGATGGACGCCTCGTCCAGGCTTCCCGCGTTCACCAGCGCCAACCCCAGCGCCAGCTGGTAGTCGGTTCTGCGCAAGCTGGAGAGGGCGGTCCGAAACTGCGCGATCGCCTCGTCATTACGCCCCTGCGATTCGAGCGCCTGACCCGCCTGAAAGTGACCCTGCCCCCGCGCCATTCGCTCGCTGCGGTAATAGTAGCTGAGAAAACTCGCCACAATCCCGACCGCCAGCACGGCGATCAGAAGTCTCGTTGCCAGACGCGCCAGCGTTTTTCCACTTTGATCTTCCGACAGTGCCAGTTCCGGGTGCTCCTTCGCTCCGTACGCCGCCAGGATGTCCGGAAGTGAAATCGTCCCGTGCAATCCACGCACGTTTTCGCGGCTCACCACCGGCAGCGCCTTCAATCCGGTCTCCGTCAGCCTGCGCATCGCCATATCGAGCGGATGATCGCGATGCAAGTGCGGAAAGTT
>JBEKYE010000146.1:0-10576 GCA_049511275.1 Bryobacteraceae bacterium
ATCTGCTGAAAAATGCACCCTACCCCTATAGCAATCCGGCAGACCGTCGATAGTAACAGTGAGCATAAGATGCCTGGCCTGCGGAGATTGAACAAGGACAATGAATCTCAGCGAATCCCGGACCTCTTGCCGGCCGTGGGTTGCATGGGATTAAGCGGAGCTGGGGCGTCTCTGCGGGATTACTGAAGTTTAGCTCGAGACATTCGCCATGAAACTACTCACGCTTTTTCTCGTGTTGGCGCCGGCCTGTATTCAAGGCCAGGTTCGCCCCGGCGGCTTGACTGAGCCGTCCACGAACCTCCCTGCACAAAAGATTGGACCGAGAGACCTGATCGCTATTCAGGTTTACGATTCGCCCGAACTGACTCGCACCGTTCGCGTCGGAGCCGACGGGAACATCCGCCTTCCGATGCTGAAACAACAGATCAAGAGCGAGGGGCTGATGCCCAACGATCTGGAGGACGCGATTGCCAAAGCATTGGCGGAAGAGGATCTGATCGTGGATCCGTTCGTGACCGTCACGGTCGTCGAGTACAGCAGCCGGCCAATCAGCGTCGCGGGCGCCGTCCGGAGTCCCGTCACCTTTCAAGCCAGCGCTCCCGTGACGTTGCTCGAAGCCGTCACCCGGGCAGGCGGATTGACCGAGGACGCCGGCTCCGAGATCCTCATCAGCAAGAGCCAAACCGGCCCCTCCGGCCTCCCCACGGCCTTGATCCAAAGGATACCGGTCAAGGCGCTCATCGACTCCGCCGACCCCGACGCCAATTTGAGATTGACGGGAGGGGAAGAAGTGCGAGTGCCCGAAGCGGGACGGGTTTTCGTGGTAGGTAACGTCAAAAAGCCCGGAGCCTTCGTGGTACGGGACGGATCGGAGACCAGCGTTCTGAAACTGCTCGCGCTAGCGGAGGGGCTCTCGCCGTTCGCATCGAAACAGGCCTATATCTATCGTACGGAGGGGTCGGGACCGAAAAATGAAATTCCGATCGAATTGAATAAAATTATGGACCGCAAGGCGGCCGACGCGGCGCTGCTGCCGAACGATGTCCTCTATATCCCGGACAACCGGGGGAGGCGCATTGGCATGGCGGCGCTCGAGAAAATCCTCGCATTTGGCAGTACGGCCGGCGCAACCGCGCTGATCTACGGACAGGTTCGGTAATTGAACCATGACTGAAAACAATATCCTGGCAAGCTTGCCGGTTCCGTCCGCGGACGTGCCGGCGCGCAATCTCCCCGTTCCGGCAGATGTCTATCGGGCCCCCGGGTTTGCGCCCGAGCCCGATACCGCAGTGCTGCCGGTTCCGCTTTCCCACTACCTCTGGATCCTCCGGCGCAACTGGTGGAAGATTCTCTTGTTCGTGGCTTGCTCTGTCACCGCCGCGGTGGTCGTCTCCAGCCGCCTGGTTCCGATCTACGAGTCCACCGCCACAGTGGATATCGACCGGCAGATGCCCAGCGCCATTATCGGGCAGGAAGCCACGCGTACGGTTGCCAACGACTCCGATCAGTTTCTGGCCACCCAAGCCAAGCTGATTCAGTCCGACTCGGTTCTGCGGCCCGTGGCGGGGCAGTTCAGGCTCCTCGAAACCGACGCCGAAAAACCGGACACGGCCGGAACTTCCGACAGCCAGCAGGACGCACCGGTGCGCCTCAAGAACCTCAAGGTCACCCGCCCGCCCAATACCTATCTTCTGCTCATCAGTTATCGCTCCGCCGACTCGCGGCTCGCAGCCGATGTCGCCAACGGAATCGCCCGCTCCTATCTGGAACACACCTACGACATTCGCTACAAGTCTTCGGCCAGCCTGTCGGCCTTTATGGAGAAGCAACTGGAGGAACTCAAGGCCAAAATGGAACGCTCCAGTGCCGCGCTCGCCCAGTTTGAACGGGAACTCAACGTCATCAACCCGGAAGAAAAGACCAGTATTCTGTCGGCCCGTCTGCTGCAGTTGAACACCGAATTCACGAATGCTCAGGCCGACCGCGTGCGCAAGGAGGCCGCTCATAATTCCGTGGCCGGAGGCACCATGGAGGCCGCCCAGGTCTCCAGCCAGGGCGAGTCGCTGAGGAAGCTTTCGGAGCGGTTGGACGAGGAACAGCAGAAGTTCGCGGAGATCAAAGCGCACTACGGTCCAAATCACCCCGAGTATAGAAAGGCAGCCCTGCAGGTGGCTGAAGTGCAGCAGCAATTGCAGCGCACCAAGGACAACATCGGTCAACGGGTCGACGTGGAGTACCGCGAAGCGCTCAACCGCGAGTCCATGCTGCGGAAGGCCGTCTCGGAGACCAAGATCGAGTTCGACAATCTGAACGCCCGCTCGTTCGAATACCAGTCGCTCAAGCGGGAAGCCGAGGCCGACAAGACACTCTATGAGGAACTGGTAAGAAAAATCAGAGAGGCAACCATCAACTCCGGCTTCCAGAACAGCGCGATTCGCATTGCGGACCTGGCCCGGCCCGCTTTGAAAGCCGTGTTTCCGAACCTCAAACTGAATATCTTGCTGGCGTTCCTCTTCTCCATCCTGCTGGCGGTAGCGGTCGCCATCATCGGCGACATCTTGAATAACACCGTTCGCGACCCCGAACAGATCTCGCAAACACTGACCGCGGAGGTAATTGGCACTTTGCCGGTCGTAAAGCAATGGCATGGAAGAGCGCTTTCTCCCGGAGACCGCAATACGGCGCTGGTTCCACTGGGCGAATCTGCCTCAGGCCTCAGCACATTTGAGGAGGCCATCCGCACTCTCCGCAACTCCATTCTCCTGACGGACTTCGACCGCCGCATCCGCTCCCTGATGATCACCAGTTCCGCCCCGTCGGAAGGGAAATCTACTACCGCCGTTCATCTGGCGCTGGCGCACGCGCAGCAGGGCCGGCGAACCCTGCTGGTGGATGGAGACCTCCGGCGGCCCAGCATTCACCGCCGCTTCGACATCCCCAGCCTCGTCGGACTCTCGAACGTGCTGACCAGCGGAACGCCTTGGCGCAGCGTGCTGGTGCATAAAGAAGAGGTCCCGACTCTGGACATTCTTCCGGTGGGACCGCCTTCGCGGCGCGCCTCCGATTTGATGGGTACAAAACTTGCCGAAATTCTGGAGGCGGCTTGCGCGGAATACGACTTGGTGGTGCTTGACTCTCCCCCTTTGCTGGGCTTCCCCGAGCCCTTGCAGATGGCCGCAGCCGTTGACGGCGTCCTGATCGTGGCGGTTGCTGGCCGCACCAACTGCAAGGCCCTGCGTTCAGCCATCAGCACTCTCAATCGTTTGCGCACGAACATCGTCGGCGTGGTGCTGAACGAGGTTCGGGTCGACAGCAGCGACAGCTACTACTATCACTACTACCACCCGAAATACTACAAGAACTACCACGACGTTGCGGCTGGATAGTGAACCGGCACGCCTCGGGTACGCCATGCTCAACGACACGACAGGGTTGCGGGCGGCAGCGATTCCGGCGGCCGCTCCCGATCGGGGATTCGGACGTTTCGTAACGGTCCGAACCGGCATCCCGCGCTCCGCATCCGAGCGTCTGCTGCGGGGCGTGGGTTGGAGCGCGGCCGGTTGCATCATCGGGCAAAGCGCCTCTTTCGCCGGCTCGGTGGTGGCCGCTCGATGCCTCGGCAAGGAAGGCTTCGGCCAGTTCGCCCTGGTTCAGACGACCGTGGCAGCCTTCTCCACCTTGGCCAGTCTCGGACTGGGTACCACGACCCTGAAGTTCGTGTCGGAATATCGAACCAGCAATCCGCAGAAGGCCGGCATCATCCTGGGTCTCTCGTCGCTCGCGGCATTTGTGGCGGCGGCCTTATTCTCGGCGGCTCTGGTTCTGTGCGCACCGTGGCTGGCAGTAGGACGCGCCAGCGCGCCCATCTTGACCGCCGCCATGCGCCTGAGTGCGCTCTACATGTTCTTCACTACCGTGAACGGCTACCAGATGGGGGCGCTGTCAGGACTGGAAGCCTTTCGAGGGATCGCTTGCATCAACGTGGCATATGGGCTGGCAACGCTCGTGTTGACGTGGGCCGCCAGCCGGTGGTTCGGTCTCTGCGGCGCAACCTTGGCTCAGGGCTTGAGCGCCGCCCTGCTGTGGCTCCTGTATCACTACGCCCTGAAAGCCGAATGCCGGCTCCGGAATATCGTAGTGACCTATTGCGGGGTTTGGAAGGAGCGGCCGGCTCTCTATCGGTTTTCGGTTCCCTCCACAACCGCCTGTTTGATCGCTTCGCTAGCTGTCTGGTGGTCGAACGCGGCGCTCGCCAGGGCCAGCGGCTATGCCCAACTGGCCGTGTTTAGCGCCGTAAACAATATGCGCCTGATAGTCCTGTTCGTGCCGCTCATCATCGGGCGCGTCACCACTCCATTGCTCAATAACATGCTGGCCGCCGGAGACCTGTGGGGTTACCGCAAGACATTTTGCGGATCGGTCGCCCTCAGCGGAAGCACGGGCATTCTCGCAGCCACCGTGCTGGCGCTGGCCGGCCGCTACTTCCTTCATCTCTTCGGCAAGGAGTTTACCGGCTCTTCCGCCTTGATTCTGCTCTTGCTGAGCGCAGCCACCCTGGAAGTAATCGCCAGCAGCCTCTATCAAGCGGTATTCGCCGGATCCAGCCTCTGGCGGCAAGTTGTCATCAACGCAGTCTGGACCGTAGTTCTGGTCGCCACCCTGCAACTCACCGTTTCGCAGCACGGCGTGTCCGCGCTGGCTTTCTCGTACCTGGCGGCCTGGGGTTCCTCGGTGATCCTGTACGGCGCCGAAGCATGGCGACGCCTCAAACAGCTGGAGCTCCGGAGATCCCAAACCTTGGAGAAAACACTGTGCAACCCATGATGTGCGCGGACTTCCCGCTGGCGGACAGGCAGCCGCGAACCGCACGGGCCCGGCGCACGATTTGCTTTACTCATGCATTCTTCCTGTTCAGTCTGATCGCCGCCGGTGCCGCGGCTTCCCTTGAAGATGTTGACGCCGAAGATACCTTGCCCGTGGCCGGTCTGGTCTTCGCAGCGCTCGCCTTGTGGACCTTGTGGTCCTGGTTCAAACTGCACGGCACGCTGATCGAGCCATACGGGCTGTTCCTGATGTCGAGTTGGACGTTTAACGGCGGACAGGTATTCCTCGAAGTGCTCCACCTGAATAGCAGCGGGATCTTGGGTGGCATGTTCAGTCCCTTCACCCTTCTGAAAACCGAATACCTGGTGGCGCTCGGGATCTGTGCCCTGCACATGGGCGCTTTGTGGGCGGCGGGCGCTGGAAACTCGACACCCAGGGCCAACCTGTGGCGGAGCACGGCGCACCAAGACCTCGCCTGGCACACACGCTGGGTGGGCTGGTTCCTGCTGCTGGTTTCCATCGGTCCCGCCATCTCGGTTTTCTGGGACTCCGGGCAGACGGTGCTCTCGGGGGGCTACATGTCCCTCTATCAGCGAACTCTCGACATCGGGATGGCTACCGGACCCCGGGTGTTGGCCAACTTCCTCATCCCGTCCGCTTTACTGCTTCTGGCCGGGAGTAAGGCCAAAAGGGCCGGTGTGGTCATCTCCGCGGCCATCACCGTCGCCGGTTCACTGGCGACGTTTCTTCTCGGCGGTCGCGGCGCCGGGGCCACCGCGCTGGTGGCTTACGTCTGGCTGTACTCCCGTACCATTCGCCCCATCCCCGCAAAACTGCTGATCCTGCCAGCCCTCCTGCTGGGGATTGTGGTCTTCCCCCTGGTGCGGGCGGTTCGCGACACGCGCGGCCTCGACCGCACCTCCGTGGATTTCGTAATGAGCGCGTGGTCGGCGATTGACAATCCGGTGGTGGGTTCGCTGGCGGAAATGGGCTCTTCGATGAGTACGGTTGCTTACACCCTGGAGCTGGTTCCCACCGCGCGGCCCTTCGATGGAGGTGTGAGCTACGTTTATGCGCTACTCACCGGATTTCCGAACGTGGCTTGGAGTGTTCACCCCACCACGGCGCATGGCACGCTGTCCGCCTGGCTGGTCTATACCGTGATGCCTTACGCTGCCGCTAACGGCAGCGGCTTGGGGTACTCATTCATCGCGGAAGCGTATGAAAACTTCGGTTGGATCGGCGTTCCGTTGGTGTTGCTCGTCATTGGATGGATAGCGGGCAGGCTTTCGGAAGCCGTCCGCGGCCGAAGCGATCCCGCGATTCTGGCGCTGGCCGCGACGCTGCTTCTGACCGCGATCCTGTATGCGCGCGCCGAGACGGCGGATCTGGTACGCAACGCGTGCTGGTATTCGATCGTGCCCTACCTGTTGATTCGGCTTCTCTCGGAGGTTCGCCGATGACGAACGCGGCCGAAATCCGTCCCCTCGCGACGGCGGGTCCCGGCACACGGAAGGGTACCACCCGCGTCTTGCACGTGGTGGGCGCCATGAACCGTGGTGGAACCGAAACCTGGCTTGTGGATCTGTTGTCTTGCGCCGACCACGCCCGCTTTCAACACGACGTATTGACCCACACAAACGGCATCGCTTCACTGGATGAGGCTGTCAAAGCCACCGGCGCGCGGCTCCTCCAGGCCCCCGAAGCCAGCCGTCCGTTGCGCTATTCGGCGAAGCTCCGCCGTGTGATCGAAGAGCACGGCCCTTACGACGTGGTTCACGCCCACCTGCACCACTTCAGCGGTCTGGTTCTGCGAAGCGCCGCACATGCCGGCGTCCCTGTTCGCATCGCGCACAGCCATTCGGACACGCGACGTGTCGACGGGCGGGCGAGTCCGGCCCGCCAACTCTATCTTCGCCTGGCGCAGCACTGGATCCGGCGGTATGCCACGCGCTGCCTGGCAGTCAGCCGTCCCGCCGCGGCGGGCCTGTTCGGAGAGGCTTGGGAATCCGATCCCCGCGTCTCGGTGGTTTACTGCGGCGTCGCCCTGGAGAGATTCGGGCGGCTTAACCTGAGCCGCGCCGCCTTCCGTCATAATTTCGGCATCCCCGCCGACGCACGTGTCTTTGCCCATGTGGGGCGGTTCGCCGAGCCGAAGAACCATGTCTTTCTCATCGAGATTTTCAAGCGCATCGCGCGGTTGGAGCCCAGGGCCTGGTTCGCACTGGCCGGGGACGGCCCATTACGGCCCCAGATCGAGGCCAGGGCAGATCGGGCGGGAATCGCCCATCGCACTTCGTTTCTGGGAGTGCGCAACGATGTGCCGCAACTGCTGGCCGGCCTCATCGATGTCCTGCTGCTTCCCTCCCTTTGGGAAGGACTGCCGATTACATTGATCGAATCTCAGGCGGCCGGGGTCCCCGCCCTGTATTCCGACGCGATCACCTCCGAAGCCGAAGAGTTGCCACAACTGTTGCGGCGAGTTTCGTTGCGGGAATCGGCCGCCAGTTGGGCCGTCGAAGCGGTCTCGATGGCGAAATTGCCGCCTGTGATCGCAGGTCGGGATCGGCTTGCTGGCAGCCGCTTCGATATCCGGGCATGTGTCGCCAGGCTGGAGGAGGTTTATTCGAGCGCGCCGCACCTGGGGGCCGAATGATACAAGTCTCAATCGGATTGCCGTTCTTCAACAACCAGACGACGCTGGCCGACGCCATTCGGTCGGTTTTTGCGCAAACCCTGTGCGATTGGGAGCTCATCCTGGTTGACGACGGCTCGACCGACGGCTCCCTGGCGCTGGCGCAGAGCATTCAAGATGCTCGCGTCCGCGTGGTCAGCGATGGTGTGAATCGCGGCCTGTCGTCGCGGCTGAACCAGATCGCTGGGCTGGCGCGCGGCCGGTACCTGGCGCGTTTGGACGGCGACGACATGATGCATCCCGAGCGGCTGGGGCGCCAGGTCGCGGTGCTCGAATGTAACCCCGGCGCCGATATGGTTGGCACTGCCATGTATTCCCTGGACCGCAATGACCTCCCGCGCGGCATACAGGGTCTTGCCCGTGGGGACTCCCGCCCGATCGCGGTGTTGACGCGCGCCCTGTTGCTTCACGCGACCATCACCGGCCGCACCGAATGGTTCCGGCGTCATCCCTATGATCAGTTCTGCCTCCGCTCCGAGGATCGCGAACTGTTTATCCGGACGTACCGCAATCTGTCTTTCATTCACCTCGCCGAGGCCTTGTACTTCTGCCGCGAGGAGCTTTCGGTCCGTCTCGACAAGTACCTGGCAAGTTGCCGGGAAGCTCGCTCCATTTTTCATCAATACGGCCCGCAACTGGTTGGCTGGCCGCACACGGCCGCTCTCTGTCTCGCCTCCTGGCTCAAGGGAGAGATCTATAGGCTATCGATCCACCTCCATGTCGAGCAATACCTGGTGCGAAGACGGAGCACCCCGCTCGCTGTGGAGCAAACCAGGGCAGCGGCAGAAACCATCCTGCAAATCCGGTCGACGCGCGTTCCGGGCCTCCCATCCATATCCCCAAACGCGGCGCGGGAATAGGCCTTCAGTTCGCGCCGCGATCTGCCGATAGATCTTCGTCGAAGTTGAGCGCAACGCGACCCTGTGGCTTGAATATGGAGAATTCTCTCTTGCAAACGCGACCCGCGGACGCCTCACCTGGCTGGTGGTCCGGAAGCTTCCGCTCGATTTTCCGAAAGCTGATCGCGAGCCAGATCCGCCTCACCCGGAAATTCGACGAGCACCTGCCCAGCCACCATCTCGTCGACGGAAACGCCGACTTCATCGATAACCTCGTCCCCCTATACACGCTTGCCGGCGCAGTCGTCTATGACATTGGCGGCGGCAAGAATCCCCTCATTGACGCTGAGCGCAAAGCCCAACTTGACCTGAAGATCATCGGGCTGGATATTGATGCCGGAGAACTGGCGGCGGCCCCACCAGGGCGCTACGACCACACCATCTGCGCCAACATCGTCAGTTACCACGGCGCGCGAGATGCTGACCTGGTGATCTGCCAGGCGCTCCTCGAGCACGTGCTCGACACGGGCCAGGCGCTCGAAGCCATCGCGAGCATCCTCAAGCCGGGCGGACAGGCGCTGCTGTTCGTGCCATCCCGCAACGCCGTCTACGCAAGAATCAATCTCCTCCTTCCGCAAAAACTGAAAGAGCGCATTCTCTTCGGCATTTATCCCCAGATGCGGCGGAGCCAGGGTTTCCCCGCCCGCTACGACCGCTGTACCCCGGCTGCGCTCGAGGCGCTGGCGCTGCGCAATGGCTTGCGCGCGGTCGAGCGCCGGGTCTATTACCAGAGCGACTACTTTCGCTTCTGTTTCCCAGTCCATGCGTTTTGGCGTCTCTGGGTCCTGCTGTATCGGATTCTCGCCGGGGACCAGGCGGCGGAAACCTTTTCCCTGGTTCTCCGCAAAGAGGAAGGAGTGGCCGGCTGAGCACACATGGAAAACCGGGTGGTCGTCTTTGGCATGAACAGCTCTTTCGCAGTTCGGCAATTCCTGCCGGAGGTTCTGGCCGCGGTGCAGAACCGCGGTTTCGACGCCGTTGTCGCTGCGCCACAGCCTCTGGAACCCCCGGCGTTCCAAACATCGTTCCCCGGAGTTCGGTTCCGGCATGTGCCCATGAAACGGGAGATCTCTCTCCTGTCGGACATCGGCAGCCTGTGCCGGCTTTGGTTCCTTTTGAAGTCGATCCACCCGGCGCTGACCAACATGAGCACCCCTAAGATGGGACTGATCGGCGGTCTGGCCGCCTGGCTCGCCCGAGTGCCCCACCGCATCTACACCCTGCGCGGGTTGCGGTATGAAACCGCTCGTTCCTGGAAGAGGAAGCTGCTGATTGCCTGCGAAAAAATAGCCTGCGCTTGCGCTCACCAGATAATCTGCATCAGCCGGAGCGTCCGACAGACCGCCATCCAGGAAGGCCTCGCGCCCGCCGCCAAGCTGGTTCTGCTCGGCGAAGTAGTCAGTGAGGGCATCACCATCGAGCCGGAGGCCGAAATCCGCGGAGGCGATCCGGTCCAACTGCGAAAACAACTGCGGATTCCGGAAGAGGCGGCCGTGATCGGTTTTGTCGGCCGCCTGACCAGGGATAAGGGGGTCTGCGAACTGGTCCAATGTTTCCAGATCCTCCAACGCGAAGGGCGCGCCGTTCACCTCCTGTTACTGGGCGATTTCGAATCCGGCGACCCCGTGGATCGGAAAACCGTGCGATGGATTTCCACCAACACAGCCGCGCATTGGCTCGGCTTCGTCCCCGACCCAAAACCTTACTACCGCCTGATGAGTGCGTTTGTGTTTCCGACCTACCGGGAAGGGCTTGGGAAGGTGCTGCTCGAAGCGGCCGCCGCTGGCGTCCCTGTGGTATCAACCAAGGTCACCGGGGTCGTCGACATCGTCCAGGACGGGTTGACCGGCATCCTGGTGCCGCCCGGCGACGCACCCGCCCTGGCCCGTGCCGTGGGGCGTCTGCTGGATCAGCCGGAAACGGCCGCGCAGATGGCGCGGGCGGCGCAGGGCATGATCCGCGAACACTTCGATAACTCCTTCTATCTGGCGCGACTCGGGGAAATGATCGAGTCCCTGGCTGCCGCGGACCGCCCGCACACACACCGGCAGCCCCTTGAAGAAGCCCGGCGCCTATGAGGAATCTTCCATGTACTCACTCTGCTTTCTCGCCATTGCATCCTGTCTGCTGTGCCTGCTGCTGACGCCGCTGGCTCGCG
>JBEKYE010000147.1:0-10567 GCA_049511275.1 Bryobacteraceae bacterium
GGATTAACGTCTTCGGAGGCGCTAAGCAGTTTTACCTATTCTCAATCGTGAATTGGGCCTTGGCCGCGAGGGACTTTGCTTCGTCGGCGGTTATGGTCCAGCCGGGCGGACGTCTCTGGCCGGTAGGGGGTCTGCCGATGCGAATATAGGCGATGTCGCCGGGCTTCAGTTCCAGCGACGAATCGGCCAGTCCGCAGTAGTCGCCATTACCGACGCAAATATGCGTCAGGCCGCCGCCGATGGGCAAAATGCTTGAAACGCGTCCGGTCACGATGCGGTGGCTGTCCACATATTCAAAGACCGGGGTGCGGTTCAGGTCTCCCTTGGTGGCGTAAAACTCGCGGGGAGTTGCAGCGCCGGCCGTAGCGGATCCGCCGGTGGTGTAGACCGGGAAACGTCTTTCGCCAAAGCCGACAAACATCAGCACATAGAATATTGCGACAAAAAACGCCAGACACGCCAAAGCCGACGCCAGACCCGATAACCCTTTTACGATGTCGAGGTTCGTGCTGTTGGCCGCCCAGGAACTGAAACGACCTCGCCAACTACCGGGGTCCGCCGTTTCCCAGGTTGTGGCAAAGTGGTCAATCGCGAAAGTGGCCGCAAATATGGCCGCAAACAGGGCAAAACAAGCCAGCGAGATGAATAGGAATACCATGGTCTCTCCACCCGGCCGGAATTTCCATTTTGGACTCGCCGGTCCTGTTCAGTATACTCCCGGGCCGCGGCGGCGGACCCTAGTGCTTTGACCGGCTGATGTTGCTCTGGTCCGGGAAACCACTCCCTGACGGTCGTGGCTCGCATCGGAGTTGTAAGCACGATGGGGCGGCTGCGGAAAGGCACTAAACCACCCGGACAGAGGACTAGTCTCGACACCGGGGGATGCGTACAGCCTGTCAACGCCGGGGCGTCGGCACGAGTGCCGACGCGGCACGCACGAGTGCGTGCGCCACATCATCGCCGTTTCAGAATTATTGACCTTTATGCCTTAATATTGATATATTTTTAGTGGCAATCTGGAGGAAATGTATGATGCGTTGTGACCTCTGCGGGACCGCAGTCGCGTGTCTCCAGAAAGAAATCGATGGAAAAGAATACGACATTTGCGAACCCTGCTGGCAGCCGCTGGCGGAAAAGCTCAGCGGCAAGGGACGTTTGAAGGAACACCTGGAAATGCTGGAAGAGTACGAGGAATCACTGGTGTAAGCCATGATCGTCGCTGAAGCTCCAGTGCGAAGCGGGAATGGCACCGATGCCGAAGTCCATACGCTGATTGAGAACCTTTTTTCGCTGGCGGGGAAAACCGCGGTGGTGGTCGGCGGGGGAGGAGTGCTGGCCGGCGAGATGGCCATGGGATTGGCCGGAGCGGGCGCGAATGTCGTGATTGCCGATCTTAACGGGGATCAGGCGCAACGCCATGCCCAGGCGATCTGCGATCAGGGGCGCAAGGGCCTGGCGTGCCAGGCCGATGTCACCCGCAAGGCGGACATCCAGCGGATACTCGAAGCCACCCTGGCCAATTTCGGCGGCGTGGATATTCTCCTGAACGCGGCGGGCATTAATTCGAGCACCTCGTTTTTTGAAATCGAGGAAGCCGAGTGGGAGCGCATCCTTAATGTCGATCTGCGCAGCGTCTTCCTGGCTTGCCAGGTATTCGGCAAGGCCATGGTAGAGGCCGGCAAAGGCGGCTCCATCATTAACATTTCTTCGGCGTCGTCCGACCCTCCGCTATCCAAGGTGTTCACCTATTCGGTGGCCAAGGGCGGCGTAAATCAGATCACGAAATTCCTGGCCCGGGAATTCGCTCCGGATCGCGTGCGCGTGAATGCCATTCAGCCGGGTTTCTTTCCCGCCGAGCAAAACCGCAAGATTCTCACCGAAGATCGCGTGGCTTCCATCATGAACCACACGCCAATGCGTCGTTTCGGAGCGCCTTCCGAGCTGATCGGCGCAGCCCTGTATCTGGCTTCCGACCGGGCATCCTCGTTTGTCACCGGCAGCATTGTGCGGGTCGACGGCGGGTTCAGCGCGATGACCATCTAGTAGTGGCGCGGCGGGGCGGCTTTTTCGGGGCCGGCGAGCGTTTACGATCAACGAAAAGCGCCGGCTGAAAGCCGGCGGCAGCCAGGATTGGCTGCCCCACAGACTCGCTATTCTGCCTGGCGGACACCACCAGGACAGACTCGGTATTCTGCTTGGTGGACACCACCCGGGCGGACGGGCGGCCTGGTCCTATTCACTTCATCGACCAGGCTTTGGATATAGCGTGCGTGTGCCGTGACGATCGCGACGGCGGCGGAAACACGATCCATGAGCGCCTTCCCCTGGAGCGAATTGTCCATGGATTCCTCGATGAGCGAGGCGGTGTCCCTGGCCGCGGCGGCGCATTGCCGGGCAAGGTTGCGGACCTCATCGGCCACTACCGCGAAGCCCGGGCCGGGTTCGGCGGCGCGGGCCGCTTCCACGGCTACATTGAGCGCCAGAATATTCGTCTGAAAGGCGATCTCATCGATGTTTTTGACGATGCGAGAGATTTTTCCGCTGGATGCCGGGACCTCGCCCGCACCTGCGGCCACTTGTCCGGCCCCGCGGTTCAAGCCGGCCACCATCCGGCGCAGCGTGCGCGCAATCCGGAAGAGCAGCCCGAGGACGACGGCGGCCACGATCATGTTGAGTCCGATGACAAAGAACACGCCCCACCGGCCGCCCGAGACCATGCCGGGCGCCTGCACCAGATCCAGTTTGCTTCCGGTGGCAGTCACGGTGGAATTGAGCGAGGCGGACAGCACCGAGATCACCCGCAACGACGTCACGCCCAGCACCGCCAGCGACAGCATCAAGCCGGCCATGCCCATGGCGAGTTTCTTGCGCAAAGTGAGGCTCGGCATCATTCGAGTTGTCCTATTGGCCGGCGCAAGCGTTTCTCTTTTCAGGAAATCTATCGGCGGACTGGGGGCGAAAGTTTAGCTCCCGACAGACTAGAATCTAATTTGGTCCTGGTCCAGAACGTCTCCAAGCTGTACCGCCTCTATCGCCGCCCGGCCGACCGGTTGCGCGAGATGCTGCCCCGCGCCCGCCCGCGGCACTCCGAGTTCTGGGCGCTGCGCGACATCAGCTTCCAGGTGGAAAAAGGCGAGATGCTCGGCCTGGTGGGCCCGAACGGCTGCGGCAAGAGCACGCTGCTGCAGATTGTCAGCGGAATTTTGCAACCCACTACCGGCCGCGTGGTCACCCACGGACGCATCGCCGCCCTGCTCGAACTGGGCGCAGGCTTCAACCCCGAATTCAGCGGACGGGAAAACGTCTATCTGAACGGCGAGATCCTCGGCCTGAGCCGCGCCGAAATCGGCAAAGCCATGCCTTCCATCGAAGCCTTCGCCGAGATCGGCGCGTTCCTCGACCGGCCGGTGAAGGAATACTCCAGCGGCATGTACGTGCGGCTGGCATTTTCCACCGCCATCCACGTGGACCCCGACATCCTCATCGTGGACGAGGCGCTGGCCGTGGGAGACGCCGTCTTCGCCAACCGCTGCGTGCGCAAGTTCCAGGAACTGCGCGAGCGCAAAATTACCGTGCTGTTCGTCTCCCACGATCTGGGCCTGGTGAAACAACTCTCCGACCGCGCCATCCTCCTGTTGGGCGGCCGCATTGCCGCCGAAGGCGCGCCCAGCGACGTGATCAACCGTTATATCGGCCTGGTGCTCGAAAAACAGGAGCCCCAGAAGAAAAAAGAAGACCGCGTGCGTTCCAGCTTCCGCCACGGCGATGGATCGAGCGAGATCCTGGACGTCCGCCTGCTCAACACGGGCGGCGCCGCGGTGGGCTCCGTGGCGAGCGGCGAGCCCATCACCGTGCGCGTGCGCTCGCGTTTCCGGCGGCCCATCTCAGACCCCATGGTGGGCATTCTGATCCGCACCCGCATCGGCATGGACGTGTATGGAACCAACACGCGCCTGGAACATGCCGAACTGGGCAGTTTCGAGGAGGGCGACGAGCTGGAGGTCGATTTTGCCATCGAGTGCTGGCTCACGCCGCAGCAGTACACGCTCACCGTGGCCACGCAGAATCCCGATGGCTCCAGCCACGACTGGCTGGACGACGCCATTGCCTTTGAAGTGGTGGACACGCGGGTCGCCGCGGGCGTGGCGAACCTGAGGGCGAAAGTGGAATGGCGCGTCTCACGGTAAAAGTGCACCCGCGCGCCCGGCGCACGGCCATCACGGGCCGCCTGGGCGATGCCTGGAAGCTGGCGCTGGCCGCGCCGCCGGTGGACGGCAAAGCCAACGAAGAATGCATGCGCTTCTTCGCGGAGCTGGCCCGAGTGCCGAAAGCGCGCGTGCGCATAGTCACCGGCGCAAGCAGCCGCATGAAAGTGGTGGAAGTGGAGGGCGTATCGCAGGAAGAACTGGAGAAGCGCCTGCTTTAGCCACGTTGGAAAGGCAGGCTGGCACCTTGACCGCATGATGTTGTTCTCGTGCGGGCAACCGCTCCCTCACGGTCGCGGCTCGCATCGGGGCATTGGAATGAGCGATGGGCCGCACAAGGGCATCAAATCAGGCGGTCAGAGTAATGGTTTGAAAACCTACACGATTGGTCAAAGAGGAGCGGCTAATTGCCCAGCGGCACCCGCACGGCGCTTTCCACCACAAGGCGCTCGATGGGCGCTTTCCGCGTCCCCCAATTCAACCCCAGCTCCTTGATCGCCGCCGCCAGGGTGTTGGTCGGCTCGCTCGCCTGCATGGCATCCGCCGCCGGTCCCGCGCGGATCGCCGCGATCTCGCTCATCTGAACATTCAGGTTGACATCGAACACGCCTTCGATCCCCGTCTCATCCAGCACGGGGTGGCCCACCAGACCCGCCAGCGTATTCGCGAAGTGCGCCATGGTCACACCCGGGACCGACAACCGCCCCGCGTTGAGCTCAATCTGATTCGCCATCAGATTCGGCGCTGAGTCCGGCCCCGGCCGCATTACCGTCTGGGACTTCGCCAGCTTCGGCCCATTCCTGCCCACCGTCAGAACGTACACGTTCTCTTCCTTCGTCTCCCGGCGCGTCACCAACTGGAATCTCGCGGTCAGCAGATCCCGCAGCATGGCCGGCACCTGGTCCAGCGGAGCGCCTTCGGGCACCTTGGCATCCAAGTCATACCGCTCCGTGTCGATCCAGCCCGGCCCCTGGATCTGGTAATTCCTCAGCACGTACGCGCGCATGAGCAGATTCCTGAGGTTGGTGTTTCGGAAGCTGACCATGCCCGGGTCGATGGCGGTCGACGGCCCGCTTGGGCCACCGCCAGCCGGTTTCACGGACGCCACTTCAAACTTCCACGCCGTCTGGCTGAATGCCAGACAACACCCCGCGATCGCCACGGCAATCCAATTCCAGCCTACCGGCAGCCACGTCCTCATGCCGCTCTCCTCTTTTGATAGTAGCCGCGGTCCCGGCAGATTGTTCGTACCCGCCAGAGTGTCGAGATGAGCCCCGGCAAGGCACGCACGAGTGCGTGCGGCACCTCATCGGGCCACATGTAAGAAAGCCGTCAGAACGACAGCCGGAGCGAAAACTGAAACGCCCGCGGCGAATTCCACTGGCTGATGCTGCCGTTGAACAAAGAGGCGCTCGTTGGATTGCCCGCCCCCAGGTAGCTCTGGTCGCCCACCAGCCAGTTCACGTTGTTGAGCACGTTGATGGACTCGGCGCGAAACTCCGCCCGGGCGCGCTCAGTCAGTGAAATGGTTTTTCGTAGACCCAGGTTCAGATTGAACGCGCCCGGCCCGGTGAACATACGCCGCTGCAAATTCCCCACTGCATTGATGGCGGGCTCCTGAAACGCCCCCGCCGGAGCATTCACATAGCTCACGGTCCCGTCGCCATTCTTGTGGATACCGAAGTATTCCTGGATCTGTCCCGCGGCCAGAGAGGTTTCCACCGTGTTTTGCCCCGAGTCCACTTGCGATGTGAAAGTGCCGAGGCCGGAAATGCCGGTCAGGCTTCCAGCGGGCGTGGTCACCGACCCGCCGGAGAGCAGCGAGAACGGCGCTCCCGACTGGGACATCACGATGGCGCTGATGCTCCAATCGCGGAGAAGCCTGCCGGATAAGCTAACGGCGGAACCGCGGCTCCTGGAAAAGGGAAGGTCCCAGGTGGCGAGGGCCTTGAAGGCGCGCGCCACATTGAACGGGGAAGGAGCCCATTCCAGAGAAGGAACGTTCAGGTCCAGATAGGGATCGATGGCCCCCGGCCGGTAATCGTCCAGGTTGCTCAAGACCTTCGAGAGCACATAGCTGGCGCTCAGGCTCAGCCCCCGCGCCGGACGCCGTGCCAGCGTCAATTGCAGTCCATCGTAGCGCGATACGCCCAGGTGCGAGAGCACATAGATTCCTTGCGGGGCCAGGGGATTTCCCAGAAAATTGTAAGCGCCGTTGCGATTGTATCCCTGCCCCTCCAGCCACCGGCCCAGTTCAGCCGCCTGCCCCGACAAAATCAGAGACCTCGCATATAGATCGGGCTGGCAGTTTTGCAGGCTGAAATTCGCGCAGATCCCGCCTCCCGGGAGCCCCGGGATTCCTTGCGTGGGATTGCCGGTGGCCAGACTGGACTGAACGTTCTGGAAAGCCGCCAGAAAGTCCGGCGACATCATCACCTGGTTGCGGTCTACCGAACGCGGCCCTTCTTCCAGACGATTTCCCACGTAACGCACGCCCAACAGCAAGCCCTTTACCTCGGATTCGACTCCCACGTTCCAGTACTTGACGTTGGGCGTGGCAAGATTCGGATTCACGCCATAGACCGGTCCAGGCTGCTGATGGTAGCTGTTCGCGAAGGATAAGAGCGCGGGCAGCGTGAGGCCCGGCATAACGGGCGCCGGCGCCGCCGGCGCTTTCGACAGCGCAACCGGGCTCTGGCTGAAATCGGTGGACACGTCGAAGCTCTGAAACGGATTCCGCAGAGCGTACAGGCTGAAGTTGGGCAGCAGATCCTCATTGATATAGCTGGCGCTCCAGCCGCCGCGCAGCACCAGCGGCAGCTTTTCCACGGGTTTCCAGGCAAGACCGGTATAAGTGCTGATGCCGTCGGTATCTTTCCCGTAAAAGGGTCGCGCAGGCGAGGCGAAGACGAAGGCCATCTGCTTGTTGTATACGGCGTTCGACACGTCGCCCGAGAGAACGGGAATGATGGCTGTGCCGGTTTTTTCGTCCGGCGGATTCAGGAAACCCCACCTCAAGCCAAGGCTGATCGACAGAGAGCGAAACGGCTTCCAGTTTTCGTGCAGGTAGGGCGCGATCATGTAGGTGGAAAGCTTGCTGCGCGCCGTGGATCCGCTGGCGTATCCGGAAACGGGTGAAGCGATGTTGAACCGCTGATCGGCTTCGACGACGGCGCCCTGGGCGATGTTGTCGACCATGTAGCGCGGCACCGTCAGCGAGTCGAGCGGCCCGTTGTTGAAACCATCCGTCTCCAGAAGATACTGCTGAAACCAGAGGCCGGCCTGCAAAGTATGTTTGCCAAGCGCCCACGTCAGGTTGTCCTGGTAACTGTGCAGGCGGTCCTTACGTCCCTGCGGGTCCATGCCCGCCATAGGCTGGCTGACTGCCACACTCGGGTCGTTGAGGATGGCGATGAAGCCAAACTGGGAGCGCAGCCGGTTGTCATAGTCGACTTCCCACAGGCTTGCGCCGGCCCGCAGCTCGTTGGTCAGCCGGGGAGCCGGCGACCAGCGCCAGAACGCCGCGAAGAAGAAAGTGGAAACGCCCAGGCTGGTGGTGGGTACACGCCCGAAGACGGATGAGTCGGAGGGGTCGTCCGTGGAACTGTGATTGCCCGCCAAGGTGAGCCCCAGGCTGTGCCGGGGCGAAACCAGGTAATCCAGCCGGGCCATGGCGAGGCTGCCCGTGCCTCCGTTGTCCTGCGTTCCCCGATAGGTGCCCGATGGATCGGATGGGACCAGCCCGAGCACCTGCCGCATCAGGGGATCCTGGCTGGACAGCGGGCGGACGGGCACCTGGCCCGTGCGCGTGACGGTCGAGCGGTTCAGATCGGCCTCATAGTTCAAAAAGAAGAACAACCGGTCCTTCCGCAGCGGACCGCCAAAGGTCGCGCCTAGTTGACTGATATCCGTGGCGGCGGGCGTATTCTGGCTGTTGTCGGTCCAATACTGAGCCGCGCTGCCTTTCGGGATCGTAAACCCGTACACCGAACCATGGAACGCGGCGCTTCCTCCCGGCGCGCTGAAAACTGCCTGGGCGCAACCGCATCCGTCGATGGCGCCGGTCGCCACGGCGGCATCCCCGACCTCGCTGGTTCGCAACAGGAGCGTTGTGGAATCCAGTCCGGCACTCCGGGCAGGGGTCGCCTCCAGGTTCACGCCCTCATACGTGATGTTCGCCAGCGACACGGACTCGCCATATACCCCGAGCGGAGCGCGGCCGTTTTCCTGCACGCCGGGCAGCGTTTCCAGCAGGTAGAGCGGATCCCGCCCGGGAAGCGGCAAGCGCTGCGCATCGTCCACGCGGAAGGCAACCTCAACCCCGGCCGCCTGCAGCGCCTGTCCGGGGTTGTTCCCCTCCGCCGGTTGCCCGGCGCCGCCGGCCGCGAGGCGGATGGGCGGCAGGGAAGTTTCGCCGCCCGCACCGACCTTGACGTTCTGCAGGCCCTGCTTCGCAAAGGCAGGAGCTTCCACTGCGAGCGCGTAAGAGGCCGGCCGCAGCGCAGCGAAAAGAAACCGGCCCGCGCGGGACGTAACGGTGGAAGCGTAGACATCCGCCGATTCCCCCAGCGAGAGCGTCACAACCGCGCCCGATACCACCTTGCCGGCTGCGTCCTCGATAGTCCCCGACAGCCTTCCGTTGCCCTGGCCAGCTACCGGACTCTGCAGGAATACCGACAGGCAGAAAGGCAGAATCATCCCCTGCACACGGCTCCGCAAAATATTTCTCCCCATTGAATCGAGTGAACCGGCCTGTTGATATGCGCCGCCGGCGACAGCACCACAAAACCGGTCGCGCAGCTTGAATTCTGTTGTGGTATCGGTCATACTACCAATTCCTTCCGGCAACTGCAATTGGCGGCCAACGTTCCACGAGGTTTCCATGTTCCACAGGGTCATCGGCGTGCGGTGGCATTTCGGCGCCATTCACGACTCACACTGATGCTTGCTCGCAAAATGGCGCACGGGTTGGCCGGCGTGGCCGGGTTGGCCGGCTTGCTGCTGGGACAGCGGGCCGCCCCTCCGGCGCAGGATGAGGCGGCGCAATTCCCGCGATTCTTGTCGAATTCCTACATTGGGGTTCAGCTCGGCTACATCGACTATCCTTTTTCCAACTCGCAGGCGCAGCCGGGATTCCACGCGCAGTCGATTCAGGTTCCGCATCTGGCGGCGCGTGTTTTTCTGTTCGGACACGAGTTCAACAAGCACTTTTCCGCGCAGATCAGCGACATGCGTCCGGTGTATTGGGTGAAGTATCAAAATGTAAATGGCGACCAGGCGAGTCATTCGGTGTGGATGAATGTCGCGGGTTTAACCGCGAAATCGCGCCTGCCGCTTGGCAGGGCGTTGTCGGTGTACGGTGAAGGCGGCCTCGGCGTGGTCACGCGAAAAGGATTCGCGATCGGCCCGTCGCCGGTTGTCGGCGACGCCAGTTACGCGACCCTTTTGTTTGGAGGGGGCCTGGATTATCGCCTCACCGACAACTGGGACCTGCTCACCGGAGTCACTGTGGCGCCCGGGCGTTCCGCCAGCCAGCAGCCCCGCACCTTGTTCTTTTCCGGCGGATTCACT
This sequence comes from Bryobacteraceae bacterium, assembly GCA_049511275.1. Lineage (GTDB taxonomy): Bacteria > Acidobacteriota > Terriglobia > Bryobacterales > Bryobacteraceae > PALSA-129. The sequence continues at coordinate 9,777 of JBEKYE010000147.1, forward strand.
TACACCATGCGGCGTCTCCGGGCGGAACGGGTCGATGGAGATTCCAGCAGCGGGCCGGGTTGGCCGAAGAACGAACTGCAAATGGGATATATCACCGACGCGCTGGGTTATGGCACAAACAATTTCGTTTCGAAAGGCGCGGTTCCTGTTTTCTGGCCCGGCTCGGTTTACGCGGCGAATGGCTTGTCCGTGAATTACCAGCGCAATGTGTTCCACACGCGCCGGTTTTTTGCGCTGGATTGGGGCGCCGGCGTTTCCTCCTTCAAGAGCCGGAAACAGGGCGAAAGATTCTACACGGCATCGGTGTATCCCGTGTTCCGGTTCATCGCGGTGCGCACCAACCCGCTGGAGTTCTATTTAGGTTATTCCCTGGCCGGGCCGGCATTGATCACCAGTACGACCATTGATGGCGCGGAAACCGGCAGACACTTCACGTTTCAGGATTTCATGAGCGCCGGAGTCTTTTTGGGCAGGCATCGAAAGGTCGCCGCCGAAGCCCGGATCGCGCATTACTCCAACGGCAATCTGTTCCCGCAAAACCCGGGGGTGACGATTCCGCTCGGCTTCTATCTCGGAACCACCTTCTGAAACAATGCTGGATCGCGGGGCTGCTCCGGTCGGATTCAGAATCCACCGATCCGCCATCATCCTCATGCTGTTTCAGGCCATCTTAAACCTACTGCCCCCAGAGAAACCCGCGCAATGGGCCTCGGGTATTCCGAACGTATCGACCAGCGTGTTCTTGAAGAAAGTGTCCTGAGGGATACTCTCACCGCGATAGTGTGTGTAGA
>JBEKYE010000148.1:0-10564 GCA_049511275.1 Bryobacteraceae bacterium
CAATTCCAAAGGCGGGGGTTGGTAGCAGTCCCCGTTTTGCGACGGCGCGCGCTGCCCGAGGGGCGTTTTGGAGCGAGCTATCCAATTCCAAAGGGGGGGGCCCAAAGGCGGGGTTTTAGCAGTCCCGGTTTTGCGGCGGCGCGCTGCTGGAGGCTATTGGCGATAGGAGCGGCGATTCCAAACTCAATGACTGCCGTCGAGGTATTTCACAAAGAGAACGGCATTGCCGCGTTGGTTGTAGACCAGCTCGTCAACCATGCTGCGGGTCATCAGGATGCCGAAGCCGCCGGGGCGCTTGCCTTCTTCCGCGCGCACTTCCACGTGATGGATGGGGGAATCCTCGGGATTGGAGATGGCGGCGTGAGGGAGTGCGTCGAGAGAGAAACCTTTGCCGGGATCGGCAATGTGAACGATGATGGATTTCGGCGTGCGCAGGAGCGAGGCTCGCACACGCCTGCGGGGGTCGTACCTGGCGCCGTGCTCGATGGCGTTGAGGAGCAACTCACGAAAGGCGGCGACCACGTCCTCGCAGACCTGCACGGGCAGGGCGGTTTCGAGCTCGCGAAAGAATTGAGTGGTGCGTTCGGCGGCGTCCGTCTTGCAGCGGATGCCAAGGGTGATCCACTCGGGGCGCGCGGACAGAACGAGAATATCGTCCGGGGAGGGTGTGGAGTCGAGGGCCTGCTGGACCATGTCGGCGAGCGCGATGGTGGGGAGCGGAGAATGGAAGTAGCTGTAGGCGCGGGCGCGGATGGCGCGGATGACGCGAGCGGGATCGGGATCGCCGGTAAAGATGGTTCTGGCATTGGGCTGAAGGGCGTGGAGCTGGCGGGCGAGTTGCAGGCCGTCGAAGCCGTTGTGGCCCTGGCCGGCTAGAACCAGATCCCAGGGCCCGGAGCGGAGGCACTCCAGGGATTCACTCCGGCCATAGGCGTTCGAGATGGTGCGATCCTCGCGTTCGAGGAGACCCATCAGGAAGTCGTGGACGGAGCGGTCGGGGTCGATTAGGAGCAGGCGGCGGGGGCTCAATGCGTCTCCCACACTTTATTCGGACGAGGATCAGGATACCATGGCTGGGGGGGTGCGCGAACATGCGACGGATCTTTCGGCGCGTACCGGGGCTGGACTCACAGGCTGAAGAGGGAAGACGTTGTGACCGGCGGGAGCTTGAGTGTTCGAGCGAAGAGCGGGTCCAGGGGGACCCGCGCAGACCGGGGGTCTGCCCCACTGAACGGGAAAACGGTGTAACCGGGGGAAACCGGGAAGCATCTGAGGTCAATGAGATGGTGTATTCAAATTTAGCGCATGGTGCATGCCGCGCCGCCCGGTTAAGCGGCGTGGGGCTGGTTTTGGCGCTGCTGCTGGGACTGGGAACGGCGGCGGCGCAATATCCAGGGCAGTACCCGCCAGGGCAGTATCCGCCAGGGCAGTATCCGCCAGGGCAATACCCGCCAGGGCAATACCCGCCAGGGCAGTATCCGCCGGGCACGTATCCACGAGGCGGGCCGGGCATCCCGCTGCCCTCGAAGAAGGGTTCGAAGAGCGACACGGCCAACGCTCCGATGCCGAACTTCCGGGGCCTGCTGAAGCAGATGGACGATAAAACGATCAGCCTGGAGCTGGACGACCATCGGGTGATCCAGTTCAAGCGTTCGGGGAAGACGAAGTTTTTCAAGAACGGCGACGAAGTGAAGACGCCGAAGTTCGACCCGGGCGACCAGTTGTCGGTGGAGGGACCGGAGGACGCGGAAGGCTTCCTGACAGCCTTGAACGTGTATTGGGAAAAGAGAGCCGGGGGGCCTGCCACAAGCGCGCAGCCGGGCGAAGGCGGGACATCGCAGACGGTAAAAAGCGAGGCAACCAGAAGCGGAAGCGACACGACGGATGCGGCCATCGCGAAGGCCGCAACCGAGATGGCGCCGCCGCCGGCCAAGCCGGACCCGGACGATCCGGGGCGGCCGAAACTGGTGCGCGGCAAGCCGGCGGATGCGGAGCGGGAAGTTTCGGCGCCGGTACCGCAACAGGCGGCCACGGCGCAACCGGCCGGCAGCGGAGCGGGGACCATGACGCCGCCGCCCGCGGGCCAGACAGCCGGCAGGCAATACGGCGCCCCGACGATTCTGCGGGGCGACGACGATACGCCGATTCCGCCACCGCCCGTGGGAGATCCGCTGATCCGCAAGGCGGCGGAGGCAGCCATGGACTTCACCGAGTCGCTGCCGGATTACGTGTGCCAGGAGCTGATGGCGCGCTACCAGAGCATGGCGACACCGGCCAACTGGCAGGCTCTCGACATTGTGGGCGCGGCGGTGGTGTACCAGCAAGGCAAAGAAGACTACCGCGACGTGACGATCAACGGCAAAGCCATCAAGAAGAATATCGAGCAGTTGGACGGGGCGTGGTCGACGGGCGAATTCGGGACCATCCTGATCGATTTGTTCTCACCGGCGACGGCGGCGGACTTTCACTACAGCCGGGACTCGCGCTCGGGCGGCGTGAGCTCCAAGGTTTACGATTTTTCGGTGGCGCGGGAGCGTTCGCACTGGCAGATTACGATGGCGGCGCAGACGTTCGATCCGCCTTACAAGGGGTCGGTATGGATCGACCCGGCGACGGCGCGGGTGCTGCGGATCGAGATGCAGGCTTACGGATTCCCGGATGCGTTTCCGACCGACCACGTGGAATCGGCCACCGATTACCAGTACACGCGGCTGGGAGACGCCAGGCAATACCTGCTGCCGGTACACGCGGAAAACCTGAGCTGCCAGCGCGGATCGAATTTCTGCAGCCGCAACGTGATCGATTTCCGGAATTATCACAAGTACACCGGGGAATCGACGATTACATTCGGGGACCCGGTGAAGAAGTAAGGGCGGCGGACTTACGCCCCGTTCCGGGGCTATGCGACTTCCGATATTGTCCACACGGCTTGCGGCATGGGTGTTGTCTTGCGCCCTGACGGGCCTGGCAGGCGGCACCGCCTGCCCCACCAACACTGGCAGGCTGAAAACTGCCGGCCGGGCTGCGCCCGGCTGCAGGATGCCATCCCAATGCCACTTAGTTTTCGCAAAGCTGCGGATTCGGCAGAATTGGAGGGCGGACCCCCTGGTCCGCGCGGGACGCCCTCGTTCCGCAGCCGGAACAACGAAATCAGCATCACACAAACGCCAGCAGGCCGACGAGGGCGTCGGCCGCAGACCAGGGGGTCTGCCCCACAATTTGTGCAGGTGTTCAGTAATTGGAAAGCTAAGTGGCATTAGGATATCATCCTGCCCCACGCCTGGAACGAGCCTACCTGGCTTGCTGGATGGCGGCCAGGAGTTCGGGTTCGGTGATGGCGCCGTCGAAACGCTTCACTGGCTTGCCGGACTGGCTGTAGATCAATGTCACCGGGAGTGCATCCAATTTGTATTGGCTCATGATGGCGTCGGAGCCCAGGGCCACGGTGTAATCGATGGGGTGCTTCTTGAGGAAGGCGGGCACCCTGGCGGCGGCATCGTCGTCCATGGCAACGCCGATGAAGGCGACGCCTTGCGATGAGAACTGGTGGTAGAGCTTATTGAAGAATGGGAATTCGCCGATGCAGGGGATGCAATACGTCGCCCAGAAATTCACGACGACCACTTTGCCAGAGAGCGAGGCTGTCGATAACGGGCCGCCTGCGAGAAGCGTGACTTGCGGGTAGTCGCCGGCGGCGGAAGCGGAGGCAACTGGCGTGACCTGGGCCTGGTTCAGGAAGGCGAGGAATTGAGCGGGATCGCGGGTGAGTCCCTCGAATTTGGCCACCAGGCGTTCGTTGGGGTCGAGGATCACGTAGTAGGGCTCGGCCACGGTGTTGAACTTTTCAAGCTGAAGTTTAGAGTTGGCCTGGGAGGCCGCATCGGCGCCGTCGGTGTAGAGCTCGACCAGGACGAAGTTTTTGAGAACGGCGGCGATTTCCGGGAGGGCCAGGATGTTGGCGCGCATCCAGTGGCAGTTGGTGCAGGCATAGCCGGTGAAATCGACGAAGACCAGCTTGTTCTCGCGGCGCGCGCGGTCGAGCGCTTCGCGATATTGATCCTTCATCCAGACCAGGCCATCGGAAGGCGCGGCTGATGCGGCAGCGCTCGCGGGGACGAAGGCATCGATCCACCCGAGCTTGTCGCCCGACATGCCGGGCCACAGGCTGACAGCGAAAATCAGAAACAGCATGCCGGTGAGGAGGCGTCCGAGGCCCGTGTTTTCGCCGTGCTTAACGCCTTCCAGGCGGAGGAAACCAAGCAGGTAAAGGCCGGCCATGACGAAGAGGACGATCCACGCGGCCAGGAACCGGCCGCGCGTGAGGAAGCTCCATTGCAGCACCTGATCGAGCTTGGCGAGGTAGACCAGGCTGGCAGCCAGAATCACGAAGCCCATCACCACTTTGACGCGCGCGAGCCAGCCGCCCGAGCGCGGCAGGCGCTTCAGGTAAGACGGGAACAGTGCCAGGAAGAAAAACGGCAGCGCCAGGCCGGCGGCGAACGCGACCATGCCGAAGGTGGGACGGGCGCGGCCCTGGGTGACCGACGCGGCCAGCAGCGAACCGACGAACGGGCCGACGCAGGCGAAGGACGATAAAGAGAATGTGAGGCCCATCAGCAGCGTGCCGGCGAAACCACCCTGGCCGGAGGACTGGTTCAGGCGCGTCAGGATTGAAGACGGAATGGTGATTTCGAAAGCCCCCAGCAGGCTGAGCGAGAAGGCGATGAACAGGAGCGTGATGAAACCGTTGACCCAGGGGCTGGAGCCGAGCTGCTTGACGCCGACGGGTCCGAGCAGCAGAGTGGCGAGCAGGCCGAGAGCCGAAAAGAGGACCACGATCCCCAGGCAAAAGACCAGCGCCTGCGTGACGGCGTCGCGCTTCCCGCCGGATGGCCGGTTGAGGAAGTACGACATGGTGATGGGTATCATGGGGAAGACGCAGGGCGTGAAGATGCAGGCGAGCCCTAAACCGAAAGCCACCAGGAGGAAGGCGCCCCAGCCTTCGGAAGCGGGCGGCGGGGCGGCAGCGGAAGACGGCTGCGGAGCATGAGCTTCCGAATAGCCGGCGGGAATCGCCAAGGTTGGCGCCGCGGCAGCCGAATCGATGATGATGGCGGCAGTGCCGGCCCATTTTCCCGGTACGCAGGTGGTGTCGTTGCAGGTCTGGTAGCGGACGTTGACGGAAAGCGTAGCGGGGCCGGCCGCGGCGCCGGCAGGCAGCTTGACGTCGAGCAGGAAGACTTCGTCGGCTTCGTAGAATTCGGCTTCGGCGCTGAGGGTGGCGTCGAAGACACGTTTGGGAGCCGTCTGGAGCACGCGCAGCAGAGCGCCGGGCGAAACCTGGAAAGTGGCGGGAATGCCGGCGGCGGAAGAAGCCGAGTAAAGATGCCAGCCGGAATCAATTCGGGCGGCGGCGCGAATGCGGACGACGGAGCCGGGCGGAGCCGGGGCCGGATCGAGTTGCAGGGTCCACGCGGCGTGCTGCTGCCCCTGCGCGAAGGCGGAAGCCAGAGCCAGGAAGCAGGTTGCGACGAATCGCACGTCAATCTCCGGCTTTGCGGACCAGGCCGCGGAGTTCGTCTTCGATGCGCTGGTTGATTTTGCCGCCGGAGAATTCGGCGGCCACGCGGATGGCGTTCTTGATGGCGTTGGCGTTGGACCGGCCGTGGCAGATGATGCACGCGCCGCGCACGCCCAGCAAGGGCGCGCCGCCGTATTCGGAGTAATCCAGGCGCTTTTTGAAAGTGGCGAAGGCGTTCTTGGCGATGACGTAGCCGATTTTGCCGGAGATGGTGGATTCGAGGGCCTCGCCCAGGAAGTGCTTGACCATGTCGCCCAAGCCCTCGCTGACTTTCAGGGCGACGTTGCCGACGAAGCCGTCGCAGACCACCACATCGACGTTGCCCGCATAGATGTCGCTGCCTTCGACGTTGCCGATGAAGTTGAGGTTGAGGTTCTTAAACACGGGCGTGGCGGCGTGGGTGAGCTCGTTGCCCTTGTGTTCCTCCTCGCCAATGGAGAGCAGACCGACGCGCGGATTGGGGCGGCGCAGGATGTTGCGCGAATAGATTTCGGCCATGACCGCGAACTGGCCCAGCATTCGAGGAGTGCAATCGACGTTGGCGCCGACATCGACCAGAACCACGGGCGTGCCTTCGGCGGTGGGGAGGATTCCGACCAGGGCGGGGCGCTCCACGCCAGGGACCACACCCTGGACTATTTTGGCGGTGGCCATGACGGCGCCGGTGTTGCCCGCGGAGACGAAGCCCTGAGCGACGCCGTCGCGAACCAGGCGCGAGGCGATGCGGAGGGAGCTATCGCGTTTGGCGCGGAAGGATTTGCCGGCGCTGTCCTCCATGGTGACACGCTCGCTGGCGTGCACAATCTCAATGGGGAGCGTGCCGTTGCCATCCTGCACCTGGAGCTCACGGCGGACCACATCCTGCTGGCCCACCAGGATGACCTTGACTCCCAGGTCCCTGGCGGCGCGAATCGCGCCTTCGACTTCAGCTTTGGGCGCGTGGTCACCGCCCATTGCATCCACCGCAATGGTCAGCATGTTGTGCCGGGGCTACTCTTGTTCGACTTCGACAACTTCGCGGCCTTTGTACTGCCCGCAGTGAGCGCAGACGCGGTGGGGCAGCTTGGGTTCGTGGCAGTTGGGGCACTCGGACAGGCCGGCGGCTTTGAGCGCGTCATGCGCGCGGCGGGTGCTGGTCCGCTCCTTGGAGTGTCTACGTTTAGGATTCGGCATATCTCTTTCTCAACCAATCTTTCGTCGTCTTCAAGAATGTATCAGATCTCCAGCTTGCGGAGCGCTTCCAGCCGATGGTCGTGGATTTCGGTGCGGCAATCGCATTCCGCTTCGTTGCGGTTCCTGCCACAGACGGGGCAAATTCCCTTGCAGTTTTCGCTGCACACTCGCTGCATGGGCAAGGCCAGCAGGACCTGTTCGCGGAGGACGTCTTCCAGTTCCAGGCCGCCGTTCTCATAAAAACCGATCTGGGCTTCTCCTTCGTCGATTTCCACTTCTTCCACGCGCGCGATGACGGAAACGGGCTTGTAAAACAGGTCGAAGCCGGCATCCAGCGGAAAACGCGCCGGTGCCAGGCAGCGATCGCAAGGCGCGGTGACTTCCACAGTATAGCGGCCTTGGATGCGCACCTGCCCGCCGGTGTTTTTCAACAACTCCGCGGCACCGACGGCGTGCAAAGGAGAAGCCTGCTCCAGATTCTCACTGGCAAACTCGATCTGAGCGGGCTCGAAAGACTCGTCGAAACGAATCTTGCGCATCTCCATCTCTTTGACACTAAGGAACATAAGGGCAAGCCTGGATGCAGGGCGGAACGTAGCCATTATAGCAGCAAAGGCGCGGAACGGCAGAGGGCCCGTGCGGGGTGCAAACTTATGGGGCGCGTGGCGGCTGACGCGGCCAACAACCGGCAGGGGCGCGGTCCCACCCGGCTACCGAGCCGCTCTGACGCAGCGGAAGCCGATGTTTGCGTCCTTCCAGCGAGCGGGGACAGTGGTCGAGTCCGAGATCTGGTCTTCCTGCCATCCCTCCTTGAAGGATCCGCCGCGGATCTGGTACCAACCTTCGCCCGCCATCGGCGGCGGGTTCAGGATCTCGCGGAAGTAATGGAGCGCCTGGTCGCTGGGCGTCATCGGCTCAAAGACGAACTCCCAGACGTTGCCTATCATTTGCAGCGCCCCAAACGGGCTGGCCCCGCTGGCGAAGTCTGCCGCGGGGCGGAGTTGTCCATCCGGCCCGATATTGGCGCGCGAAGCGTCTTTCCGGTCGCCCCACGGGAACAGCCGCCCATCGGCGCCGCGCGCGGCCTTCTCCCATTGCATGGCGCCCGGCAGGCTCTCGCCGGCCCAGTTGGCGAACGCCGCGGCGTCGAGGAAAGTGACGTTCACAACCGGGTAATCCTCTTTGTCCCGCGGGAAGCCGTCCGGCAGGGCGTGATGCGTCTCGCGGCAGAAAGCGGCGTAGGCGGCATTCGTTACTTCGGTCCGGTCGATATAGAACGCGGGCAGGAGTGGGGAGGGTTTCTTCTCCTTGCCATAGAGAAACAGGCCCGCCGGAACCAGCACCATGCGGCCGGACTTCGCCTCGATGAACGGAGCGAGCTGCCTGGGCCTGACGGCAAAATACAGCCCCAGACCCAGGCCGAGCACCACGAGCAGCACGACGGGCAAAAGCCAGGCGGGGCGCGCCGGCGCGGGCCGAGGTTGCACAATGCCGGGAAGCTGCGTGGTGGGAGCATCGATTTCGGCGAGGATACTTTCGAGCGAGGCGCAAACCGGGCCGAAGCCTTGCGGGCGCGCGGCGGGGTCCTTGAGGGTGCATCGGGTGACGATATCGCAGACCGATTCCGGGACTCCCGCCTGGCGCAGCGGCGAGACGTCGATGGTCTCGTTGAGGATGCTATAAAAAATACGCTCGACGGTTTCGCCGGCAACGGGCTTGACGCCGGTGAGCAGCTCGTAGAGCAGCACGCCGAAAGCATACACATCCACCTGCGCGGTGACGCCCTGGCCGGTGACCTGCTCGGGAGCCATGTAATAGGGCGTGCCGAGCACGTAGCCGGCGCGGGTCATCTGAAGACTTTCGGTCTTGGCGATGCCGAAATCCATCAGCTTGACGACGCCGTTCGCGCCGACGTGCACGTTGTCGGGTTTGATGTCGCGATGGATGATCTTGCGGGAATGAGTGTATTCGAGGGCGCGGGCGATCTGGAGAGCCATTTTCAACTTGTCGCGGAGTTCGCCGGTGTGGCCGGCCTTGATGGCGTGACCGAGGTCTTCGCCCTGGAGATATTCCATCACCATGAAGGGCCGGTGCTGGTGGTCTTCGCCGAAATCGTAAATACCGAGGATGTTGTCGTGGGAGATGTTGCCGGCCATGCGCGCCTCGGCCAGGAAGCGGGCCTTGGCCTCGGCATCCTGGCAGCCGGCTTCGGTGAGAATCTTGACGGCCACGGTGCGGCCTATGACGGTATCGCGGGCGCGGTACACGTGGGACATCCCGCCGCCCAGGAACTCCTGGAGTTCATACTTGCCGATTCGGGCGGGAAGCTGCATGTTAGGCATTCTAACGTAGCGGGCGGCGCAGGATAGGAAAGCCGGCGGGCTGCGGCGCGGCGTTTCGCGAGGATCGCGAAAAACGCCGGCTAAAAAGCCGGCGGCAGGCTGAAAGCCCGGCGTCACATGGGCGTGTTGTAACACAAGGCGGACGACGAAGGGGGTAAAATGGGCGACAGCGGCAAACATTTATGTCACTTTTTGTACCGAACCGGTACCGCGGCAAGCTCATCGTGGTGGAGGGCATCGACGGCTCCGGAAAATCGACGCAACTTTCGCTCTTGAGCCACTGGCTGCGCTCGCAGGGTTTCGCGGTGGCCTTCAGCGAGTGGAACTCTTCCCCGCTGGTCCGCGAGACCACGCGGCGGGGCAAGAAGAAGGAAATGTTCACGCCCACCACGTTCAGCCTGATCCACTGCACGGATTTTGCGGACCGCATGGAAAGCTATATCCTACCGCTGGTGAAAGCGGGCGCCATCGTGTGCGCGGACCGGTACAGTTACACGGCCTTCGCGCGCGACGTGGCGCGGGGAGTGAGCCGGCGGTGGGTGCGCAACCTGTACCGTTTCGCCATCCACCCGAACCTGGCTTTTTATTTCCGCGTGCCCCTGGACGTGGCGCTGGGCCGCATTCTGGGCGGGCGCGACGCCATTAAGTATTATGAAGCCGGCATGGACCTGGGGCTGGCGCGCGACGTGGAAGAGAGCTTCCGCATTTTCCAGGGCCGCATTCTGGACGAGTACGAGGCCATGGCGGAAGAGATGGGATTTCACGTCATCGACGCGACGCAGTCGATCGAGGAGCAGCAGCGGCATATGCGCGACATCGTGATGAGCGAGATCGGCGGCGATCTGAAGAACGGCATCCTGCACGCTCCGGAAGGAGGAGAGTTCCATGCGCAAGCTAGAACCGCTCCAGTTTTATAGCGAAACGCTTCCGGGCGTGGATGTTTCGGAACTGCAGGGCAAGCTGATTGTAATCGAAGGTCCCGACGCGGTGGGGCGCAGCACGCAGGTCACCCTGCTGCACCAGTGGCTGGAGCAGGAAGGCCACGCGGTGCTGGACACGGGGATGGCGCGCTCGGCGCTGGCGGGCAAGGGCATCCAGATGGCCAAGGAAGGCAACACCCTGGGGCCGATCACCATGACCTTGTTTTACACCACCGATTTCGCGGACCGGCTGGAGAACGAAATTGTGCCGGCGTTGCGGGCCGGCTTCGTGGTGCTGATCGACCGCTACATTTTTTCCATCATGGCGCGGGCCACGGCGCGCGGCGAGAACCGGCGATGGATCGAACAGGTGGCCGGCTTCGCGTTGAAGCCGCACGCCGTGTTGTATCTGCGCGCGGAAGTGGAGCAACTGGTGTCCCGCGTGGTGTTGGGACGCGGCGCCTTCGATTACTGGGAAAGCGGCATGGACCTGCGGTTCGGGCCGGATATGTACGAGAGTTTCGTGCGCTACCAGAAGAAGTTGATTC
>JBEKYE010000149.1:0-10485 GCA_049511275.1 Bryobacteraceae bacterium
TACGGCGCGTTTCCGCTGGCATGGTCGCTGGACCACATGGGGCCGCTGGCGCGGTCGGTGCGCGATGCCGCGGCGGTGTTCGATGCCATCGCCGGGCACGACCGGCGGGATGCGTCGTCTTTGCGGCGCCGGCAAGTGGAGACGGCGCCTGAGGCGGGCTGTTCGATTCGCGGGGTGCGGATCGGTTTCGCGGAGAACTTCTTCTTCGAGCGGCTGGATGCGGACGTGGAATCTTCGGTGCGCGGGGCATTTGCGCGGGCCGAATCGTTAGGGGCGGTGGTGGTTCCGGTGCGGCTGCCGGATATGGAAGCGGTGACGGCGGTGGGGCGGGTGATCCTGCTGTGCGAAGCCTCCGCCATGATGGAACCGCAGCTTCACAATCGCGGGCAGTTCGGGGCGGACGTGCTGGCGCTGCTCGATCAGGGCCGGCTGCTGGCGGCCACCGACTACATCCAGGCGCAACGGCTGCGCAAGAAGATGCAGCGGGAATTCGCGGCCGTATGGCGGGAGGTGGACTGCCTGGTCGCTCCGGCGACACCCACGGCGGCTCCGCGGGTGGGAGAGAACACGGTGTGGTTGGGCGGGCGCGAAGAGGATGTGCGAATTGTGGCGACGCGGCTGGTGCGGGGGTTCAACGTGCTGGGGCTGCCGTCGCTTGCGATGCCGTGCGGGCTGAGCGCGGCGGGCTTGCCGGTGGGATTACAGATCGTGGGGCCGCCGATGGAAGAGGCGCTGATCTTGCGGGTGGGCGCGGCGATGGAAGATGGCGGGGTGGGGATACCGCCATGTCCCACATCGTGAGCCGGAAAGTGCCGGGTTTTCAGGTATTTCTCCCCGAATCCGTATTTTTCGTTTCCCGAATGCCATAACTGGTTAAGTGTATTGGTTGCAACACGTTAAGACTTTATCTAACCTCCGAAGCAATGGCTTCCTGGTTTTCCGCGGTTCCTTAATATCCAAATCTACTAAATAGCTATTGCGAAAGTGCTTAATTAACAATAGGATTACCCTGTTAGTAGACTATGGCTGTCCAGTTGCAATCAGATTCCCAACTTGCGGACATTCATGCATCGGATCCATGTGCGGAAACTTCGAAACCCTTCTGCAGATCTGAGCCACCGCGGTTCGGCCGGCGCCAGCCAGAAGGCGCAGCGTTTCACGGGCCGGATACTTCAAGGTATTACTATCCCAATTCTTGTTGAGGAGGAAATCTAATGTTTAACCATTTTACGAGAGGCACGGTCCTCTTCGTCCTTACGTTTGTGCTGGTGCTTGCGCCGGCGCTGTTTGCCCAGTCGCTCACCACTGGCGACATCGCGGGGACTCTCAAAGATCCAAGCGGCGCGGTGGTGCCGAACGCCACGATGACTCTGAGGAGCCTCGACACGGGATCTACCCAGAGCACCACCAGCGATTCAACCGGCGAGTTCCGGTTCCGGTTGTTGAAGACCGGCCAATATATGGTGAGCGCGAGTCCGGCGGGCTTCCAGAAGATAGAACAACAAGTGGAAGTGGTGGTCGGATCCGTGGCGACACTGAACCTGACATTGCAGGTTGGCCAATCTACGCAGACCGTGGAAGTGTCCGCGACTGCGCCACTGTTGAACCCGGAACCCAGCAATAATACGGCGTTCTCGCCGCAGCAACTGGCGCAATTGCCGGCCGCGGGCGGCGACATCACAACCATCGCCTACACAGTGCCGGGCGTTACGGTGAACGTAACGGGCGGCTACGGGAACTTCAGTCTCAACGGGCTGCCGGGGACGTCGAACCTGTTCACGGTGAACGGCGAAAACGACATGGACCCGTACTTCAACATCAACAATTCGGGCGCCTCCAACCTGACTATCGGCCAGAACGAATTGCAGGAAGCCACCGTGATTGCCAACCCGTATAGCGGGCAATACGGGCAGCTTGCCGGCGCGCAGGTGAGTTACGTGACGAAATCGGGCACCAACCAGTTCCACGGCAACGCGCAGTGGTTGTGGAACGGGCGCGCTATGAACTCCAACGACTGGTTCAGCAACGCCTACGGCTCTCCGAGGCCATTCTCGAACGACAACCAGTGGGCGGCATCGATTGGCGGGCCGATCCGCAAGGACAAGACGTTCTTTTTCTTCGACTACGAAGGGCTGAAGTTTGTCCTGCCGAACCAGGATACCGAGACGATTCCGACACCGGCGTTCTCCACGGCGGTTCTGAACAACGTGACGGCCCTGCACCCGGCCGAGGCCAGTGCCTACAAGACCATGCTGGGACTGTGGGCGAACGCTCCGGGCGCGGCGAGCGCGGTCCCGGTTCCCAACATCAGCTACTGCAATACGGTAGTACTGGCGGGTTACAACGGAGCGACCACGCCGTGCGCCGAGAGATTTGTGACGAACCCGAGCTCAAAGGGTTCGGAGTATATTCTGGCTTTCAAGATCGATCAGAAGATTGGAAGCAACGATAACGCTTCGTTCCGCTACAAGGACGACCAGGGACTACAGCCGACGACGCTCGATCCGATCAGCCCCAATTTCGATGCGCTCTCCAATCAGCCGGCCTACGACATGCAATTCCAGGAGACGCACATTTTCAGTTCGCGGTCGACCAACCAGTTCACGTCGTCGTTCAGCCACTATGTGGCGCAGTTCGCGCAGAACGCGCAACTGGTGCAAAGCACCTTCCCCTATCAGGTTGCAACCTCGGGAGCGGTGCCCTTCAGCGGATTCAACTCGCAGGGCTCTTTCCCGCAGGGCCGGAACATCACGCAATACCAGTTCTTCGACGATATGACGCTGACGCGCGGGAGGCACAACTTCAAGTTCGGCTTCAATTTCCGCCGCTACGACGTGAGCGACCACAACTTCTTCTTCAGCAACCCGGCGGTTTACTTCGGCTACAATGCGGCTGGCTTGCAGAACTTCGTGAACGGCGTCGCCTACCAGTATCGCAAGTCGCTCAACCCGTCGAGCGACGTTCCAATCGCCATGTGGGGATTGGGCGTGTACGCGCAGGATGAGTGGGCGGTGTCTTCGAACCTGAAGCTCACGCTGGCGTTGCGCATGGAGCGGAATTCCAACCCGGTGTGCCAGTACAACTGTTTCGCGAACCTCACCGGGCCGGCGGCCACCATGGCCAGTTTCACCAGCTCGAACCCCGGCAGTGTTCCCTACAGCAGCGACATCAATGCCGGCCAGCACCAGGCCTATCCGGGTGTCGACTCCGTCCTGCCGTCTCCCCGTATCGGCTTCAGCTATTCGCCGGGGAGCGACCACAAGACCGTGATCAGCGGCGGCTTCATGATCGCCTATGACAATCCGCCGGCCGGCCTGGTGGACAATCTGCTGTCCAACCCGCCAGCGTCGGTGGCTATCCGCGTGCGTCCCGCCGCGGGGACTTTGCCGTTCGACCCGGCTGGTGGGGCAGCCACGTGGCAGGCCTCGGCGAATGCCTTCTCTCTCAATAAGACGTTCAGCCAGCTCTCCTCGCAACTAGCCGCCCTGGGTTCGGTGTTCTCGGCTCCGTCGGTGAACGGCATTGACGGAACCATTAAAGCTCCCATGTGGTTCGAATGGAACATCCAAGTGCAGCGGCAACTCAATAACAGCATGTTGCTGACGTTGAACTACGTGGGTAACCACGGACAGCGCCTGCTCTATTCCAATCCGTGGCCGGACGCCTACGATGCATACGGCCTGTATCCGGGCGTCAAGGGCATCCCGGCGAACCAGCCGAACCCCAATTACCTGACCGTGACGCAGGTCCAGAACGGGGCGATTTCGAACTACGACGGGATGAACGTCACCCTTACCAAGCGGTTCTCGAACTCGGTGGCGTTCCACTTCAACTACACCTGGTCGCACAACCTGGACGAGTGCTCCAACGGCTGCCTTTTCGGCGATGGAAACGGCGGTCAAGGACAGATCAATCCGCTCAGCCTGAAGGCCGACAACTACGGCAACGCCGACTATGACATTCGCGACAACTTCACCGCCGACTTCCTGGTCAATCCGACCATCAAGTCCGGAGGGCGGGCGTTGCGGGCGGTGGTGAATGGCTGGCAGTTTTCCGGCAAGCTCTTCTGGCGTACCGGGATACCTTACTCGGTGTACGACACCAACAACTCCGCGCTGGGCGGCGGCGGCGGAACGATTTTCGCCACGCCGCTTGGACAGGGTTGGGGAGGCAGCAGTTGCAGTTCCGCCAATGCTTATACGGGCGGCGCCGTAGTTCCGTGCCTCAATGCCAATGTGTACTTGAACAGCGGAGCCGCGACCTTCAACAACTTCACCGAATGGTCGCCGCAGACCCGAAACCAGCTTCACGGGCCCCATTTCTTCGACATTGACCTGAACCTGTTCCGCAACTTCGATATCGCCGAAAGGGTGCACCTTGGAATTGGCGTGCAGGCATTCAACGCATTCAACCACGCGAACTTTGGCAACCCGGACTCCACCATCGGCGACTCGACCTTCGGGACGCTCGGCGGAATGGTGAGCCCGACGACCAGCGTGTACGGCTCCTTCCTGGGCTTCGACTCTTCGGTGCGCGTGGTCCAGCTTTCGGCTAAGATCGTGTTCTAGTTCGACCCTTTGTATTCCACCGGCCGCGCGCCTGCAAGGGCCCGCGGCCGGGTTCGTTTTGTCACTGCGTACCCACGCGCCGGGCTCGGTGCGCATTGAAGGCGGCAGCTTCGGCGCGCAGATCGGCGGCTCTTCCACCGACCTCGTGATGCTGGTGACGAACCGCGACGGCATGAACAAGGTGCTGGGCGACAAATTCACCTTGGGGGCGGATGCCTCGGTGGCCGCCGGCCCGGTGGGAAGAACGGCCAGCGCCGATACTGACGTCAGAATGTCGGCCGAGATCCTGGCGTGGTCGCGCGCCAAGGGAATCTTCGCCGGCATCTCCTTGAGCGGCGCCACGATGCGCAACGATGCGGACGCCAACGCCGAGTCGTACGGCCATAAGATCGACAACAAGGACGTGCTGAACGGCAACACCGCGCCGCCGGCCGGCGCGCAAAAGCTGACGGCCCTGCTCGACAAGTACTCGATGCGGAAGTAGAATTTGTGGGGCAGACCCCCCTGGTCTGCGCGGGACGCCCCGTCCCGCCGCCGGAACAACTTGGACAGGCCGACGAGGGCGTCGGCCGCAGATCAGGGGGTCTGCCCCACCCCACGCGCGCTACCATAGGGACAGCCCATGGGGTCCACGCCTATTCCGCCGTCGCTCGACCAATTGGCTGGCCGCACGTTCGCTTTCTATCCGGCCCTGTTGGGAGTGGCGCACAACGAATGGCGCTTCGAGAAAGCCACCTGGTCGGAGATCCTGGTCACGAATACGCAGACGGGCGCGGAGGTCTGGATTCCGCGGCGTTTTGTGGGCGAGGTTTCGCGCACGGACGACCCCATCCTGATCGTGGGGCTGAACCGCGACCTGGAGATCAAGAGTGGAATGGTGGTGGCCCACCAGCGGCGCGTGATTTCGATGCCCGTCGCGGCGGAAGTGACGGCGGCCACATCCACCACGGCGCCGGGCCAGGGAGAACCTAAGCCGGTTTCCATCCTGCGGCTGGACAAGAGCGACCGGCGGGTGGTGAGGCTGATCGCGTGGCTGGTGGCCGCCGGGCTGGTGGTCGGCCTGCTGGTGCTGAATTCCTCGCGGATCGGGGAAGTGCGGCAGCGCTTCACGTTCGCGGGCAGCGACCGGTCCTTCGATAACCTGAGCAGCCATGACGATTACCTGGAGGTCACCCGGAAGCTGGGGCCGCCAACCACCGACCACCCGCACGAGACCGGCACCATTCTGTATCGCGCGCTGGGGTACCCGGAGCGCAAGTACACGGTGATCCTGATGGGCCGCGACCAGGGCAGCATGGTTTATATCGGAACGGTGGACCAGGACTGGCGGCCGATCCACTTCGTCAACCAACACACGGCGTCGTTGCTGCGAACGCTGAAGCCGTTCTAGTCTCCGGATTCCGAAGTCCCTTTATCGCTCCCTCACGGTCGCGGCTCTGCTTCGAACGGTCAAGACATTTCAGAAACATGCGACTAGCGGGAGCCAGGCCGGGCTTTGCATTTCACGGCTGGTGGATCGGGTTGCCTGAGCCACCGGCTTCCTTGGCGGCGCGGAACTCTTGCGCAGCCGCATCGGCCTTTCCTTGTTTCTGAAAGACCAGAGCAAGATTGTAGTGCGCCGAAGCGAGGCCCGGTTGCAGGCGGATGGTCTCCTCAAATTGGCGGCGTGCCGCTTCCAGTTCGCCGCGCTGTAAATAGATCCCGCCCAACGTGTTGTGAGCCTCGGCCGAGCCTGGATCGGCACGGAGTGCCGAGAGCATGCGCCGCTGAGCCTCGCTCCAGTTATTCTCGAGCGCAGCGAAGATGCCCAGGTTGTAATGCGCCGTGTAACTATTGGGATCAATGGAGAGCAGATGATTCAGACAAGCGCGGGCGTCCGGGAAATCCTTTTTCTGGATATAGATATCGGCGAGCGCCTCGTCGGCTCTGGTGTACCATGGCTCGAGGGCCAGCGCGGCCTTGAACTGCGGGATGGCGTCGTCGGACCGGCCGAGCCGGAAATAACAGAACCCCAGCTCGAAATGCGGTTGAGCGTCGGAAGGATCCTGCTCGATGGCTTGCTTGAATTCACGGGCGGCCTGGGCGTAATCGCCAAGCCGCTGTTGGTTCAAACCCAGGTTGATCCGGATGTCCACCACATCGGGTAACTTGTCGCGCAGGTTTTGCAGCAAGCTGTCGGACTCAACCAGCTTACCCGCGGAGGCAAGCGTGATGGCGCTGCAATACCGTTCAAAGTCTCCGATTCGATCTTTCGGATCCACGCGGGGTTCGGCGCCTCTGGACCCCGCCGAACCGCTCAGGTAGCCGAGCGAGCGGAGGGCGTCGATGGTATCGGGCTTGGGCGAAGGAGGCTTGGCGGAGCGGCCGGGCGGAGAGCTTGCGCGCAGCGCCGCGATCCGCTCGCCCATGGCAGTGGCCCTCGACCGCTGCTGCCCGTAGAGATTCCGCAGCTCGTTCGGATCACTGGAGAGATCGTACAACTCCGGCTTGGGAGTCTCGATATATTTGTACTGGCCCGCGCGCAAACTTCGTAAAACGGCGCACCCGAAATGGTTTCGCGCATACAGGCTCTCCGAATAGACCTCTCCGGCGCCACCGGCCCCAATCAGCGTACGGCCTCGCATCTCGCCCGGACGCGCTAGACCGATTGCATCCAGGATCGTCGGCGCGACGTCCAGCAGGCTGGCGGGTTCGTCCACGCGCTCATGCGGAAACCGGCTGAAGGCCGACGGCCAATGGATGATGAGGGGCACATGGAGCGTGCTCTGGTAAATGAAATAACCGTGGGTGCTCTCGCCGTGCTCTCCAAGGCCTTCTCCGTGATCGGACGTGAAAACGATCAGCGCCTTTTCGAGAAGGCCGCGACGTTCCAGGAACCCCAGAAAATCTCCCAGAACCCGATCCTCGTAGGCCAGTTCGGCGGCATAACCGGCTTCGCCGTGGCGCAAGCCCGGGTCCTGCGGAAGATCGTAGGGTAAGTGCAGGTCGTACAAATGGAGGAAAAGAAAAAATGGCGTGCTGGAATTGCGCTCCAGCCACCGCATCGCAGCCGCGGTTACTTGCGCTCCCGGCCGTTTGCGTTCGACCGGGCCGGTGGTCGTCTTATTGTGCAGATCGATAGGGCCGTCGTACACATCAAAGCCCCGGTTCAACCCGAAACGCCGGTCCAGCACAAAGCTCCCTACGAAAGCGGCGGTACTGTATCCTGCGTTCTTCAGAACAGTGGCCAGCGTCACCGCCGTGGATTTCAGCGGGACGCCATTATCCTCCACTCCGTTCTCGAACGGATACGTGGAAGTCAGGAGCGCAACGTGAGATGGCAGAGTGAGGGGAAACGGGCTGCTGACCTGGGAGAACAACGTTCCCTTCTTTGCCAGCGCGTCGATGTGGGGCGTCGGCCGTCTGCCCGCCTGATAGCAGCTCAGGTGGTCGGCCCGGAGCGTATCCACCGAAATCAGAATGACTGGCGTGGACGGAAGGGCATAGCAGGCCCGGCCCACCAGCACAGCCAGCGCGAGGCACACGAAACGGGGCACGTTCCACACTCTAGCACGCACGCGGCGGCGCAAGGTACCATTGGCTATCGGGACTGGAAAAATGGAGCATACGCGACGGTGGTTGGCAGCGGTTTGGGTCAGTTGCGCGATCGCCGCGGTCCAACCGGGGCCGCGATTCCTGAGCTTCGACGAGGCACGGGAGACCCTGACCGCCTTCGGCCGCACCGAGGACGCCTCGGCCTGGGACGCATGGGTCAGGGCGCAGGACGGCGAGGTGCGGGCGCGGGTTGAGCGCGGCGTGGAGGACTCGATCAGCAACCTGATTCTTTATGGAACCTCGTTCACGGGACTGCCGCGCCTGGAGTCCCCGGAAGCGGCGGTGACTTCGGCCGGCGAGGTGGTGGAGGGGGCGCGCGCCCGCGTGCGGGCCGCGGCCGCGGCCATGGCGCGTCCCGAAGCCAATGAGCGGTTGCGGTTCGCGCGCGAGTATCTGGCGCGCCACGGCATCCTGCCGAAGGACGTTGAGGCAGTTCTGACGGCCAATCTGGCGCGGTTTGCCATAGAGCAGCGCGAATACCAGGAGAAACTAAGGCTGGCTGGCGCGTCCGGCGATCCGCAGGAGACGCGTTTCGCGCGCGCCACTCTGTTCGACCGGCGCGGGCTATCGGTGGACACGTCGCTGCTGCCGAATTACGCCCTGGAAGACACCCTGCGCGCGATGCTGCGGAGAGACGCGTTGGGCGCGGGGCGCATCCGCAATATCGCGGTGATCGGTCCGGGGCTGGATTTCGTGGACAAGCGCGATGGCTACGATTTCTACCCGCTACAGACCATCCAGCCGTTCGCGGTTCTGGAAGCTGTTGTCCGGCTCGGCCTCGCGGACCCGGGCGGCCCCCGGCTGGTCACTTTCGATCTGAATCCGGCGGTGAATGCTCACCTGCGGCAGATGGCGCAGCGGGCCCGCGCGGGCGCGCCGTACGTGGTGCAACTGCCGCGCGATCGCGAGGCGGATTGGACGCCCGAGGTGATGGCCTATTGGGAGCATTTCGGTGAGTTGATTGGTTCGCCCGCCCATCCGGCGGCCGCGCCAAAGGGCATCGACGTGCGCGCCGTGGCCGTGCAGCCGAAATATGCGTCGCGGATTGAATCGCGGGATTTGAATGTGGTGGGACAGGTGGTGGATGGGGAAGAGTTCGACCTCGTGGTGGCTACCAATATCCTGGTCTACTACGACCGGTTCCAACAGGCGCTGGCCATGGCCGGGATCGCGCGGATGATGAGAGCCGGCGGCGTATTCCTGTCGAATACCCTGCTCCCCGCGCAGCGGCCGGCGGCACTTGAATACCTGGGCAGGCGGAGCGTCAGCTATAGCGTGTCGGGAAGCTATGGGGATGACGTGGTGGCGTACCGCCGGAGGTGAGAGAGGATTGGGGTGCACCGCTCCCTAACGGTCGCGGCTCTGTAACTCGCGGGAGCGATAGTCAAAGCGCGGTCCGATCCGTAAAAGGGACCGGACCGCGCCCAAGCTATCAGCAGATCAGAACGTGATGCGAGCGCCTAGTTGCAAGCGCCGCGAAGGCGCGCCGTTACCGGCAAAGCCCTGCGCCTTGCCGAAACTGCCGCTGTTCAAGTTGGTAACGATTTCGTCGAAGTTCGGGTGGTTATCCAGGTTGAGCGCTTCGAAACGGAGCTGCAGCTTCACAGCTTCCGTGACCTTGAAGTTCTTCAGCAGCGATCCGTCCAGGCCGTTGAACCAGGGTCCGCGGAACACATTGCGGCCCAGTTCGCCGAAGTGGACGCCGTAGCCCGGCGGATTGACGAACAGCGAGTTCGGGGTGGTGACGCCGTAGGAGGCATTGCACGCCGCGATATTGGTGGATTTTGCGCCGGTGTAGCCGCAACCCATGATGTTGTTGTCGGTGAAGATGCCGTCCGCCGGACTGAACCCGGAGTAAGCCTGAGCGGCGCTCTGACCCACAAAGTTCGGGTGATCGTTGTCCACGCCGTCGAGATTGTAATCTCCGCCGATGTTCTCCGGGAATCCGTTGGGATCTTTCGCGTTCCCGACATAGCGCCCGCGGCTGGAGTAAACCTCGACGGGATGGCCGGAGTAACCCTGGTAGAACGTGGAAAGCTGCCAGCCGCCGAAAACGCGCCCGGCGAAGCCTTTCTGATTCTTGAGGAACGGCAGCGCATAGGTCAACACGACCTTGAAATTCTTCTGGTGGTCGAAAGCTCCCGGACCGTACTCCAGCTTCGGGTCGTTGTTGCTTTGGAAGTAAAACGGCTGGCTATACCCGCCAGTGGTGGTCGACCCCGTGAACAGGTCGGAGCGCTCATCCATCAGTTTCGACCACTCGAAGCTGAACTGAAACTGCAGGCCGTTGCTGTAGCGCTTCTGAACTTCCGAGACCAGGGCG
>JBEKYE010000150.1:0-10445 GCA_049511275.1 Bryobacteraceae bacterium
GCACATCGGGCTGTACTAGGTTCGCAGTGGCGGGACTCATAGGTTTCGAGCACGGTGCCGCACGGCCTAAACCGGCAGCCGCTTGAACTATACAAGAGAAGGTCCAAACCTGCCAGTACGCCATTGGTTAACAGGAGAAGAGGCCGGAAGTTAGGAGTCAGAAGTCAGAAGCCGGAAGTCAGAAGACTTCTGACTCCCATATCCCGAAGAGGGATATCAGGGGCGGAGCCCTTGCCTAGTGGGGGTGTCCGTGGTGCGTCTCACCCTCCACGGGTATGGCGCATCCATTCTCGGAAATGGCGCAGCTCACATGCTCGAATTGCACGGTGGTGTGATGGATATGGAAACTCTCCGCCAGCATGCCGTTCAGTTCGCGCAGAATGCTGTCGCTGGACGACGGGGGAACATCGTCGATCAGCACGTGGCAGCTCAATGCCCGCGTGTTCGATCCCAGGCACCAGATGTGCAGATCGTGGACTCCCAGCACGCCCTGGATCGCCCGCAAGGCTGCGCCCACATGTTCCAGCCGGATGCCCTTGGGCAGTCCCTCCAGCAGAATGTTCAACGACTCCTGGATGATGTCCCAGGCTGTCCATACAATCAGCACGCCGATCAGGATCGAAAGGATCGGGTCCACCTGCACCCACCCCGTGTAACGAATGGTGATGGCGCCGGCGATGATGGCAATCGATCCCAGTGCGTCTCCCAGCATGTGGACGAACGCGCCGCGGATATTCAGGTCGCCCCGGCTGGCTCCGCGCAATGCCAGCACGATACTGCCGTTGATCACCAGGCCCAGCGCCGCCACCGCCATCATGATGTTTTCCTGCACGGCCGCCGGATGGCGCAACCGCAGCGCGCTTTCGTAGAAGATCCACGCCGAGAGGCCGACCAGGGTGAGAGCGTTCAGAAAGGCCGAAAGCACGCTGGCGCGGTGATACCCGTAGGTTTTGGTTTCGTCCGCCGGCTTGGATTGCAGGTAAAAGCCGAACCACGCCAGCAGCAGCGCCAGCGCGTCCGTGAAATTGTGTCCCGCGTCGGAAATCAGCGCCAGCGAGTGCGCCCGCACGCCCGCAAAAAGCTCCACCACCACGAATGCGGAGGTAGCCACCAGCGACCACCAGAGGACGCTCCCCGTTGCCGGGCCGTGGCTATGTGTGTGGTTGTGCGAGTGCAATTGCCCTGCTCCCCTCTATTTTAGCGCGGCCTCTCACTCTACCGTCACCCAGTACGGCATCACCCGCAACATCCCGCCCTTCCTCCACGCGTGGAACGGCGCGCGGCCGAACACCTGCGCCAGCCTGGTTTGGAGCGGATCGTCCTCGCCGCGCCGCAGCAGCACATCCACGATGCTGCGCCGGGACGGGTACATCACCAGGCTGACCTGCTCGGCCGCCGGAATCCTGGCTTTCTGTTTCACCAGGTCGATGGCCGTATCGAGGCCGCCCAGTTGGTCCACCAGGCCGCGATCCCTGGCCTGGTCGCCCAACCACACGCGTCCCTGCGCCAGCGGTTCGATCTGGTCGAAGCTCCGGTGGCGCGCGCTCGCCACGCGGTTCACAAAGTCGCGATAGCTCTGGTCGATGCCCCGGCGCAGCATCTCGCGTTCCTCCGGCGTCAGCGGCGTGTAATCGGATTCCACATCCGCGTGCTTTCCGCGCTCGACGGCATCCTTGGTGATGCCCAGCTTGTCGTACAATCCGTGCAGATTGGGTTTGCCGAAGACCACCCCGATGGAGCCCGTCTCGGTCTGCGGATACGCCACAATCGGGTCGCCGGTCATCGCCATATCGTAGCCGCCCGACGCCGCCATGTCCGACATCGAAATCACCAGCGGCTTCTTGCGGCTCAGCAAGCTCATCTCCCGCCAAATTTCGTCGGAGGCCACCTCTTCGCCGCCGGGTGAATCGATTCGCACGATCACTCCCCGAATGGTCGCGTCATCGCGCACCTTGCGCAGCAGCTTGTTGAATCCGTAGGAAGTGAGGTTGCTCTCATCCGCGCCATCATCGCCCGCGTTCCCGCGCACGATGTCGCCTTCCGCCACCACCAGCGCGATGCGGCTCTTGCCACCCAGCCCGACCGCTTCCGCCGGCACCTTCAGGTAATCGTCCAGCGCCACCTTGTGCGGCTCGCCGGTTTTCAGCCGGTCTTTCAACTCGCCCCACATCTCGTCTTCGTATTTCAGCGCGTCCACCAGGCCGGCCTGTTGCGCCTGCGGGGCCGTGAACGGCCCCTGGTCGATGATGCTCCTGACTTCGTCCGGCGTCTTCTTTCGTCCGGCCGCGATCTTCGCCACCACGTTGCCGTAGAGGTCGTCCACCAGGAGGTTCATGACGTCGCGAGTTTCCGCGCTCATATCGGAGCGCGTAAACATGTCGCCAAAATCTTTGTACTTGCCCGCGTGCTCCACTTCCACCACCACGCCCAGCTTGTCCAGGGTCTTCTTGAAGAACATCAGCTCCGCGCGCAATCCCCTCACCATCACCAGGTCCGAACCGCCCAGGTAAATGCGATCGGCCGCCATGGCCAGGTAATACTCGCGCGTTCCGGGCGTCCGCAGGTAAGCGTAAACCGGCTTGCCCGACTTGCGGAATTGATCGAGATCCGCGCGCATCTCTTCCAGCTTCGCCCAGCCGGCCGCCAGCTTTTCCGGCTCCAGCACCACCGCTTTGATATGCGAATCCGCGGCGGCCTTGCGCAACGTCATCCAAAAGCCGGCCACGGTCAGGCCGGGATGATCGCCTACGAGGAACGCGGGCATCTCCAGCGGCGGCTTCTCGGGGATGTCGCCCTGCAGTCGCAGCACCAACACCGAATTGTCGGCGATGTCCGGCGGCCTGTCGCGAAACCGCCAGGCCACAATGAAGACCAGCACCAGCACCAGAAACACCAGGAACAGGCCGGTCGCCAAACCCAGTAAGAACTTTCCCATCGCCTTACGCCTCCAGACCCTTGCGCAACGCCCGCAAGTCGATCCCCAATGCCTGGCACTTCTTATATAGGTGGCTCCGCTCCAACCCCAGCGCCCGCGCCGTGTCGGTCATGCGCTGGTTGTGCCGTTTCAACTCCGCCAGAAGCTGTTGCCGCTCGAACGCATCCACCCTCTGCGCCAGCGTGCCCTCCTGAGGCGGGCTGTGCGGCGCGTTCGCGGCCGGCCCATCCGCGCCGGCCGGCAGCGCCATGCGTACGGTGGCCGCGTCCACCGGCCCATCCGCCAGCAGCAGCAACCGTTCCACCATATTGCGCAACTCCCGCACGTTCCCGGGCCACGAGTAGCGCTGCAACTCCGCGATCGCCTCGGCTTCAAACGGTTTTGGCTTCCAGCCGTTTAGCTCCGCCACCTGCACCGCGAAGTGCTCGACCAGCGGCGGAATATCCTCCACCCGTTCGCGCAGCGCCGGCAGCGCCAGCGGGTACACGAAGATTCTATGGTACAGATCCTGCCGGAATCCGCCCGCCTTCGCCAGTTTGTCGAGGTCGCGGTGCGTCGCCACCACCACCCGCACATCCACCGGAATGGTCCGGTCTCCGCCCACGCGCTCCACCTGCCGCTCTTCCAGCACGCGCAGCAGTTTGGCCTGCATCACCATCGGCATGTCGCCGATCTCGTCCAGGAATAGCGTGCCCTTGTTGGCCTGCTCGAACTTCCCGATGTGCCGCGACGCCGCGCCCGTGAACGACCCTTTCTCGTGCCCGAACAACTCCGATTCGATCAGCTCTCCCGGCACCGCCGCGCAATTCAGCGTGACGAACGGCCCGCCGCGCCGCGCGCTGCGTTCGTGCAGCGCCCGCGCAATCAATTCCTTGCCCGTCCCGGTCTCGCCCAGAATGCAAACCCGCGCCTCACTGGCCGCCACGCGATCCACCTGCGCCATCACCCGCCGCATGGCTTCGCCCGAATGCACGATCTGGTGGTTGCCCACGCGCTGCCGCAACTGGCGATTCTCTTCTTCCAGCCGCTTCAGCTTGAGCACGTTTTCGACGGTGAGCAGCAGCTTTTCCGTGGAAAGCGGCTTCTCCAAAAAGTCGATGGCCCCCAGCTTTGTAGCGCGCACCGCCATCTCGATGTTGGCCTGTCCCGAAATCATCACCACCGGCAGCGCGATCCCCAGCCCGCGCAACTCTTCGAGCAGCGTGAGCCCGTCTTTGCCCGGCATCACGACGTCCGACAGCATCATGTCGAACGCCTGCGCTTTCACCAGTTCGAGCGCGCGGCCCGCGTTATCGCACACGGTGGCCTCGTGCCCCGCGAGGCGAAACGCCCTCGCCAGCGAAGCCAGCGTATTGGCATCGTCATCGACAATCAACAGGTGGGCCAAATTTGAGGGTACCTCTAAAAAGGGGACAGCATTTTCGAGCCGCGCCGCCGGTGCTATCATGCTCCTCAGTCGAAACGGAGTCATCATGAAGCGCGTCTTCTTCTCCCTCACTTTCGCCTGCGCGATTTTCCTGCTCTACGGCCAGACGCAGGACGCCCGCATCCCCGTCAACTTCCAGGAAGTCATGATCCCCATGCGCGACGGCGTCCGCCTCCAGACCGTCATCCTTTCACCTAAGGATCCCAAAGGCCCGCTGCCTTTCCTGATCCAGCGCACCCCTTACGGCGTCTCCGCCAAAGAGGCCGCCGACCGCGGCATGCCCGCCGCCAACCGCGCCCGCTGGGAGAACTACTACGTCGTCACGCAGAATATCCGCGGCCGTTTCAAATCCGAAGGCAAATTCGTGATGGGCCGCCCGCCGCACGATCCCAAAGATCCGAAAGGCGTCGACGAAACCACCGACGCCTGGGACACCGTCGACTGGCTCATCAAGAACATCCCCAACAACAATGGCCGCGCCGGCATCGCCGGGACTTCCTACGATGGATGGACCGCCGTCATGGCCGCTCTCGACCCGCATCCCGCCCTCAAAGCCGTCATCGAGCAGGCCTCTCCCGCCGACCAGTTCCTCGGCGACGACTTCCATCACAACGGCACTTTCCGCCTCAGTTACGGCTTCGAATACGCCGCCCTGCTCGAAACCACCTCCGAAGAGAATTACCATTTCCCCTTCGACCGCGCCGACACCTACGACTGGTATCTGGCGCTGGGCCCGCTCTCGAACGCCGACGAAAAATATTTCCACGGCAAGCTGCCCACCTGGGAGGATTTCACGCGCCATCCCAACTACGATGCCTTCTGGCAGCGCCTGGCCTTTGCGCCCTATCTAAACGCGGTCAAGGTTCCCATCATGCACGTCGCCGGCTGGTGGGACCAGGAGGATTTCTACGGCCCGCAGCGCATTTACGCCTCGCTCGAGCCGCACGATACCGGCCATTTCAACTACTTCGTCGCCGGCCCGTGGAATCACGGCGGCTGGAACGGCCCTGGCCGCCGCCTCGGCGCCATCGACTTTGGCTCCGACACCGGCGCGTTCTATCGCGATAACATCTTCCAACCCTGGTTCGATTACTGGCTTCGCGGCCAGGGCGAGCTCCACCAGGCCGAGGCCACTACTTTCGAGACCGGCACGAATCAGTGGAAGCAATACGACGCGTGGCCGCCCACGCAAGGCGTCGATTCGCGCCGCCTGTATTTCCGCGACTCGCGCCGCCTGTCCTTCGACGCTCCCACCGCCGAAGCCGCCGCGTACGACGAATACATCAGCGATCCCGCCAACCCCGTGCCATACCGCCCGCGGCCCGTTCCGCCGACCTATCCCGGCCCGGACTGGCCCGTCTGGCTGGTGCAGGACCAGCGCTTCGTCGATCACCGCCCCGACGTTCTCTCCTGGCAGACCGACCCGCTTGCCGATACCGTCCATATAGCCGGCGACATCGTGGCTGAACTCTACGCCTCCACTAGCGGCACCGACGCCGATTGGGCCGTGAAGCTGATCGACGTCTACCCCGAAGACGCTCCCGAAGATCCAACCACGCACACGCACATGGCCGGCTTCGAGCTGATCATCGCCGACGAGATCCTGCGCGCCCGTTTCCGCTCGAGCTTCGAGCGCCCCGAACCCGTACCCGCGAACAAAGTCTTGAAATACGCGATCGACCTGCACACTAATGCGCATGCGTTCCTGAAAGGCCATCGCATCATGGTACAAGTGCAAAGCACGTGGTTCCCGGTCTACGACCGCAACCCGCAGAAGTATATCCCGAATATTTGGGAAGCCCACGCCGCAGATTACGTTAAAGCCACCCAGCGGATTTACCGGGGGCCGAAGACGGCGAGCGCGGTGGTGCTGCCGGTGGTGAGGTAGGGCAGGCATCGCCCATTGTGGGGCTTCCAGCCCACAACGCCGACACTGTCGGCGCCGGTCTGCTTGGCGGGCTTGGCGCTGCCGCCTGGCAATCTTAGCGGCTTTGAAACTAGACTTCCTCGATGCCGCACGACCGTAGATACTGGGCAATCGATTCATATTTCCCGTTTGGGCGGGTCCAATCCGACGAATCGCCACGAGGCACCCAAATGATCATCCCTTCGCGAGCCCGCGTGAGAAGCACGCGGTATTTATTGAGCACGTACTGCCGCCTGGTCGAATCCCGCACTGTTTGCCAGTTGGTTCCCTTGAAAGCGCGCACATGCCACGCACCGCCGTCCGGCACCAAATCGATATCCCAGCAGAGTCCGGTCCAGTCCAGCTCAAGTCCCTGGATACCGAACTCCGTCGCTGGCGTCTCAAGGTAGAAAGAGGAGCGCACATCTGAGGCTGGGTTCAGGAACCAATTCGCAACATCGAGTTCCGTGCGCACATCGAGCCCATGTGCTCTCAGACGCCGGCCACCACTACTGGCGATCAAGCCGGTCCTTCGAGAACCGCGTTGTCGACGTCTGAGCCACTCTCGCGCGGTTCCGAGATCCCGGGTCAGGGCCATCGGAAAGTCTTTGCAGGACGCCAACACGGTTCGAGCCTCGGCGACCTGCGCAGAAAGCAGGTGAGAGACGAACTCGGAAACGGCCTGCGCGCGGTAGGAGCGCAACGAAACCGCGAGATGTAGAGTGGGGTTCTCAGCCACGTCGATACCAACTGGCAACGTCTCAAAGAGCGTGTCTCCGTCTGCCGATGTCGATCCGCATGCCAACTGTGGCGAAATGAGCACCTTCCAATGACGGAAACGATCATCCAGCGCCCGTCCCCACTGTCGCAGGCCCGCCTCTCCCGTGTTGATCTCCTGGCCGCCACCAACTAGGGCTACAATAACCGCCCAGCCCTGGTGGCGATTCATAATGTCAAGCATGATTTCCGGTTCAGATACGTTGCGCTTGAATTTTCTGTTCGATTGCTCCGCGTTCCAGGCCCTCTGAGCCTCGTCAAACACGACCACTTGATCCGGCGGCGCGGTTGATGTGGCGAAATGAGCGTCGATAAATTTGTGAACATTCTGCGTGAAGGTCTCCACGCGGCGCCTTGACTCCGAGATTGGTACTTTGGTGCGCTCACTATGATCGCGAGCCAATGCCTCTGACAGCACTCGAACCAACGGCCCGTTGCCGGACAGAAAGACACCCAGTGAGCCCTCGTGCAATGTCCTGTTGTAAACGATGTTCAATCCAGCCAACGTTTTTCCCGCACCTGGCACGCCCGTCACAAAGCAAAGCAGTTTCTGCCCATGTTCTTGTGCCGTGTAAATAGCCTGAATGACTGCCTCGCTCGTCACAGTAAGATTCTCAGCTCCAGCGTGGCATCGTGAAATTTCGCGGACGTTCTGGCCCTCATACAGAACTCGAGCCGCCTCCACAATCGTCGGAGTTGGCATGTACTCTGCAGCATTCCAGTTCTCAGCATCGATCTGATCTGTCTCGGTAGGCGGATAGCGAACCGACGCCTGCTCGATCACTTGCCCAAGCGACGAAGCGTTGGCTAGCCAGACTGGCGCGACACGATCCATGGCCTGTTCGAGGGGCCCCGCCGTTTCCTCAGCGTGCGTGGCCACCAACACTGGCACCAGTACCCGATTGCGGCTGCCGCTGTGGAAGTCACGCAGGTCCAGGCAGTAGTCCTCCACTTGTATGCGACCGTCGCGTTCGTATTTTTTCGATCCGCACTTAAATTCGATCACCAGAATCGTATCGCCTGTCAGAATGACCGCATCGATACGTTTCCCGCGCCTCGGGATAGAGAATTCCAGAAGCAGATGCCAGTTTCGGGTGGAATGTGGACTCAGGGCGTCCCGCAAGATCGGGATCTGTTGGCGCCACGCGTCCAACTGTTCCACCGACAACTCGGTAAACCCTTGTCGAACGAGGTTGGTCTGCCGGCCTATGATCAAATCCGCTTCATGCGCGAGGAAGTCGGAAACGCTCGCGGAGTATAAGGCAGGCATAAACTAATCAGTCTAAAACAAACGGGCAGGTGGGCTTTCCGTGCCGCGACTGGTGCCACTGCGAGGATTTCACCTAACGAGTCGGCATCCCGTCCTTTGAAAACGCCCTCCGCTTCAGAATGTGGCATGGCGGCTGGCCGCGTCCGCTGGTAAGATTGAGTCATGTCGACGCTGTTGGAGAAGGCGCTGGAGAAAGTCGCCGCTCTGACTCAGGATGAGCAGGATGCGGTTGCGTCCCAGATCCTCGACTCGCTAGCCGACGAGGATGCCTGGAAGAAGCGCTTTGCCGAGAAACGCGATGTGATCCGTCGTATGGCAAGGGAAGCCCTCGAGGAAGACGAGAGGGGCGAGACGGCGCCGTTGGACGATCTGCTTTGATGCAGTCCCGGACCACACGGCAGTTCCAGCGTTTGTTTTCAGAGCTACCCTTCGACACTCAACACGACGCCAAGCGCGCCTATCGCCTCTTTCAAAGCAATCCGGCCCACCCCGGTTTGCAATTCAAGAAGCTGGAAGGCGAGCACAACATCTATTCGGTTCGCATCGGTCTTGAATTCCGCGCTCTGGCAGTCATGAAGAAAGATCGAATCGTCTGGTACTGGATCGGGAGTCACTCGGTATACGACCGTCTGGTCTAAACTGCAAGCGCTGCCGCCCATGGGCGATTCGTCGGGATCACGGTGTACCCGGAAATGGCCGCGTTGGGCGTCCCAGCCCAGCGCCGGCGCATCCGTACGGACATTTCGCCCCATGCGACAATACGGTACTAAATCACAGGCCCTCAAATGCCCGATGCCGCCGCCGTTTCAATCAGGGGACTCACCAAGCAGTACGGCAAACTGATAGCCGTAAACAATCTGCACCTGGACGTCGCTCCCGGCGAGATCCTCGGCTTCCTCGGACTCAACGGGGCCGGCAAAACCACCACCATCCGCATTCTGCTCGACCTCCTGCGGCCAACCGGCGGGACGGCCCTCATCTTCGGCTACGATTGCCAGCGCGAGGGACTGCACGCACGGTCCAACATCGGATACCTCCCGGCCGAGATGGGCATCTATTCCGATCTCACCGGGCTCGAAGTGCTCGATCTGCTTGCCGGGCTCAGCGGCCGGCCCGTCGACCGCAACCGCCGGCGCGAGCTCCAGGACCGGCTGGGCTTGCCCGATGGCGACCTGCGCAGAACACTGCGCGAGTACTCGACCGGCATGAAGCGCAAACTCGGGCTCATTCAAGCGTTTCAAGCCGACCCGCTTCTGCTGCTTCTCGACGAACCCACCGAGGGGCTCGACCCACTGATGCAGGAGGCCTTCTACACGCTGATCGCCGAGACCAAGCGGCGCGGCGCAACCGTCTTCATGTCATCGCACGTGCTCTCCGAAGTCGACCGCATCTGCGACCGCGTCGCCTTGTTGCGCAAAGGCGAACTCGTGCTGCTGCGCTCGGTGGAGGAAATCCGCCGGCTCGCTTCCCGCCGCGTGCGCGTGCATCTGGCGGAAGACGGGTTGGCGCCGCCGGCGCTTCCGCCCGGCGCACAAATCATCGACACCGCGCCGCGCCGGTGGACCCTCCAGGTGGAAGGCTTCCTGGGACCGCTCCTGGAAACCTTGCGCGCGTTCCCGGTCAAAGATCTCGAAGTAGTGGAACCGAAGCTCGAGGATGTCGTCATGCAGTATTACCGCGAGGACCGCTCATGACCGCCCGCCGGCCTTTCCTTTTGCTCGCTTATTCGCTGAAGCGCATGCGAACCCTCCTGCTCATCATGGGCGTTTTGCTCTGCGCTTTTCAGATCCTGATGGTGGCGGTTGCCCGGTCGGTGGAGCGCTCCGGCCTATTCCAGCAGCTTGGCGCACTGATTCCTCCCTTCGCGCGCGAGCTATTGGGCCCTTCGATTGCCATGTTTATGTCTTTCGCCGGCATCGCCTGTCTGGGATATTTCCACGTGGCCGTCATGGGCGCGCTGGTCGGACTCTCCATCGCGGTGGCCACGGTGCCGGCTTCCGAAGTCGAGACCGGCTTCATGGATTTGATCCTGTCTCGCCCGCTCGCCCGTCACTGGATCGTTACCCGCAGCATCGTCGCGGCCGTGCTGTCGATCGCGCTGGTGCTGGGATTGATGATGCTGGGAACGTGG
>JBEKYE010000151.1:0-10436 GCA_049511275.1 Bryobacteraceae bacterium
ATGGATCTCCCTGGGCCTGTGCGCCGCCGCCGCCGCATGGCTGCTCATGCGGCGCGGCGCGCCAGCGGCATAGCCGCCAATCATAGCGTTTCTAAATCCATGGTACCGGTGGCACTTTCGCGGCGATTCGGTACGGCTAGAGTACGAATTGCCCTTCTTCCTTCAGCGCTTTCAAGGCATCATGGCATCAAGAAGGAAAGTCGAGGGACATGCCGCAGATCAATACGAATCTCGCAAATCCGGCCGGGCCGCCCGCCATCTCCGCGGTGCTCGATTCCGGCACGTGGTTGTGGGCCAGGCTGGACAACGACCAACTGGAGACGTGGCTCGGCGACTACATCTGGTTCTCGGAGTTCGTCGACGATGAGTATCGTGCCAATTGCGCGCGCACCCGCGAAGAACTGGTGGTGGAATGCGCTCTGCGCGACCGGCACGATCTGATCCGCCGGGCCTGGGCGCGTTCGGCGAGAAACTCGCGAGCGCGAAGATGAAGATAATGCCCGGAGCATCCATCCTGGTGGTCGACGATTCGCGCGTCTCGCTCAAGCTCATGCGGCTTCTATTGACCCTGGAAGGCTTCCAGGTCCGCACTTCGGAGCGGGCCGAGGAAGCTCTCGAAATGCTGGACTCCTTCCGCCCGGCGCTGGTGCTGACGGACATTCAAATGCCCGGCATGGACGGTCTGGAGATGACCCGGAGGATTAAAGGCGATCGCCGCACCAGCGGCATCAAGGTAGCGGCGCTGACGGCCTCCACATCCAAGCTCGACAACCAGCGAGCTATCGAAGCCGGTTGCGAAGACTGCATCTCCAAGCCCGTGGATACCTCCACGCTGGCGTCGCGCCTGCGTGAGTTGCTGGGTGAGAAGCCGCCCGCGCGGCCCGAGATGGAAGCGCCGCAGCCGAACTCGCCCGCGCCCGACGTGAAGACTTTGCGGCTGCGTTTCCTGCGCCAAGGCGCGAACCTCAGCCGGGAGTTTCTGGAGAGCCTGGATGCCCGCCCGGATCCGGCGCGCATGGCCGGCCAACTGCGCGAGTGGGCCGGCAGCGGCGAAACCCTGGAGTTTCCCGCCATCGCCGAACTGGCGAAATGCGGCGAACAACTGCTGGCGCAGTCTCCCTTGCGGACCGAGCCCCTGCGCGAGTGCCTCACCGACTTGCACCTGACGTTCGTCGAACTGCTCCACGGCGAAGATCCGCCGGCGCCGGATTACTTCCTGCAGGCGCTCCGCGGGAAACGCATCGCGCTGGTGGGTCTGCCGGCCGACCGGTGCGACGCGATTTGCGCCGCGCTGGCCGGCGTGGAAGCGCGGCCGCGGCTGTTTTCCCTCGCCGACGAGCTGGAATCGCAATCCATCCGCGAGTGCGACTTCACCGTCCTGCACGTCGAGCCCGGCATGGATGCCGAACGGCTTAGCGCAATGGCGGCGGGCGCCGGCGCGGGCCAACTGCTGCTGGGTGGCGAGCGGGCCGATTTGATGAACCTGGCGCCCGGCATGCAAACGGCAGCGGCCGACTACCTGGGCGCCTGGGAGCCCGAGGAAGTCTTGATGCGGCTGGCGCTGGCCGGTACGCGCGTCACTTCCAGGCCGGTGGTGCAAGGTCCGAAGGCCCGACTGCGCAGCGGAGTGGCTTCTCCGAACGTGCTGCTGGCGGACGACGACCCGATCGTTCTGGCGCTGCTGCGCTCCATCCTGCGGAACTACGGCATGCAGTGCCAGACCGCCGAGAACGGCCAGGAGGCGCTGCGCATCGTCCGCGAAACCAATCCGCACGTGGCCGTGCTGGACGTGCGCATGCCGGAACTCGACGGCTACGAAGTGCTGACCGCCATTCGTGCGGACCGCCTGCCGACGCTGGTGGTGATGCTTTCGGTCCAGCAGCAGGAGGCCGACATCCTCAAGGGATTCCAGTTGGGCGCGGACGATTACCTGATCAAGCCATTCAGTCCGCTGGAGCTGGTGGCGCGCGTGAAGAGGCTGCTACGCCAGGAAATGGACGCATGAAGAAAACTGAACGGCATTACCATCGCGAACCTGCCGATTTTCCGGCGACTTTGAAGTGGGAAGACGCATCCGGGAAAGTCTCCACGCTGCGTCCCCGCGCGCTCGACATCTCTGAAGCCGGCATGTGCCTGGAATGCCCACAGGCCATCGCCCCCGGCATGCGCGTCTGCATGGATGTGGCGCGATTCGCCTTTTCGCTGGAAGCCGTGGTGCGTTACTCGCTGGCGCGCGGCGCGGTGTTCCGCATCGGCGTGGAATTCTCCGAATCGACCAGGCGGCTCACCCGGGGCGTGGTGGCCGGCGCCGACTACTACGAGGCCCTGCAACTCAGCCCCAAGGCTGACATCGAAACCATCCACCGCGTGTACCGGATCATGGCGGCCCGCTTCCATCCGGACAATCCCGAGAGCGGCGACCAGGAGCGGTTCCTGCTGCTCTCGGAAGCGTACCGGGTGCTCGGCGACCCGGACACCCGCGCGCGCTACGACGCCATGCGCGAGACCCGGACACCGCGGCCGCTGCCCATGTTCCAGGCGCGGGCCTTCGTGGACGGGCAACAAGGCGAGCGAAACCGGCGGCTGGGCGTGCTCTGCCTGCTGTATGCCCAGCGGCAGCGCAACCACGACCACCCCAGCATATCTCTGCTGGAACTGGAAGAGCTGATGGCGATTCCGCGCGAGTACCTGGAATTCACTCTCTGGTATCTCAAGGAGAAGAAGTACGTGGAGATGAACCAGGGAGCCGACTTCAGCCTGACGGCGGGCGGCGTGGACTTCGTGGAAGAACACACGCCGGCGCACGCCCTGATGCGCAAACTGCTGCAAGGCGCGGGTGGCGCGCGCGCCGCCGATCCCGACCTGGGGCACCCGGATCACGCCGACACGGCGCGCGTGCAGTAGCTTTGCCGGCTCAACCGGGGCCGGCCCTCAGACGCGGTAGGTGTCCGGCCGCCACGTCTTGATGGCGCGCTTGATGGCATCCTCCGTGAGATTCTCCGCGGCCGCGCGTTGCGCCAGCGCGACGAATTCGCCATCGGACGCGAAGCGCAGACCCACCACCTGGCGAGTGGTGAGACGCGCGTCGAGCAACCTGCCGGTCATGGCGAAGTGGCGCAGGTTCTCTTCGGCGCGGATGGCGCGGTCCTGCGCCTTGAGCGCGAAAACCCGCAAGAGGAACAGCATGAGGAAGCTCGCAACCGCGAGCACCACGATCAGCGAGGCGCTATAAATACGCTGGTGATCGCCCCACGATTCAACCAGGTTGACGATGGAACCAATCACGGTGAGAAACAGGACCGGCAGCAGAACATAGTGGAAGATCGGAACGTACTGGCGGTGGTTGCTGTAATTCTGATCAGGCATAAAATGACTCCCTCCAGATAGTGTACGCGAGCCCGGCGCGCTCGCCGGCTGTCCGACGGTGGGCCTCCGCTTCCGCAGCGCTCTTTTCCCTGCGTCTCCGCGTCTCCGCGTTGAATCAACAGTTTCCTGACCCGGCAGGCACTAGCGGCCCGCCGGCGCGGCGCGGCGCAACAGCTCGAACGCCCGCCGCAGGTGCCGCTCGCCGGTGAATTGGTTCCCCACCGCCAGGTGCAAGGTGTACTTCCCGCTGAGCACGGTACTCGAGAGAAAGACGTCGCCCGCGGCATTCACCTCGTCCAGAATCCGCCGGTTGTCTTCGTCGCTCCCCAGGTAGCGGAAGTTCACCACCGAAAACCGTGCCGGCGCCGCCAGTTCAAAACGGCCGTCGGCCTCCACTTCGCGCGCAAACCACTGAGCCAGCCGCACGTGTTCGCGAAGCATGGCCGCCAGTCCCTCGCGGCCGAACGACCGCAACACGAACCACAGCTTCAGTGCGCGGAACCGCCGCCCCAACGGCACGCCGTAATCCATCATGTTCACGGCGCGCGCGTCGGCCTTGGTCGCCAGGTACTCCGGGATCAGCGAAAACGCCCGCCGCAGCACCTCCGGCCGCCGCGTGTAAAACACGCTGCAATCCATCGGCACCAGCAGCCACTTGTGCGGATTGGTGACGAACGAATCGGCCTGGTCGCAGCCTTCGAATGCCCAGCGGAACTCCGGCAGCAGCGCGGCCGAGCCGGCGTACGCCGCGTCCACGTGCAGCCAGAGCTTGTGGCGCCGCGCGATCCCGGCGATCTCCGGCACCGGGTCCACGCTGGTGGTCGAGGTGGTCCCCACGGTCGCCGTCACGCAGCACGGCCGCAGCCCCGCCCCGAGATCCCGTTCGATCAGTTCCTTGAGCGCCTCCGGCCGCATGCGGAACTCCGCGTCCACCGGCACCTTCCGCACATTGTCCTGCCCGATCCCCACCGCGATGGCGCCCTTCTCGATCGAAGAGTGCGATTGCTCTGAGGTGTACACCACGAGGCCCGGCGACGTTCCCCTGGTGCGCGATTCCGGGTCGGACGCTTCCCGTGCCGCCGCAATCGCGTGCATGCTGGATGTCGAGGCCGTGTCGTAGATCAGCCCGAACCAGTCTTCCGGCAGCCCGCTCCACTGGCGCAGCCAGCGCAGCGTCACCTGCTCCAGCTCCGTCACCGCCGGCGACGTCTTCCACAACATCCCGTTGCCGTTCAGCGCCGCCGTGTACAACTCGCCCAGAATCGCTTCGGGCGTCGAGGAGTTCGCGAAGTACGCCAGGAAGCCCGGATGGTTCCACTGCGTCGAGGCCGGCACAATCAGCCGCTCGAAATCCGCGATGATGGCATCCATCGGCTCGCCCCGCTCCGGGCCATGCCGCGGCAGCGCATCCGTCAATTCCCCCGGCTTCACCGGCGGAAGCACGGGATAGCGCTCTACGTGCTCCAGGAATTCGGCAATCCAATCGATCGCCTGGTGGCCATAACGGCGAAATTCTTCCATTGTCATATCAGTGAATAAAAACCGTGCCGTTAGCCGTCATTCTTGCGGCCGCCGAGGCCCTCCACCGCAACTCTAACGGCTGTCGCTCTCGCGAAGTTCGCCTTCCGCGCGCAACCAGTCTTCCCGCGCCCCGCCGTCCTGTCGCCCGCGCGCTTCCCAATAGGAATACGCCAGCCTGGCAATTTCCTCGTGCCTCGGCCGGCGCGCCTCCTCAGCCGGCGGAGCCAGCGGTTGCGTGCGGCTGGCGTGCAATCTTCCCCAAGAATGGCCCATAGGCTTAAGAAGACTCACTATACATCACGGCTTGCGATCAAGCCATGGGGTCTTCCGGCCACTTGTGTTTCGGGTACCGCCGCGCCAGTTCCCGGCGCACTTGCGGATATAGCCGTTCCCAGAAACCGGACAGATCGCTGGTGGTCTGCACTGCCCGCTGATTGGGCGCGAGCAGCCGCACCACCAGCGGCGCCGCGCCGCGCGCCACCGCGGGCGTCGTCCGCATGCCGAAAAAATCCTGCAGGCGCGAGGCAATCCACGGCGGCTGCCCGGCTTCATAATGCACCTTGACGGCCCGGCCGCGCGGCAGCTTGATCCGTTCCGGCGCAATCTCCTCCAGCAGGCGCCGCGCCGCCGCCGGCATCTGCCGCTCGAGCACGCGCACGAGGCCGCCGTCGCGCGCCGCGGCTTCCAGCTCCGCAAAGCTCTTCAACCCACCGGCCAGGCTCCCGAGCGCCGCTTCCGCATCCGGCGCGGGCGCTCCTCCGTGCTGCGCGGCAAATCGCGCGCGCTCCAGAAACGCGTTCAGCTCCTCCACCTCCGCGAACCGCGCCAGGCCGGCTTCCAGCGCCTTCGCCGCTAACAGCGCAGCCGCCGCATCCGCGTCCGGCGCGCCACGGCTCTCTGCGATCGCGATCTGGTCGAACAGCAACGCGGTGACGCTTTCCACCCGCTCCGCGCCGCGATTCCACTCCACTCGCGCGGTCTCCCGCACCCGTTCCGGAAACAGGTCCAGCAGCCAGCCCGGCTCGATGCCGCTGGCGATCCGCACCAGCGGCGCTTTCTGATCGCGTCGGTCTTCCGCCTCCACCGCCACCAGAAACTCTTCGCCCGTCACCGTGCTCGATGGCGCCAGTTGCGCCGGCCCGCCCGAGGCCAGTTGCAGCTCCGCGCCTTGCCGCCTCCGCGCCACACGGTCCGGGAACGCCGCCAGCACCGCAATTAAGAGCGCCTCTTCGTCCCGCCCCTTCTGCCGCGGTGGATTCACCATCCGCCGCACCTGCCGCACCGTTTGCGCGGTCCGCGGCTCCCACTGGCCCTCCATCAGCGCCAGCACGTCCGACCTGGTCCGGTGCTTCGCCTGCGCCGGCAGCCGTTCGCCCGCGCTCAGCAGCGCCGCCGCCGTGCACCCGTCTTCCGCCACGCCGCGTTTGCGCGCCTCCACCATCAGCCGCGCCAGCCGCGGATGCACCGGGTACCGCGCCATCTCCCGCGCCACATCGCCTTTCGCGCCCAACTGCCGCAACAGCTCCGCCGCATGCTCCACTGCCGCTGCCGGTGGAGCGTCCAGCCATTCCAGCTCCTCGATCGGCCCCGCGTCCATCGCATCCAGCAGCAGCGCCGCCGGCGCCAGGTCCGAGCGCATCACTTCCGGAACGTCCCCGGCCGGCCGCCGCACAAAGTCCTCCAGCGGATACAGCCGGATGGCGCAGCCCGGCCCCGTGCGCCCGGCGCGTCCCGCCCGCTGGTTGCCTGACGCCTGGCTCACCCGCGCCACTTCCAGCACCGGCAGGCCCGACCACGGCGAGTGCCCCGCCACGCGCGCTAACCCGCTATCGATCACCGCACTCACCCCTTCGATGGTGATGGAACTCTCCGCCACGTTCGTCGAAAGGATGATCTTGCGGCGCTCCGACGGCCCCACCGCGCGGTCCTGTTCTTCCACCGATTGATCTCCGTGCAGTGGCGTCACCACCCATCCATGCCGCGCCGCCAGCGTCCCGCAAGCCGTCTGCGCGCGCCGGATCTCCGCCGCCCCTGGCAGAAACACCAGCACGTGGCCTTTCTCCGCGCGCGCGGTCAATCGCTCCAGCGCCGCCCGAACCTGCTCTTCGAGCGGCGCAGCCGAGTGCGGCGTGTATTCGATTTCCAGCGGATACTGCCGGCCCGCCGCCCGCATCACCCGCGCCCCGCCCAGATACTCCGCCACCGGCCCCGTCGCGAGCGTCGCCGACATCACCACCAACCGCAGATCCTTCCGCCGCCCTGTCTGCAACCGCCGCAACAGCGCCAGCGCCAGGTCGCCTTCCAGGTGCCGTTCGTGGAATTCATCCAGCACCACCGTCCCCACGCGCTCCAGATGCGGATCGGAAAGCAGCCGCCGCGTCAGCACGCCTTCGGTGAGAAAGCGCAGGCGGGTGTCCGGACCGGCCACCCCTTCGAAGCGCACCTGGTAGCCCACGGTGGCGCCCACCGGCTCGCCGCGCTCGCCCGCCACGAACCGCGCCGCCAGGCGCGCCGCCAGCCGCCGTGGTTCCAGCACCAGCACGTCGCGGGCGTCCAGACCCAGCAACGCGGCCGGCACGCGCGTGGTCTTCCCCGCCCCCGCCGGCGCTTCCAGCACCAGGTTGTTGGCCGTGCGCAAATGTTCGAGAATCTCCGGAACCAGCGAATCGATGGGCAGCCGCACCGTCTTTATCTTGGCATGACCTCCGCCCGGTGCCGGGGGCTGCGGTTGTCCACTCTTGAGCCGCTCCCACTACGGAAGATTCCCGTTGTCTCCGCCCCCCTATTTCGAGTACCATGAGTAAGTTTTGCCCGGGACTGGGATTCCGGGGCCAACATTCTTTGGAGGGTGACTAATGTCAGATCACGCGGCATTCCGCGCCAGCTTGCGCGGCGAAGTACTCGAACCGGCCGACCCCGGCTACCCGGAAGCACGCAAACTCTATAACGCCATGATCGATAAGAAGCCCGCGCTGATCGCGCGGTGCGCCGACGTGGCCGATGTCATTACCTGCGTCAATTACGCCCGCGACCACGGCATCCTGCTGGCCATTCGCGGCGGCGGCCACAACGGCCCGGGCCTGGGCAGTTGTAACGACGGCCTGGTGATCGGTCTCTCGCGCATGCGCGGCGTGCGGGTCAATCCTTCCGCCCGCACCGTGCAAGTGGCCGGCGGCGCCGTTTGGGGCGACGTCGATCATGCCACCCATGCCTTCGGCCAGGCCGTGCCCTCCGGTATCATTTCCACTACCGGCGTTGGCGGGCTCACGCTCGGCGGCGGCATCGGGCACCTTTCCCGCAAGTACGGCCTCACCATCGACAACCTGCTGGAAGTCGATATGGTGCTGGCCGACGGCTCCTTCGTCAGCGCCAGCGCGGAGCAGCATCCCGATCTCTTCTGGGCCGTGCGCGGCGGCGGCGGCAACTTCGGCGTCGTCACCAGCTTCACCTTCCGCACCCAGCCGGTGCGCATGGTGTCGGCCGGCCCCATGTTCTGGGCCATGGAAGACGCTCCCGAAATCATGAAGCGCTACGAAGAATTCATCACTAAGGCTCCCGAAGAGATCAACGGCTTCTTCGCCTTCATGACGGTCCCGCCCGTCGATCTCTTCCCGGCCGAACTGCACATGCGCACGGTTTGTGCCGTGATGTGGTGCTCACCCGAAGACATCAACCGCACCACCGAACTCCTGAAGCCCACCGCCAGTTGGCCCAAGCCGCTGCTCAACGGCGTCGGCCCCATGCCCTTGCCCGTGCTGCAAAGCCTCTTCGATGGCCTCTACGCGCCCGGTATGCAATGGTATTGGAAGGCCGATTTCGTCGATCACCTGAGCGACGATTCGATCGCCCGCCACATCAAGTTCGGCGCCAACATGCCCTCCATGTTCTGTACCATGCACCTCTACCCCGTCAACGGCGCGGTACACCGCGTGGCCTCCGGCGCGACCGCTTTCAGCTATCGCAGCGCCAAATGGGCGGAAGTGATCGTGGGCGTGGATCCCGATCCCGCAAACAAGGACAAGATCTCCGATTGGGCCCGCTCTTACTGGGACGCCGTTCACCCTTACTCGGCCCCCGGCGCTTACGTCAATTTCATGATGGAGGAAGGATCTGCCCGCGTCGAAGCCACCTACGGCGCGAACTACCGCCGGCTCCAGCAGGTAAAGGCCAAGTACGATCCGGCGAATCTCTTCCGCGTGAACCAGAACATTCCGCCGGCGGCTTGAGGCCAGCTTGATTCTTCGACCGGAGAGCGGGTCCAGGGGGACCCGCGCAGACCGGGGGGTCTGCCCCACAATTTGGCGACGTTACCCCCTTCCGAGGGTACGCTGGGAATCCCCACATAGTTTTTGTTGAGAAATCCCGCAAATTGTCTTACTTTGAATTCGGGATGACTCGCAAAACTGTCTGTCAAACCTGCAAAAACAAAGGCTGCGTGGCCCGTTGCCGGTTCGAGCGGCCCGAGTCCGTAAAACTCCAGCGGCCCGCCGTCAAGGAGGTAGCCAAGTGATCAAGCTCTATCGCAGCGCCATGCATCCGAAACAGTGGATTGCGCACGTCGAGGGTTCCGGCTGGGTGATCTTCCCGGCGCGGGAGAACGGCTGGGAGTCGCGCCAGCCAGCCAGGGGCCTCGATCCCATGTACCTCCGGCAGGTCCCGGTCCAGATGGCCGAATCCGCCGGCCTTCCCGAACCCGAATTCTGCGGCGCGGCATAACCCGTCCGGCCGAACTGGCCGCATTCGCCGGCCTTCCCGGCGATTTTTAATCCCGGCCAAGCTGCATTCTTTAAGCAAATCTGCGAAACTAGCCAGTGATGAAAGTGAATAAATGGTACGCCGGACTTGCTGCGGCAGCCGTCGTGGCCGCTGCGGGCTCTTCGTTCATGCTCTTGCAGCCCCGCGCAATCACGGTTCGCGTCTACAGCGATTACTCCTTCCGCCTGCAACATTCCAATTGGCCCGATCTGCTCACATCGCGCTTCCGCGATGCGGCCCTCGTCTTTCAACAGAGTGGCGCCGGCGTCAAATGGAAGATCCTTGGCTCCAACTCGACCGACCCCACCTCCGATATGACGACCCTCGACGGCCGCCGCGCCGTCTTGCCCGAACTGGGCGACAAGAAGGCCGATGTGCTGGTCTCATTCACCGGCCTCCACGAAGGCGACCGCATCGGCAGCACCAACCCCTTCTCCCGCTCCGCTATGGTCGTCGATTTTCCGGACCGCTCGGAATCGGCCAACACCATCATCCTGGCCGCGAACCTGGCCCATATGTTCGCCGCCCCCGTCGACGCCGCCTGGGTGCAATCCGCCTCCGCCGCGGCTCCGCA
The DNA here is from genome assembly GCA_049511275.1 of Bryobacteraceae bacterium. Classification (GTDB taxonomy): domain Bacteria; phylum Acidobacteriota; class Terriglobia; order Bryobacterales; family Bryobacteraceae; genus PALSA-129. The sequence goes on from JBEKYE010000151.1 coordinate 10,217, forward strand.
AAGCGTCCGCTTCCCGCCCCGCGTGGTCACCTTGATTCACCAGTTGCGCCGCTACAATTTCGCGGCCGGCGTGGACGGCTTGCTCCAGGGCTCGTGGGCGCAGCGCGCCGCCGACGCCATCGCCCAGTCCGATACCACGCCCAACTCCAACCCCGCCGCGCACGCCCAGCAGGTGATCGGTATCGCCCTGCTCAACGACCGCCGCCGCGACGCCGCCGTC
>JBEKYE010000152.1:0-10406 GCA_049511275.1 Bryobacteraceae bacterium
TCGGGCGCGGTTGCCACCGCGTCGCTGAAAGTCTACGGCAGCCAGTTGGCGGCGGGCGCCAACATCATCACGGTTTCCTACGGCGGAAGCACGAATTTCAAGTACTCCTCGGGCTCCGCGACTGTGACCGTCACGGTCTCCAGCGCGGCTTCGGCCGTCATCCCTTCGGTGGTGCCCAATCCGGTGTATCAGCAGGCAGTCACCGGATGTCCTTTCGCTTTCACGGTCATCCTGACTGAGATTGCCGGCGTCCCAACCACGCTCACCGACTTTACGTTCGGCACGAGCGACTTTGCCACATCCATTCCGGCGTTTTTCGGCACCGCCAACATCCCGGCGCATGGCACGCTTTCGGCCGCATTGTGCGCCACCCTACCAACGGTGCCTTCCACCCTCACGCTGGGATTCACCGGCAAAGATGCCAGCGGCCAGACGTGGACCCAGCAGATCGTCGTGCCATTCTATCCCGCGCAGATATCGGCCTCCATGGCGCTCTTGAGCTTACCCGGCACGGAAGTGGAAAATCCCAAGGGGGATCCCAATTGCCCCTCCGGCTACCCGTTCTTCCAGGAATTGAATCTCGAAGAGCAGAACGGCTATGAGGTGTACTTGAACAAGTTCCTGGCGGGAGGAAACGATCTTTCCTCGGAGATTGCCGGCTGGTTCGGAACCTTGCGCCTGGCTCCCCTGGGGGCGCTGCAAGCCGGCATCTGCTGGAAGTTAGGCACCACGCCGTCCACTCTTTCTTACGAGATTGATGGCGTGGATACGGGCGGCAACACCATCACCACCACCGCCTCGGTAGTCTTCAATAATCCGCCCACGACAAGCGGTGGAACGCTGGCGGCGTCCGCCAGCGCAATTACCTTGAAGGTGGCGAACGGGGGATCGGCTACCACAAGCGTAACGGTCAACATCGCCGCCGGACAGGCTTGGAGCGCTTCGCTGTTCCCCAACAATCAGAAAACCAGTTGGCTGGTGGTCTATCCGCAATCCGGCACGGGCCAAGGCACGGTGAACCTGGTGGCTTCCGGCGCCGGCCTGGCTCCCGGCGCCTACACCGCTACGCTGGTGATACAATCCGTCAACACCATCCCGCAGTTCGTCAACGTTCCCATCACTTTTGTCGTCGGCGCATCCAGCAACATCAACATCACCAACTTGGGCAATGGCGCGTCGTTCCAGCAAGCCTTCGCTCCGGGCATGATCCTCACCGCCTTTGGCAACAACCTCTCCAACACCAACCTGACCTCGTCTACGGCCCCGCTGCCTTTCACCGTGGGCGGTGTTTCGGCTTCGGTCAACGGTGTGCCGGCGCCCCTCTACGGCGTCTACAATTACTCCGCGACCGGCTACAACAGCCAGATCAATCTGCAGATTCCCTATGAGACACCGGCTGGGACGGCGATCCTGGCGATCAACAACAGCGGGCAGGTAGCCACATATTCGTTCAACGTTTCACCCTCCAATCCGGGGATCTTCGTCGCTTATCCCACGGGATTGATCGTCCCCATCGAGAGTATTGCTCCAGGGGGCGAGGTGTTGTTCTTTATTACCGGGGAAGGCGACGTGTCGCCCTTCGTAACCACCGGCTCCACGCCTACCGGCGTCGCCCTCACGCAACCGCCCATGCCGCGGCTGCCTCTCACCCTGACCGTGGGCGGCGTGAACATAACACCCCAATTCGTCGGCATCCCAAGCTGGAGCGTGGGCGTCACACAGATAAACTTCCAGGTGCCGGCCAATATGCCCGGAGGCACGCAACCGGTGGTAGTTACGGTGGGAGGCAATGCCAGTGCAACGGCCTACCTGAACGTGCAGAATGGATCGGCCGACGTGCTGTTCAGCTTTATTCCGCCCTCGGTCAACCAGTCGTCCGATGGCAGTTATCACTACACCGCGGAACTCAGCGAAGTCGGCGGAGTGGCTGTCAACTTCACCAAGCTGGTGGTCTTCGGCACCGACTACACCAGCCAGATCGCGAATTGGTTCGGCTCGACGCGCCTTCCGGCCAACGGCACACTCTCCGGCGGTTTCGTCGCCTCATGCCAGTGCAGCCCGCCATGGGACGGCACCTGGCAGATCACCGGCACTGACGACAACGGCCACACCAACACCTGGAGCGGCGTCGTACATTTCCTGCCGGCGTCCTCGAGTCCGGACACACTCCCGGCCCCGAAGCCTTTGGCGCTGGGGAACGATACGGCGGCGGCGGATGCCTCACACGGGTCGGTGCGGCTCTACCCCGCGTGGCAGGCGTCGCTTCCCGCGGCCGGCGGTTCGCGCTCGCCGCTATTCGATCTGCTGTTGAACTCCGGCGTAGTGCCGCCCTCGCATGTCGAGGGAGCGCAGAACGCCAAGGACGTGGATCGGCGGGACCGCTAGTCCCGGAGTCCTGACAAAAAAGGTTGCGGCGTCATCCTCGTGCAGGATGGCGCCGAATTCCCACACTACTCAGGCTCCCCCGAGGTACAAGTGGCCGACCAAGGTCGCAACCGCCGGAACTAATCGGCCGCGTCGGGCCGCAGGCGGATCACGGCGAGGGAGGCTTCCTCGTTCCGGTCCAGCTTCGGGGCTTTGAACAGGAGGCCGGACTCGTAGTAGCCGGGCCATACCTGAAGCAGAGAGCAGTTCCCGCGGCTGCATTGGAAGACCAGCTTGGCTGTCTCAACCTTGCTCTCGATGTGGGTGATATAACCGGCGATCACCGCACTCTTCAAGCCGGTGCCTCGGATAGTCACCGTTGACCTGGGGCTGTGGAGATCCACCCGGTACGTGCCGGCCGCCATCAGCTTGCCGCCTGCCTGAAAGGCGAACGGGATATCGGCCTTCATCGTCTGCGCCGAAGCAGCGCCGGCCGCGAACAGAGCAGCCGCCGCGATCGTCAATCTCATCGTTAAACTCTTCATTGTCGCACCCTCCTTCGGGTTCGCCGCTGCGTTCCCGACTACGGGGCCTTATAGTGCATCCCGCGTGCCAACCGCTGCCGGACTTCCGGCGAAGACCGGCGCCGTTCGCAAGGCTTTGAAAACACGTGGCGGCGCTATTCCAGCCACGCCGTTATCACCGCGGGGATGAACCGCGCGGTTCACTCCGGCTGAACCCGCGGGTTCGCGCCCTGATAAACTGGCCTACCAGGCATGGAAGCTGAATTCATCGCGGTGGACGGGCCTTTGCTGGGCGAGCGTTTTCCGCTCGGCAGCGGCGATGTGCATATCGGCCGCGCGCCATCGGCCCAGATCCGGCTGGCGGAACCGGATGCCGCATGGGAACACTCGACCGTGCGGTTTGAGGACGGCCGCTTTCATATTGTGGACCACCGCTCCGGCGTGGGGACATATGTCAATGGGATGCGCATCACGCGGCACTGCCTGGAGCCCGGCGACCAGGTGAGCATCTGCGATACGGTGCTGGTCTATCGCGAGGACCCGGCGGTGTTGCCGGGCGATTCCCAGCAGCACACGCTGTTGCGCGCCTGTTCGCTGTTGTTCCTGTTCCGCGCGCTGGCCATGTCGACGGGCGGCCACCGGTCTGCGATTGCGGACCAGATCGTGCGGCTCATCGCCGACATGGTGCCGTGCCGCGGGGGCGCCATTCTGCTGGGCCGCGATGCCGGCGAGTTGCGCGCGGCCGCGGCATCGCTCGCCACCGCGGGCCCGCTCGACGAGCTGATCGGGCGCGTCTGGCGTGAAGGCGCCGTGGTGGAACCGGCTGCGCGCGTGGTGGCCATGGCGCTCTACGTTCGCGGTGAAATCGCCGGCTTGCTGGCGGCCTGGTTTCCCGCCGAAGAGGCGGTGAATCTATCCGACCACCGGGACACCTTGAGCGCCATCGGAACGTTGGCCGCGGCGGCGCTCGAGAACGTGCGCGACGTCGAGCGTCTGCAAGCTGAGAATGCCTCGCTGCTGGACCGGCTGGGCGCGGGAGAGACCGGCATGGTGGGAGAGAGCCCGGCCATCCGCAAGCTGCTGCGGATGGTGGAGCGCGTGGCGCCGCAAGACACCCCGGTCCTGATACTCGGAGAGAGCGGCACCGGCAAGGAACTGGTGGCGCGCGCGCTGCACCGGCACAGCGGGCGCTCGGCGAAGCCTTTCGTCGGGATCAACTGCGCGGCGCTCACCGAGACGCTGCTCGAGAGCGAGCTGTTCGGTCACGAAAAGGGCTCATTCACCGGCGCCATCGCGCTGAAGAAAGGCAAACTCGAAATCGCGCAGGGCGGCACCGTGTTTCTGGACGAAATCGGCGAACTGCCCGTGACGCTGCAGGCCAAGCTGCTGCGCGTGCTGCAGGAACGCGAGTTCGAGCGGGTGGGAGGCACGCACACTTTGAAACTGGACATCCGGCTGCTGGCCGCCACCAATCGCGATCTCGCGGCCGAGGCCCGGCGCGGCGTGTTTCGCGAAGATCTGTTCCACCGGCTCAACGTGGTGGCTCTGAGCGTACCGCCGCTGCGCGAGCGGCGCGACGACATTCCGGCGCTGGCGCGACACTTCCTGGGTCTTTCCGCCGCGCGATGCCGGCGCCGCGTGGCCGGGATATCGGCGGACGCGGAGCGTTACCTGATGAATTACTCCTGGCCGGGGAACATACGGGAGCTGGAAAACGCCATCGAGCGCGCGGTGGTGCTGGGGCAGTCCGACACCCTGCTGGCGGAGGATTTGCCGGAAACGGTGCTGGAAGCGGCGGCCGTCCCGGAAGTGCCGGGAGCGCTGCAATCGTCCATTACGGCGACCAAGCGCGAGGCGATCCTGGCGGCCTGGCGCGAAGCCGGCGGCGTCCACGACCGCGCGGCGGACCTTCTGAATCTCCACCCCAATTCGCTGCGGCGGTTGATCCGCACATTGAAGCTGCGGGATGTGCTGCGGTAAAGGCGGGACCACACGAGTGCGCGCCACTCCATCAGCGCCGATGGTCCGTGAGAAATGACGGCTAGCGATCCGCGGAAACCAGGCGGTCGTTGCGAACGAAGAGGCGCGCCCCGTCGATCTCGGCGGCTTGCCGGTAGTCGCGAGCTACGGCCTGGCGCAACTCCTCGAAGGTTTCGTATCCGGCCACGGAACGATGGGTGTAGGTGAAGTCGCCGGGGCCTACGGCGTCCACGAAGAGGGCCGGTTTGGAACGCCGGAAATCGCTCAGATAGACGTCGCGGTAATACCGCTGATAGGCCGCGGGTTCGATCTGCAGTACCGAGTCGGCGAAGCGCGTGCCGGGAGCGCGGCGGCTTTCAATGTGCAATCCCGCGCGCCATCCCCAGACTACAACGGTGTCGCGGTCCGATGTGTAGCGCCGGATGGCGGTGGGCAAGGGCGCCGCGGGGGCAAAGTAGCCTGCGTCCCAGCCGTCGTCGAGGTGCTCGCGCAGGGCTGTAGGCACAAGGCAGGTGAGCAGCACGAAACAGGCGACTCCGAGGCGCTCCAGGCGGACTGCGGAGCGCGCCGCACGGGTTTGGAGCCAGGTCCGCATCCACAAGAAGGCCGATGCGGTGACCAGCCCGGAAGGCACCACCAGAAAGAGCTCATAGTGCATGAACTCCCTGCCCGGCGCGGCCACCGCCGTGAAGCCGGCCGCGAGGAGCAGCCAAGCGGCCAGAGCCAGTTCGGCGGGTTCGCGCAGACCCGGTGTGTTTTTCCGTGGGCGCGAGAGCGCCGGCGAGGGCGTCCGCCCCACTTTGGCGGCGCGCATGGCCAAAGCCGCGGCGGCGGCCAATCCGGCCACCCAGACCACCAGCATGCCCAGCTCGTAGGCTCCCAGATTGCTGATATGGAAAAGCCGGTTCCAGGCGGTCTGAATTCTGCCGGCGGGCGTTAGCGCCGCCACGCCGGTATAGGCGGCATTCTGGCGGAAGTAGGAAATCCAGAAATAGGGCAGCACGCCGCACCAAAGGAACATCGCCAGAAAAGCGGCCGGCACCAGCGCGGCGCCGCCGGCGAGGGAGGCCAGGGCCGCCGTCCGCTGCGATTTGCGCCAGGCAATCACCGCCGCGATGGCGAGAATGGCGGCTTCGACCGGCAGCGCCTGCAACTTCGCGAACATCATGGAGCCCGCCACAATTCCCGCCAGCGCGATGCGCCACTGGCCTTGCGCGCTCGCGGCCCGATACTCGCCCGCCAGCAGACAGAGAGCCGCGGCGCCGAGGAAGACGGCCACATGTTCGCTCGAACAGTGCAGAAAATCGGCATCCCAGGCGAAGACGTAGAAGCAGAACGACGGCATCAGCACGATGGATGCCGCGCGTTCGCCGAGAAAGCGCCGGCAGGCGAGCCAAAGGAAGGCCAGGGCGCCAAAGACCAGCAGCGTGCCGGTGAGGCGCGACGAAACGTAGGTCGACGGCGCGCCGAACCAGGCCGGAATCGACTGCACATAGACATTGAGCGGGCCGCTGGTCATGGCGTCGAAAGAGCGGAAGGCCACCGGGTCGAGGGGCACGCGCATGGCGGAGGCCAGCAGGAATGCCTCGTCGGGATTGAAGCAGTCGTAGCACAGCAGGGGCAGGCGGGCGAGTAGGAGGGCGCCTAGAATGAGAGCCAGGAACAGCGGCGGCCGCCCGCGGCCGCGTGGGCGGGCGGGCCGCAGCGCTACCGCCAGGATGGCGAGCACCAGCGGGCTGAGACACAGCGCCCAGAAAATGCCCACGTAGAGAGAGTCCGGACAATGAGCGCCGATCCAATGGTCGAGCGCTCGAGAGGCTTCGAACACCGGGCCCAGATTCGTCACCTCGGGCGAAGCGAGCATTCCTGCCGTAGTATAGCGGACCGGCATCGGCTGTAAAAATCGGCAGGGAGGTCACTTGCAAGACCTTTTGGATGAAAGCTCAGTTGAACCCCGGCCAAGGCCCTGCTACCATGCGGTTACTGGAAGGTTAGCCCATGAAACGCATCGTCAGACTTACCGGGCTTTTCGCCGTTCTCAGCGCGTTGCTTCTCGCGGCCGACGTAGCCGGCACGTGGAAGGGAGCGTTCGACTTCAACGGGACCAACGTGCCATTGACCATCACTCTCAAGACCAGCGGTGAAGCCGTCACTGGGACCGTCGAAGGGTTGCCCACGCCGGTCGCCGAAATCCATGATGGCAAGCTGCAGGGCGACACGATTACTTTCTGGGTGACGACCGACTACGACGGGTCGACCTATAAGCTCCTCTACAAGGGGAAGGTGTCGGGCGACCAGATTCAGTTTACGTTCGGCACGGAAGACGACAGTTGGAGTACCCAGTTGACGGTCAAACGCGGTTCCTAGTCAGACCAAACCTTACCACGGGTCACGAGCAGCTGAGAGCCCGAGGGTCGAGCCGTTAGGCGTTATCCAAAGGGCTAAGCCGTTACGTCGAGGTAAACTGGTTGCATGATGCGGCCGGACGCGGGCGCCGGGCTCCGCGGGCACCAATCCGTCGAACGCTTCTTCCAGTTCGCGCTGTTGGGGCTGGTGGCCAGCGGATACCTGGCGGTGGCGGGCTCGGGGTACCTGGATGGGCCGACCATGGCGCTGACGGCGGCCGCCCTGGTGTTGCGCGGCCTGATGGTCTGCGGCTGGGTGCGGTTGAACCTCAGCGGGCGCGCGGCCACGCTCATCGGCCTGGGCTACGCGGCGTTCTTTGCGGTGGACTATTTCCTGCTCTCGCGGGATTTCCTGTTCGCGACGGTGCACCTGGTCTTTTTCCTGGCGGTGATCAAGATCCTGACGGCGCGCACCCACCGGGACGACCTTTTCGTCGCCGCGATCTCGTTCCTGGAATTGCTGGCGGCGGCGATTCTTTCGATCAATGTCAATTTCTTCGTGTTCCTGGCTCTCTACCTGACGTTCGCCATCGCCTCGCTGACCAGTTCGGAGATCCGGCGGTCGGTGGAGCGCTCGGCCACTACCGCGCGCCGCGGGCTGAAGGGCTTCCACGTGCGGCTGGCGCTGCTCACGGTGTGGGCCGCGGCGGGCATTCTGGCGCTGACGGCGGGGATGTTCTTCCTGCTGCCGCGCACGGCCGACGCGGCGTTTTCGCGCCTGGTCGCGCACCGCATTTTCATCCCGGGGTTATCCGGCGAGGTGACGTTGGGGGAGATTGGGGAGCTCAAGACCAGCTCGCGCGCGGTGATGCACATTTCGATGTACGTGAACCAGTCGGCCGCGCCGCTCAAATGGCGCGGCGGCGCCATGACGGAATTCGACGGCAAAGCCTGGTTCGATCCGGAAGGCAGCCCGAAACTGCTGCGCGTGGAGAACGGACAGGCCGAGCTGCGGCCGCCAACGGCGCTGCCGGGAGCGCGCCGCATCAGCTACGGCGTGGAATTAGAGGAGCTGGATTCCACCGCGTTGTTCTTCGCGGGCGCGCCGGAGCGCGTGGCCGGACTGCCGGACGACTCCGTCAAGGAGACCCAGACCGGCTGCTTCCGGCTTTTGCACACTCCTCCGCCCGGTTTCCGCTACGAAGCCTACAGCCTGGTGGAAGAGCCTCCGGAGACGGCGGCCGCGCCGATTCCCGCGCCCATCCTGGATCTCGCCAGCCGCGCGCAAGACTTGCAACTGCCGCGGCTCGATCCGCGCATCGCTCTTCTGGCGCACGGCATGGCCGGAGGGGCCACCACCGACCTGGGCCGCGCCCGCGCCATCGAAGACCATCTGCGCTCCGATTACGGCTACACGCTGCAGCTTCCCGATCACACCGTGGCCGACCCGCTGGCTTACTTCCTGTTCACGCGCAAGAAAGGCCACTGCGAGTATTTTGCATCGGCCATGGCCGTGATGCTGCGCAGCCTGGGAATTCCCGCGCGCATGGCCACGGGATTCCAGAGCGGCGTGTACAACCCGCTCTCGGAGCTGTGGCTGGTGCGCGCCTCCGACGCGCACACCTGGGTGGAAGCCTGGATTCCCGGTTACGGCTGGACGACCTTCGACCCGACGCCGGCCGATCCGAGCCAGCACGGTCCCACGCTGCTATCCAAGATGGGGCTGTACTTCGATGCCGCCGAGACCTTCTGGCAGAAATGGGTGGTGGGCTACGATCCCAGCCGGCAGGGCACGCTGGCGGACCGGGTGCTGAGCATCCGCTGGCTGGACGGCCTTTCGGTGACGGCATTCGGTTGGGATGTTCGCGGGAAGGCCTGGCTGAAGCGCTACGGCCCCGCGGCCGGGGCGGTTGTGGTAGCGGGGCTGTGTTTCTGGCTGGTGGCGCCGCGCCTGGTACGCCTGGTGCGGCTGCGCCGCCGCGTGCAGCGATTGCGCAGCGGGGAAGCGCAGGGGGCGGATGCCACGCTGCTGTATGAGCGCATGCTGCGCGTGCTGAAGCGCCAGGGATTTCAAAAGCCCGCCTGGTTTACGCCGGTGGAGTTCGCGCGTTCGCTGGGGGGCACGCCGCTGGGCGCGGCGGTGGTGGAGTTTACTTCGGCTTACAACGCGCTGCGGTTCGGAGGGCGAACCGAAGTGGCGCCGCGGTTATCGGCGCTGCTGGACCAGTTGGAGCGGGGAAGAAGCTAGGGAAGCGCCCGCGCCACGCCATACGGTTCACAGAAACCGCCTGACATCCGGACCGCGCGGGCGGCACAAGTACGGTATGGCGACTATACGTGCACTGGATCTTGAATTGGAAAATCCAAGCCCGCTTGAAGTTGGAAGCTGCTAGACTCCATTTTGTGAGCGCGACAAACTTCCTGTTGTTGGGACCATTATTTCTCTGTTCCGAAATGGCGTTCGCACAGTCGGTCGATAAAGACCCTGCGGCCATCGTCGAGCTCGGCGGCGCCGCTGGCTGGAGTCTCAAAAACGGCGGATCGAGCTTCGGCGCAGACGCCGCCGTTGAAGTCACGCCCATAGAGAACTGGCTAGAACTTGAAGCGGGCGTCACACCATTATTCAGCCGCCATCATTCGACAGAATGGAATACCGACCTGCTGTTTAAGAAGCCCTGGACGCTCTCCAAAAAGGCGGAGTTAATGGCCGGCGTTGGCCCGGAGTGGGTTCATACGAGGGAGCCCGGCATGAGAGCGAACTCAATAGCGGGCGAAGCCGCGCTGGATTTCATGTTCTGGCCCGGCGGAAAGCACAAATTCGGCTGGTTCCTCGAACCGGGCTACGATTACAATTTCGCGCGAGGGCATGAACGATCATTCGGCATAAGCGGCGGTCTGCTAATCGCAATCCCGTGACACCGCTTGAACTCGAAGAAGGGAAGCTCGCCACATTTCGTCTCACTTCAGTCTGACGAAAAACGCCCACGCCGTCGACGTTCCCGGGCGGAATAGCTAAAAGTTCACGATGGAGGCGAACGACACCGCGTCCAGACTCGCGCCGCCTACCAGCACGCCGTCGATTTCCGGCTGCGCCATCAGCGACCTGGTGTTGTCCGGCTTGACGCTGCCGCCATACAGAATGCGGATAGCCTCGGCCGCTTCCTTGCCGAACTTCGCCCGCACCTGGCCGCGG
>JBEKYE010000153.1:0-10314 GCA_049511275.1 Bryobacteraceae bacterium
CGCGTCGGTCACCTTCTGTCCGTTTTCCAGCAGGTTGTTGGACGCGTAGTAGTCGCCGTACTCGCGGGTATTCTCGCGCGTATATAAATAGGTTTCGGCATTCTTCGCCTTGATCAGTTGGGCGTAGCCGGCGTCGCCCCACTGCAGCATGCGCACGCCGGTCTTGCCTGGTTCGATCAGCCCGATGCCGTTCTTTTTGGTCCACTCGCCGTATGCCGAAATGTACAGGGGCGCGGTGAGGTCGATGCCCGCGCGCTCGTCCGGATCCAGCCGGAAGCGCCTGCGGTAGCGGATCTTGTCCTTTTTGCCGTTGATGGTCAGATTCACCGCCGCGCCGCCGGCGGCCGGCACCTTCCAGATGTCCCACCCGTCGCTGATCAGCACCATGTTGCCATCCTTCGACCAGCCGAGCGTGGCGGTCGGCGGCTTCACCACGTTGACGTCGATGTCGGTATCCCAGAATGTGGATGGAATCTTCGAAGTCAGGTCCACCGACTTCCCCGTGGCCACGTCGTAGGCGTAGAAAACGCCGTCGTTGTAGTGCAACAGTTTGGTTCCGTCGGGCGAAGCTCCCAGGTAGTGCTCGGCCTTCTTGAGCGCCAAGCGCCGCTCTCCGGTCGCCGGATCGATCACGTAGACATCCTGAAACCGCTTGCCGTCCAGGTTGGATTCCCGTTCGTAGTCACGGATGTCCAGGCCCACGGCCTGCTTCTCATCCTGCGTCAAAGAGACCTGGCGCACGGCCTCATCGGCCAGGCGGACGAATTTCTTCTCCTCCGGACGATAGGCGCACAGGTAGCTGAAGTTCTTGTCGGTATTCTCCTGGACCTGCTGCATGGAGGGCAGCCGCGGGTCCTTCCAGTGCCAGATCACCAGGTCCGGCCTGTCTTCCTCGGAGGACGCTGCATCCTTCTTGTCGCCGTCCGCCGGGGCGGGCTCTTTGGCTGCGTTCGCCTCTTTTGGCGCATTCTTCTTGGCCTTGACTTCATGGATGCCAAACGTCACGGCGGAGAAATCTTCGCGCCATTGCGGGTTGCGGTTGGGGCTCACGGTCATGCCGGAGGGGAAGCTCTTGTCGGCTTGGGGATCGAACACCACCTTGGCCGGCGGGCCCGAAGGGGTGAAATCCCGGAAGGCCACCACGCTGTAGAGCTTGTCTTCGTAACCCTTATCGTCCGCCCCGCGCAGGGCCGCCAGGCCGTCTCCTTTCTCGGTCCAGGTCAGGCTGCGGTAGGCCGCCGGGGCGCTGTCCAGCGCCTGTACCGCGCCGGTGTTCATGTTGCGCAATTGGACCCCGTTGCCGGCTTTGTCCGCCGCATCCACCAGCCACGCCAGCCAGTCGCCCTTCTTGTCGAAGGAGAATTCGGAGACATTCCCCAGGCTGAGCTGGTTGCCGCTTGCCAGATCGTAGAGCAGCAGATCGGTGCCGGACGGACGGTCCGCCGCCGGCGTGCTGCCGGACCCGCCGGCCGCGGGGCCCGGCGCGGCATCCGCACCATAACGCTGCAACGCCAGCGTAGTGGACTTCTCTCCGGAGAACGCGAACCGGCGTATCTTCTCGAACTCCACCTTCTTGCCGGTGGCCAGTTCCACCAGCACCACCTTGGTCTGAACCGCCTTCTTCGCCTTCTTCAGACTCTTGGCTTCGCGGGTTGTGGGGTACATATTGAATGCCACCCATCGCGAGTCGGCGGAAATCGCCGGATCGCGGGCAACCGCCGGCGCTGCTGCGGGTACGGGCGCCGGCGCCGGTGCACCCGCCGGAGTTGCCGGCGCTGCGGCAGCCGCATCGCCCGAAGGGAACCTCAGTTCCTTACCGCTCTTCAGGTTGCGTACGATCACTTCGGCGTTGCCCTCGGCCGGTGCAACGCGGTAGGCGAACCATTCCCCGTCATTGGAAACAGCCGGAGCCTGGATTCGTTTCCAGGCCAGGATGTCGGCGAGCGAGAGGGGCCGTTGTCCATCGGCCTGGGACAAGACCGTCAGAAAGCCGGCCCAAATGCAAAAGGTGAGACCAAGCGCGCGATACTTCATAGCGCCGTATCCTATCACAGTGTCACCACAGGTTGGCGGGCTTCTGGTCCGCGGGCTGGGAACGCCCTAAGTCACCCTCCCGTTAAATCGCTTGGAGAGTGCAAATCACCTCGGCCGGCAATGAGCGCCAGCTCCGTTTCGCGCTCAGATTTTCGTTCTGATATATGTGAGATATGCCACCCCTCCCCTCCTTGACGCGGCGCGGTTTCCTGGCGGGGACCGCGCTGCAGGTTTCCCTGGTCGGTGTTTCCGCCCAGTCCGGCGCGGGCCGGATTCTGGTTTACACACGCAACGGCACGGGCTACGTGCACGACAACATCTCGAGCAGCGTAGCCGCCATTCGCAAAATGGGCTCCGAGAACGCTTTCTCGGTGGATGCCACCGATGACCCGGTGGTTTTCGCCGATGCCACTCTGAAGCCCTACAAGGCCATCGTTTTTTCCAACAGCAACAACGAAGCCTTCACCAACGACGCGCAACGCGACGCCTTCCAGCGCTACATCAAGGCCGGCGGTGGCTTCGTGGGAATTCACTCGGCTTCCGGGTCGGAGCGGCAATGGCCCTACTATTGGTCCATCCTGGGCGGCAAATTCCTGCGCCACCCGAAAATGCAGAAATTCCTGATCCGCGTGAAAGACCCCAATCATCCGGCCACTAAGGGAATGTCCGCCACCTTCGAGTGGGAAGACGAGCCCTACTTCCTGGAGTTCATGAATCCCGATCTGCATCCGCTGCTGGTGACCGATCCCGCCAGGCTCGACGATCCCCAGCGCGCGGAGAATCCGCGGGGGCTGGTAGGCGACGCGATGCCGCTGGCCTGGACTTTGCGCCAGGACGGCGGCCGCGAGTTCTATACGGCCTTGGGCCATAAGAAGGAAGATTACGCAAACCCGATTCTTTACAACCACATTCTGGGCGGAATTCTCTGGGCCATGGGTGAAAGGAAGTAAGCCGGGAACAACCCCTGGAAGCACCGGCCTGTTTCAGATTTAAGAGCCTTCTTAACTTATAATGCCCCTCGGCTATCCGCCGCGCAGGCGCTTGAGATAGATCTGGCCCGATTTCCGGATGGCGGCGCCATCGTGGAACAGCCACAGCCCGGTTGCGTAACAGTCGGCTCGGAACTCGCGGCCGCCGAACTGGTACCACTTCGTGCGGCTTATGAAGATGTCCTGAAGCAGCGCGTGCAAAAGCTCGTGCACGCAGGTGTTGACCGATAGGTATGCGATTTGGTTGCCATGCGCATAGCGGAGCGCGACCATGCACACGTGATAACCCTCGTAAAGCGTGGTCACGCCTGCCAGCGCCCGGCCGTTGTCCCAGTACACGGGAAGGTGGTCGGTCAGGACGAGGTTGATGACCCCGCGGCGCAGCCCGATGAAGATCGGCCTGTCGCCGGGGGAATGCCGCACTTCGCCCGGTCCGTCGCTGGTTTGGAGGTCGATGCCGCCTCGGCTGAAGTCACGGAAGGCTTCCGGCCAGATGCTCCACCAGAAGTGGTGAATCTGCTCCGCTCGGGGTTGCGCCCGGGCGTCCAGGATTCGATGAACGGGCACCGGCAGCCGCGCTGGTGCGCTGGAGCGGATGGCCGGGGTCGCTGCTATCAGGATAAAATCCCGCCTCGTCATTCGCCCCTCTCCGAACACCGTCCTTCTGCCGTTCCAGACGGGTTCACTGTTTCGGGGCCACTTTCACGTCGGTGACGTAATACTTCTCGCCTTGCACCACGACGACGGCCTCGATATGTTCGCCCACGTGGAGTTTCGCCAGTTCGGAATCCGGCTTCACGGGATACTCCATGGTCATCGGTTCCATCCAGTCGCCGATCTTGCCGGCGGAGATGGTAGCCGTCTTGGAGACCGGATCGATGGCTCTGACATCGCCTTGCATGGGATAGCGTTTCGCCGTCTCCCGAACGCCGCAACCGGGCAGGGCCAGCGCCAGAAGTAGCAGGCAGATTCCTTTGGTCATCGCTCTACCGGAGATTATACTCTCGCGGGCTGCCCCGTCCGGTGCCATTGCAAAGGCTCGGCTGGCCCCAGTCCGAACGTGTAGATCATGGCGCCGCCCAGCGCGACACCCGCGCAGACCGCAAACGCTCCAAAAAAGTGGCCGCCGCGCCAACGATTCCTTCAACACTCATACCACACTTCTGGAAATAGCACAGCGCTATGGGCCGGCGGGAATTACGGGTCTTGACATCTGCAAATCTGGAATAGAATGAAGATGGAAAAGCTGACCCGCCTTTCATTGGCGAAGGAGGTTTAAAGCCATGTTGGGTGCCTTCCACAGTCGGATTTACGGCCGGGGGCAACACAGCCGTTTCGCCGTGGATTCCGCATTGTTGACCACCGGCGCCATAGTTCTGACGCTCCTGGCCATTGTGATTCTGTTCTTCGGCTTGTTCGTGGTTCCCGCGACTTAGTGCGTGGCTTCGGAAGTTTGTTCGTCTGACGCCGGACCGCTTGCTTATGCGCGCGGCCTTCCGGAATCACGCAGACCGCCGTCGTTCGCCAGTGGTGTGGGGCAGCCAATCCTGGCTCCCGCCGGCTTTCAGCCGGCGCTTTTCGCTGATCGAAAAAGCCGCCTGTAAAGCGGCTGCCGGCAGGACTGCCAGGCATTTTCCCTCCGCACTGCGCTAGCCCGCGATCCGCGACCTGGCTTTAGCCTTATCCCGCCGCACTTTGGCTGCCGCGTGCCGCATCGCGGCAACGTATGTGTCGCTCTTGGCTACCCTGCGCTGGCACGCCCCACAGATCAGAAGGTGCTCTTCGATCCGTTCCGTCTCGTGCTCGGCAAGCGTACCCATCGAATACCGTTCGCACGCTGCTTCATCGAAGTGGCGACTGGATTCCGCTGCCATACTAACCTCTATTGTGAACCAATTAGTCCGCTATTGTAAAGGTGCCTGGGCGGCGGAAAAGGTTTCAGATTCCTGGGGCGAAATGAACCTCGCTCACTTCTGCGGCCGGAATCCCCGTAGGCGCGCCAGCCGCGCCCGCCCCAGTTCGCCGAACCGCACCTTGGCGCGGGACTTGGTCAACCGGAACTGCGTCGCGCTCAGATCCATCTCCCGGCAAATCTCGGCGGGGGACTGCTCCTTCAGGTAGAAACGAACCAGCACTTCGCGGTCGCGCGGCGGAAGGCTCCGCAGCACGCGGTATGCCACCGCGGTCTGCTCCCGCTCGATCGCCTGGCGCTCGGGATTCGGCTGATGATCGCGAACCACCGCCCCCAGACTGGGGTCCGTCTGCCGGCGGCGCTGCTCCACCACGGCCTCGATCTGCGCCGCCACCTGCCGCCGCACCACCGTCCGCACGTAACCCATCAACCGCTCCGGCTCGCGCAGTTCGCCCCTGCGGATCGATTGCGTGATCGTGACGAAGGCCTCGTGCACCCGGTCATCCAGATCCTGCGGCCCCAGTTGCCGGCAAAGATAGAAGCGGATCCCCGTCGTGAAGACGCGATACATCTCCTCCATCGCGGGGACATCGCCTGATTGGATTCGTTCTACGAGGCGGGACCAGGACTGCCCCGCCGGCGGCTCATCGGCCTGTACCAAGGAATCGGATTCGGATAGTGGCGCGTTCATCATGAGTTTGCAGCCAAGACGCGTACTTTGCTGTCAGGCGGGCGCTCTGTGGACGCAGTGGCGTCGGCCGAAATACGGTGGCAGCGCAGCGTCGGCGGCCGAGAAATGCCACTTTGGGAATATTCTCTTGGAGATCTATCCTGTGAGAATACTACCAGGATTCCAACCACAATCAATACCCCCAAAAAGCGGGTATTGCAGCATAACTCATGTGGGCATAACGCCTTACTAAAGGCCAACGCGGCCATCCCTATGAAAATGAGCGCCCCGAATTCTTTTCGGCTTCCATTCGCCAAAATTCTGCCGCGTGGCCTGAATCTGGCGCGAGTCCGCGGCCCCTCCCACTCATTTCAGGGCGCTTCCGCGTGGCAACCGCCCTGCTGTGGGGACTAACAGCATGCTCGATCGGCTGGCCGGACAACTTGAACGCTACATGGATCTGCTGAGCGCGCGGCAGAAACTGGTGGCTTCCAACATTGCAAACGCCGACACGCCCGGTTACCACACCCGCGACATCGACTTCCAATCGGAGTTCCAGAGCGCCCTCGGTGGGACGCCGCAGACCGTGGAAGTGACCGGCCTCGAAATGAAGAACGACGGCAACAACGTCAATCTGGATCGCGAGTCGCGGCTTCTGGCGGAAAATGCGCTGCGCTTCAACGTGGCGTCGAGCCTGATGAAGATTCAGATTCAGACGGTGCGCGCGGCCATCAAGGAAGGGCAGAGCTCGTGAGCCTCTTTGCGGCCTTGTCGGTGGGAGCCTCGGGAATGGCGGCGCAGCGCGCCCGCGCCGAACTGCTGGTGGAGAACCTGGCCAATTCGGAGACCACGCGCACGCCCGAAGGCGGCCCCTACCGCCGCAAGGACGCCGTGTTTGAAAGCACCGCCGTGGACTCGCCGTTTTCCTCGGTCTTCGACGCGCAACTGCAATCGGTCGGCGGCGTAGCGGTGGCCGATGTGGTCACCGACGCCAGCGCGCCGGAGCTCCGCTATCAGCCCAACCACCCGGACGCCAACCCGGACGGCTACGTCGCGTATCCCCACGTCAATCCGGCCGAAGATATGGTGGATTTAATGGGCGCGGCGCGGGGCTATGAGGCCAACGTGGCGGCCATCGGCGCCGTCAAGGACATGATCCTGCGGTCCATCGACCTGCTGCACTGACGGTAATCTATGCCCGCGCCCATTCTTCCGGTCTCTTCGACAACCATCGCGGACACCATCCGCCCGGCCGGCGAATCGGGCGGGAGCGGCGGCTTCCGGGACGTATTCTCGAGCGCCGTCAACCAGGTGGAGGGCATGGGGCGGGAGGCTTCGGCTTCCGTCGAGCGCTTCCTCTCGGGCGAAGGTGAGGAGTTGCACACCACGGTTCTGGCCACCCAACGCGCCGAGCTGGCTTTCGAGATGTTCCTGCAGGCGCGCAATAAAGTGGTGAGCGCCTACCAGGAGATCATGCGCATGCAGGTGTGAGCGGCTCAGGTTTTGGGCGCCTGCCGCCGATGTAGAAGGAGAGCGAAGCGACTCGCGCCACTGTAACGCGCCATGAAAAGAATTCTGGCCAATCTCTCGCTGCGCCAGCGGATCACCATTGCATTGGTGATCCTGCTGGCCGGCGTGGGCCTCTTCGAACTGGTCCAATACCAGCAGGAAGCCGATTTCCGGCCGCTCTTCACGGGCGTCGCCCCCGAAGACGCCGGCGGCATCGTACAGAAGCTCAAAGAGAGCGGCGTGGATTACCGCCTGGGCGAGGGAAACGGCTCCATCCTGGTGCCCTCGGCGCGCCTGGCGGAACTGCGCATCGCGATGGCCTCCGCCGGCTTGCCCAAGACCGGCCGCATCGGCTTCGAGCTCTTCGACAAGGTCAACCTCGGCGCCACCGAGTTCACCGAACACGTCAACTACCGCCGCGCCATCGAAGGCGAGCTGGAGCGCTCCGTAATGTCTCTCGAAGCGGTGGAACAGGCCCGCGTCCACATCACCTTCCCCAAAGACTCCGTCTTCCTGGATTCCCAGCAGCCGGCCAAGGCCAGCGTGCTCGTCAAACTGCGCCCGCAGGCCCGCCTGGCGCCGCAGAATGTGCTGGCCATCAACCACCTGGTGGCCGCCGCCGTGGAGGGTCTGTCGCCCGACGCCATCTCCGTCCTGGACATGAACGGCAATCTCCTGGGACGCCCCAAAACGGCCGGCACGCTGGACGGCCCGGAACCCTCCGGAGCCGCCCTGGAGTACCGCCACCAGGTGGAAACCGATCTGCTCTCGAAGATTAACGCCACCCTCGAGCCGCTGCTGGGGGCCGAAAAATTCCGCGCCGGCGTGTCGGTGGAATGCGACTTCACCGGCGGCGAGCAGAGCGAGGAAATCTTCGACCCGGCGCGTTCCGTCATGACCAGTTCGCAGCGCACCGAGGACTCCACCGGGTCCGCCAACCCGAGCGGCGTGCCGGGCACCGCCTCCACGTTGCCGCGCCCCACGTCGCGGCCCTCCGCCGGCGGCAATCGTGTTTCGCGCTCGACCGAGAACATCAACTACCAGTCCAGCCGCACCGTGAAGAAGACCCGCATGCCCGCGGGCATCGTGAAGAAGATGTCGGTGGCCGTGCTGGTGGATCAGGCGGTCGCCTGGGAGAAAGACCAGAAGGGCTACAAAAAGGTGCTGGTGCCGCCGGCGCCCGAAACCCTCAAAATCATCCGCGAACAGGTGGCCGGGGTCACCGGCTTCAACCAGGACCGCGGCGACCAGTTGACCATCGACACGCTGCCGTTTGAAAACACCCTGCTGCTGGAGTCCCCGGATTCGCTGGCGCCCAGGCCCGCGGCGCCGCCGCCGCCCGGCGGGTTCGTCCTGAAGTGGGACCGCAAGACCATGACGGTGGGTGGCGGCGTGCTGGCCGGTGTGCTGCTGCTCGGACTCCTGGCGCTCCTCCTGGCGCGGCGCGGCCCTCGCTCGGGGCCGGTCGAAGCCACCGGCCCGGCTGAGCTGCCGCGGGGCGCCGCCGCTCCGGCCGGCCTGCCGGGAATCAATGTCGAGCAGCAACTGGAGTCGCAGTTGGCGGAGCGCGACGCCCTGCAGCAGAAAATGGACGCTCAGGCGCTGACCTCCCTGAAGCTCGCGCCGGTCATCACCAAGAAGGCCGAAGTGCTCGCCAAGCACCTGCGCGAGAAAATCACCAAGGATCCGGACGTCTCGGCGCAAATCCTGCGCACCTGGATCCGTGAGGAAGAGCAGTGATGCCCGGGGATGGCCTGCCATGATTCTCAACACCACCAAGGAAGAGGCCATCCCCGGCTTGCGCAAGGCTGCCATGCTGCTGGTTGTGCTGGGTGAGCAGTCGAGCGCCGAACTCCTGCAGCAACTCTCGGAGGACGACGTCCAGAAGGTCAGCCGCGAGGTGGCCCGCATCACCGCCATTTCCGGAGACCAGTCCGAAATCGTCCTGCAGGAATTTCATCACCTGGCGACCGCCGGGGACTACGTGACGCGCGGGGGCGTCGACTACGCCCGCAAATTGCTGATGCGGGCTTTCAACCCGGACATCGCCAAGCGCCTCCTCGACCGCCTCACCAAGGCCCTGGGCTCGGAAGCGGCTTCCTTCGATGCCATCCAGAAGGCCGACCCGCAGCAGCTTGCCAAGTTCATTCACAACGAACATCCGCAGACCATTGCCCTGGTGCTCTCTCACTTGAACTCCACGCAGGCCGCCGCCCTGTTGAATTCCCTGCCCGGGGGTCTCCGTTCGGACGTGGCCCAGCGCATGGCCAGCCTGGACCAGATTTCGCCGGAGGTGATTCTGAAGATCATAGGCGTGATCGGCCAGAAGCTCAAGACCCTGGGCGAATTCAGCCGCGAATCCTACGGCGGCGTGCGCGCCGTGGCGGAGATGCTCAACCGGCTGGATTCGGCTTCCAGCCGCGAGATCCTCACCCACATCGACCAGCAGGACTCCAACCTGGCGGAGACCATCCGCCACCTGATGTTCGTCTTCGAAGACCTGTTGCTGATCGATCCGATGGGCCTGAAAGAGGTGCTGGCCAAAATAGACCGCAAGGTGCTCACGGTGGCGCTCAAGGGCACCAGCGAACAGCTCCGCACGCAGATCCTGGGCTCCATGTCGCAGCGCGGCGCCGACATGTTGCGCGAAGACATGGAAGCCCTCGGCCCGGTCAAGATCAAGGACGTGGAAGCGGCCCAGCAGCAGATCATTGCGGTGGTCCGGCAGTTGGAATCGGAGGGCGCCTTGAGCCTCAAGGGCACCGTCGGGGAACAATATGTCGTCTAAAGTCGTGCTGCCCGATGCCTCTCCGGCGGCCAGCCCGCTGGTCTGGCGGCAGGTCCGGCCCGGAGCGCTGGCGGGCGCCCCCGGTGGCCAAGCAGCCGGCCAGCCGGCTCAAATCGAGCGGCAAATCGAGGAACGCGTGCGCCAGGCCCGCGCCGCGGGCTTGCGGGAAGGCGAAGCCGCCCAACGCAACCGCGGCGCGGCGGAGCTCAAAGCAACCCTCGATCGTCTGGCGCAGAGCATCCAGGAGCTGGCGGGATGGCGCGCCCGGCTGCGGCGCGAGGCCGAAGCCGACCTGGTGCGGCTGGCGCTCGAGATCGCGCGCCGCGTGGTGCGGCGGGAAATCGCCGTCGATCCGGACGCGCTTCGCGGCCTGGTGACGGCCGCCCTCGAAAAACTCCAGGGGCACGATATT
>JBEKYE010000154.1:0-10310 GCA_049511275.1 Bryobacteraceae bacterium
AAAACGACTTGCTGATGGGCTGAAGCCGCGGAAACAGCGCTTCCAGGGCGGCGCGCGCATTGCGCGGCTCGGACACCGGAGCGGGCGGCGGCGGGAGCGGCGTGGATTTGGCGCCGGCATCCCGTAAGAATGTCGAGACTTCGGTCTCTCCCTGGGTGAGTGCCCAGTCGAGCACGGTACGACCCTTCTGATCGCGCGCGTTGACGTCGGCGCCTTTTTCGACCAGCAGGCGGACCAGTTCCAGGTCGGGCGTGTCGGCGGCGGCGGCCATCATGAGGGGCGTGAAGCCGCGATCGCTTTTCACGTTGGGATTGGCCCCGTGTTCGAGCAGAAGCTGGATGGGTGGGGTAGCGCCGTCAAAAGCCAGAAGACCCATGGCCGGCACGTGAGCCGATATCATTTTGATAAGTTCGTTGGGATTTGCTCCCAGGCGGAAAACCGTGTTGACCAGGTTCTTGTCGCCGGAACTGAGCGCAGTAAGCAGCGGTTCGTCACCCAGTTGTTCCAGCCGCGTGCATTCCAGGCCCGCGCTACGGGCGGCTTGCTGCAGCGCGGCGTCTTCCTGTCCATACGCGATCCGCAGCAGTCCGACGCCCTCTTTGTCGACGGCTTTGGGGTCGGCCCCGTGGGATAAGAGCAGGCGCACGGTCTCGGCATTGCCGGGGTGGCGGGCGGCCAGCAACAGGGCGCTCTGGCCGTCGTCGGTGCGGATGTTGACTTCGGCGTTCTTGGAAAGCAGCAGCTTGACCTTTTCCGGTTCGGCGCTGGCCCACATCAGGGCTGTGGCATGGACCTGGTTGGCGCCGTCCACGCCGGCGCCCTTGGTGATGAGCAGCCGCATGCATTCGGGCGAAGAGAAAGCCGCGGCGTACATCAGCGCGGAGGCGCCGGTTTCGTCGCGGGAATTCGGATCGGCGTTGTCGCGCAACAGTTCCTGGACGGCCGGAACGTCGCCTTTCCGAATCGCCGCGAGTAGTTCAGGACCCAGGCCGCCAGTCTGTGCAGCCAACCCGGCCGTGAACAGCACCCAGACGAATAGCACTCCGTCACGCATCCCTTGCCCTCCAATGTGTTTAAGAGTATATCAAGGGGACCGCGGAGGACGGTAAGTATTCTTGTGGCAGTCCCCGGTCCGCGGCCTATTGGCCCGCGAAGCGCTTCCGCAGCTTCTCCCAGGTGGCTTCCAGGTCCTCGGGGACGACCCGCGTTTCGCCCACCACGGTCATGAAGTTGGTATCGCCGGTCCACCGCGGCAGGACGTGCAGGTGGACGTGGCCGGCAATGCCGGCCCCGGCGCTCTTCCCCAGGTTCATGCCGAGATTCAACCCGTCGGGCCGGTAAATGGCGCGCAGATGCGTCTCGCACTGGCGGGCCAGGCGGATCATCTCCACCAGAGCTTCGTCGGGCAGTTCTTCCAGGGATGGGACATGGAGGTAGGGAACCACCATCACGTGTCCGCTGGTATAGGGGAAACGGTTCAGGATGACCAGATTGTGCGCGGCGCGGTGAACCACCAGCCAGGCTTTGTCACTGTCCGCCTGGGCGGCGCGGCAGAAGATGCAGTCGCCGGCATCCCCGGTGGTAGTCACGTACTGATAGCGCCAGGGGGTCCAAAGATAATCCATGCCGTACCCCGGGGGAAGCGACTACGGGGCGGGAGTCTCGCCGGGCGCCGGCGCTACCGGAGCGGCGGGTGTGGCCGAGTTGTTGACCACGTCTTTCAATTCCTTGCTGGGCTTGAAATACGGGATCTTCTTGGCGGGCACTTCCACGCGCGCGCCGGTCTTGGGGTTGCGGCCGACACGCGGCTGGCGCTGGCGGGTGCGGAAACTGCCGAATCCGCGGATCTCGATCTTGTCGCCGCTGCGTAAAGAGCGAACGATGCTGTCGAAAATGGCCTCCACGATGACCTCCGATTCCTTCCGGGTCATCTCCACCACTCGGGAGACTTCTTCAATCAGATCGGCCTTAGTCATCGCATTCTCCTGGGCGCGGCAATCATGTACGAAACCGCAGTATCTCTTGAATACAACAAATTTGCAAGCTATTCAAGGGTGCGATCTTTGAGGCTCATCACTTCCTCGATGGTGGTGGTGGCGGCGGCGGCCTGGCGCTGGTAGTCTTCCAGGCGGTTTTTCTCTTCGTCGTCCGTCATGGCGCGCAGGCTGAGGCCGATCTTCTTCTCCGCCTCGCTCATCTTGACAATTTTGAAATCGAACTCCTGGTTGAGAGAAACGGGCGGCTCCTCGTGCCCGCGGCGGCCCGCATAACCCGGTATTTCCGAGAAGTGGCAAAGGCCCTCGACGCCCTCCGCCAGTTCCACAAAGGGGCCAAAACTGGCGAGGCGGCAAATGCGGCCATGAACCGTATCGCCCACCTGATGGTTCTGGAAGAAGGTTTCCCACGCGTCCGGCTGAAGCTGCTTGATGCCGAGGGAAAGCCGGTGCGACGAGGAATCGATATTCAGGATGACGGCCTGCACCACCTGCCCCTTTTTCAGGACCTCGGAGGGATGCTTGACGCGCTTGGTCCACGAAAGATCGGAAACGTGCACCAGGCCGTCGATGCCTTCTTCGATTTCGATGAAGGCGCCGAAATCGGTCATATTGCGGACGCGGCCTTCCACCACCGAACCCACGCTGTAGCGCGTGTCGATGGTGCTCCAGGGGTTGGGTTCCAACTGTTTCAGGCCGAGCGAAATGCGGCGGTCGCGGGAATGCACTTCGAGGACCACGGCTTCCACCTGGTCGCCCGGCTTGACCACCTTGGAGGGATGCTTCATGCGGCGCGACCAGGTCATCTCGCTGATGTGAATCAGGCCTTCGACGCCCGCCTCCAGTTCCACGAAGGCCCCGTAATCGGTCACGTTGACCACGCGCCCGATGACGCGGCCGTTTACCGGAAAGCGCTGCGCCACGGTTTCCCAGGGGTCGGGTTCGAGCTGCTTCATGCCCAGCGAGACGCGTTCCTTGGCCCGGTCGAACTTGAGGATCTTGACCGTCACCTGATCGCCCACGTGCAGCAGTTCGGACGGGTGGGTGACGCGTCCATAGGAGATGTCGGTGACGTGCAGCAGACCGTCGATGCCGCCAAGATCGATGAAGGCGCCGTATTCGGTCAGATTCTTCACCACGCCGGTAACCACCGAGCCCTCCACCAGGTGTTCCAGCGTAGCGCTCTTGCGGACGTTGATCTCTTCCTCCACGGCGGTCTTGCGGGAGACCACTACGTTGCCGCGGCGGCGGTTGAGCTTGATGATCTTGACGGGGATGTCCTGCCCGACCAGCGAGTCCAGGTTATGGACCGGACGCGGATCGGCTTGCGATCCCGGCATGAAAGCCTTGATGCCGACATCCACGGCGAGCCCGCCTTTGACGCGGCCGAGCACCCGGCCGGAAACCACCAACTGTTCCTGGTATGCCTTTTCGAGATTCTCCCAAATCCGCAGGCGCGCGGCCCGCGTGTGCGAAAGCAGAACGTATCCCTCGGGTTGCTCGCCGCCGTGATCGATCATCACGTCGACCGGGTCGCCGCGCTGCACCGTAACATTGCCGTCGGGATTGCGGAACTGCTCGATGGGAACGAGGCCTTCGGACTTGTATCCGAAGTCGACGATCACTTCCTGGGCTGTGACACTGAGTACCGTGCCCTGCAGGACTTCGTCGGCGGCGGGTGGCGCGAAATGGCTGTAATCGTCGAGAAGATTCTCGTAGCTTTCGGGTTCAGTGTCCTCGGTCTGCCCGTTGTTAAGGTCTACGGCCATTACGCCTCCGCCGATTCCTGATTCGCCGATGGTTGAGCGGGAATTCCTGCAGCGGGCTGCCAGCGCCGACTGGTACCCGCGCTTCGTTTACACTGAGCGTTCGATTCCACACCATGCGCCGATCACCAGCAACACCTGAGAGATCAGTATGTTAGCAAATATACGCTGAGTTGCGGGAGGTTGTCAACGGTACCCCCCCTGGGGGCCCCCCGCAGCTTTCTCTTGGCGTGCCGGCAGATCGGGGATACAAATCAAACCGCTACGTCTCAATTGGACGAGGGGTTTCCGGCGGCGGCCGCTCCAGCTTTATGTCGGCATTCTAGGCGTTTGCATGTTTGAGACCCTGGCAGATCACAACCGGCACGACGAGGGACCACCGGCCAGCAAAGGGGAGCGATTCCTTCGATGGGCCGTGGTGGGAGCCGTTTCACTGGCCCTGTTCGGCGGATTGTACCTGGTGATGCAAAACCTGGAGCACTAAACCGGACTCAGGGGATCACTGAATGGCTGCGATTCGCCGCATGACGGATTTGACCCTACGGCCATAGGAGGCATTGGGATTATAGGTAGCCAAAACCTCGTCCAGGCTCTTGTCCCGGTATAGGCCGGAGTGGGCCAGGCGATAGCCGACAGTGTAAATGCCGGCAACGGGGGTGGAGAACTGTGCGTGGCCGGAATCCCAGCCGAAGATATTGTTATTCCGCCCGGCTTTCCCACCGGTGGATTCCACGTACGAAATGCTGGGGAGCAGGCGCCAGTCCAGGGTATAGGTGTCGGCGACTTCAAGGAACTCGCCGGCGTACCGGCTGGCGGGGCAACGGCCCTTATCGAAAAACTGACGGAGCGCGGCGTAACGCGGATCGAGGCGGTAATCCGAGGCCGGGGCACGGTGGATCTGCTGCGGCGATAAAACCACCGGCAGCGATGCCATGCCGAACATCACCAAACCTCCGGAGAATAGTCTTCGCATGTCTTAACGTCCTTTAAAATTCAATGGTTTACGCTACCTGAAGAGGCCCGCACAAGGGGCCGAAGCAGCTTGGAAACGCGGCGGGAGCAGAGCCTCCCGAAGAACCAAAAAGTCAGCTAGGGAATCGACATCAAGACTGATTGTACCACTATCGGGAATAAGGGTTTGCGGGCTGGGGTGGGGCAGGCGGTGCCGCCTGCCCCACCTCGGCTATTGGCGGGATTCCAGGTCGACGGCGCGGGGGAAGAGGATGTTGTTCTCCAGGTGGATGTGCTGGTGAAGGTCGCGCTCCATCTCCTCAAGCCCGCAATAGAACGCCCGGAAAGTGTTGCAGGCGTCTTCCGGCGGGGTGTAGCCGGCGGTAAGTTGGCGCATGCCGCCCAGCGCCTGGCCGGCGGAATCGTGCTCGGCCACCATCACGCGGATGGGATTCTGGACCGATCCGCAATGGAATTCCCGGGCTGCCGGACCGCCTTCATCCAGGGACCGGATCAGCGGGAACAGGATCATCTCTTCCTTCAGGAGGTGGCCTTCCAGCTCTTCCTTCATCGCCCGGAAGGTTTCGGCCAGCGGCAGCAGCACCGCTCCGTGGCGCGCGGAATGTTTGGCCAGGATCTTCTCCAGCTTGCCATCCAGGCGGGGAAGCTCGGTCTTCATGTAGGCGTGGTGGGTGCCAACGATATGGTCGATCAGCAGGGTCAGCGGGGTGGATTGCCAGTCCGACTGCGAAGCCGCGCCAGCAGCCGGGTCAGCCTGGCGTTCGATCTCCGCCAGCACGGCGGCTGGATCGAGCCCGCGCGCGCGGCAAACCTGGTCGAAGGCCTGCCCGCCGCCGCAACAGTAATCGATGCCGAACTGTTCGAAAACTTGTGCGGATCGAGGCATCCGCGCGGCCAGTTCGCCAACCGTAATGACCGGAGAAAGTGTGCTCATGTCTTGAGTGTGGCGCCAGGCGGAAGCCGTGTCGGTGACTGCAGTCACGCGGTTGCGGGCGCCAACGTTCCGCTGGCATGATGCACCGGCGTTCCGGTACTGCTATATCATGAGACTATGCCGGTTTTGTGCACGAACGGGTGGCGCAAAACGCTCGGCTGGCTTAGAGTGAAAAGAGAACCAGGTGGTGTGAGGAAACCCATGCGCTCCATACGTACAAACGTGATCGTTCTGATGGCCTTAGTGGCGTTGATGGCCTTGGTGTCGTGCAGTCGCGACCCCAACTCCGCCAAGAAACACTATCTCGAGAGCGGCGACAAGTACTTTGCAAAAGGCCGGTATAAAGAAGCCGCCATTCAATATTCCAACGCCCTGAAAATCGATCAGCGATTCGGACCCGCGCACTACAAGCTCGCGCTGGCGGACCTGAAGAAAACGCCGCGCCCGGACGTGGGTGGGGCGCTGAAGGCTTTGCGCCGCGCGGTGGAGTTGCTCAAGGGCAACAATGCCTACCAGGATGAATACCTGGATTCGATGGTCAAGCTCTCCGAAATTTACCTGACCTTCTTGCAAACAGACAAGCAGTCGCTGGAAGAAGTGGAGGGCTACTGCGACATCCTCTTGAAACGGGATCCAAAATCGTTCGACGGCCACCGGCTGCGCGGCGATATCGATTTTGTGCGCGCCGAGCAGGCGTTCAAGGTTGCCAACAAGGATGAGGGCATGAGGCTGGTCGGCGAGGCGCTCAATGAATTCAACCAGGCCGATGCCGTGAAGCCGGGTGACCAGAACCTCACGTTGCAACTGGCGAAAGCGCTGGGGACGCTCGGCAAGTTCGGGGAAGCCGAGCAGGAGTTCAAGAAGGCCATCGCGCTGGATAAGACCAGTCCCGATCCCTATAAGGATCTGTACGCCCTGTACATGGTGCAGGGGAAGCCGGCCGATGGCGAACAGGTGCTTAAGCTGGCAGCCCAAAACAATCCGAAGCAGTTCCAGTACCTGGTATCGTTGGCTTACCACTATGGCCAGCAGAACCGCCGCGAAGATATGGTCAATGTGCTGCAGCAGATCAAGTCGCACGCCAGCGAGTGGGACCAGGCCTACCTGAAGGTGGGTGAATTCTATATGCTCTTGGGCGACGGCGATTCGGCGCTGAAGGAATACCGCGACGGAATGTCGAAAGATCCCAAGCAGAAGATCAAGTACCAGAAGGCCATCATCGAGGTGCTGATGCGCCAGGGGAAGCGGACCGAGGCCGCCGAGATGAACAGCGAGATTCTCAAAGCCAATCCGGAAGACAACGACGCGCGAGGCCTGGCGGCCACGCTGCTTCTCGACCGCGGCGACATTTCGAAAGCGCTGGCGGAGCTGCAGGCGGTGGTGACCCGCGACCCCGGCAACCCGGTGGAGCACTATAATCTGGGCCGCGCCTACGTGGCGCGCGGCGAATGGGCGCAGGCCAAGCAACAGTTTCAGAAAGCCATCGAGATACGGCCAGGGTACATTCTGGCACGCGTCACGCTGGCGCAACTGGAAATCAGCCGGGGCGAGTACGAAGCGGCGCTGAAAAGCTCCCAGGAAATCCTCGAGAAGTACGACCACAAGAACCTGAACGCGCAGTTGCTCGAATCCTCGGCACTGGCGGGCCAGAAGAAGTACGGAGATTCCAAGGCGCTGCTGAACGCCATGGTGAAAGCCAGCCCCAGCTCTCCGGAAGTTCACTTTCAACTCGGTATGGTGGCTTTGGCGGAAGGCCGCTACAAGGATGCCGAGGACTCCTTCAGGCAGGCTTACGAACTCAATCCAGCCAATTCGCGCCCCCTCATGGGGATGGCGGAAACCCTCCTGGCCCAGCACAAGCCCGATGCCGCCCTCCAGTTGCTGCTGGCCGAATCCAAGAAATCCCCCAACCGGATGGATCTGCTGGTGGGCCTGGGCATTACCTCGGTGCGCGCGGGCCGCTATGACGATGCCATCGGCTACTACCAGAGAGTTCTCGACGGTCTGGACAAAAACTCCGCAACGCGCGGTGAAGTCTACCTGCGCATGGGCGATGTGTATCGCCTCAAAGGAGACGACAACAACGCCATCGCCGCGCTGCAAAAGGCGCGCACGGCCCTTCCCGAAAACGAGAACGTATTGCTCTCCCTGGCGCTGACGTTGGATAAGTCCGGCCGCCGCCCCGAAGCTCAGAAGGTCTACGAAGCCATCATCCGGATGAACCCGAACCACGGCCAGGCGCTGAACAACCTGGCGTACCTGATGGTGGAATCCGGATTGGATTCCGACGTGGCCCTTTCCTATGCCCAGAGGGCCAACCAACTGCTGCCCGACTTCCCGGAGGTTACCGACACGCTTGGCTGGATTTACCTCAAGAAGGCCCAAAACGACTACGCCGTGAACGCATTTCAGGACCTGGTTGCCAAAGCGCCGGGGCACTCCACCTTCCACTACCACCTGGCCATGGCGTACAAGCAGAAGGGCGACAAGGGGAAGGCTATCTCGGAACTGCGCGAAGCCCTCAAGTACAACCCTACCGCGGAGGAACACCAGAAGATCAGTGACATGCTCAGCCAGTTGGGCGGGTAGGGCCGGCGCGTTTACAGGATGCGGGTGGGGCGGTAACCGGGCCGGTATTTCAGACGCAGTTTCTTTCCCGGGTCGCTGATGATCTCCACCAACAGCTTGCGGAACCCCTCGTTGGGGTTCGCCGCCGGGTAGTACGTCACGGTGTAAGCGTTGCTCATTTCCTCGCGGACGTCTTCCAGCGCTTCCACCTGTTTCTGCCAGGTGCGCGCCCAGAAGGCCTTGCCTCCGGTCTGCGTCGCCATGCGGCGGAATACGGCGCTGGAGATGGGGTCTTTATTCACTTCGCTGGTGGAGATGACGTAGATGGGGATGCCTTCGTCTTCCGCCACGGCGCGCACATCGTCGGGCGCCACCATGCTGGCGTTATCGGGGCCGTTCGAAAAGACGATCACCACCTTGCGTCCGGGCACCTTGGCGGCGTCGCGCAAGGTCAGCAGAAGGGCGTTATACAGCGCGGTATCGTCGCCCGCCACGGAACTGCGCAGGCCGTTGATGGCATCGCCCTTCTCCCGCGTCAGGCTGGCGGCGCGCGAAAGATTGCGGCTGAAGGTGTAAACGGCCACGGAATCGGCGCCATCCAGGCCGCGCACAAATTCGGCGATGGCGTCTTCGGCGTAGACGAAACCCTTATACATGAAGTTGCTGGTATCGAAAAGCACGAACACGTTGGTGCCCACGAAGGCATCCGGGTGCTCCAGGCCCGGCAGTTCCTCTTTGCGCGCCTCCAGCAGCGGACGCGTGGAGCCGTCTTCCGCCACCGCCAGGGGTGTGCCGGCGCCCTCCGCAAAGGTCGAGATGCGCTGCAGGATTCCGTCCTCATAGATGCGGAAATCGCCCGGCTTGAGGCCCTTGATGTAGTGGTTCTTGCTGTCCGTCACCTGAAAGCTCAGCACTACCATGTCCACTTTGACCCGGAAGACGGGCCGCTGGCTCTGGGCATGGAGCAAAACACCGCCAGTCGTCATTCCAAGGAATCCACGTCGCGAAATCGTCATGGTTGCCTACCGGTTTGGTAATTCCTGAAGTCCAGTTTTTGGTTCACCGTTCGCGCCCGCGCGGGCGTGTGCGCGGACCTCATCACCGACATGCCGCAGCGATTTCAGCACGGCGGGCCAATCCTCCAAGTGGGAGGCGAAAATCTCCTCCACCAGTTTTTGGGTCCATTCCGGTATCCGCACATTGAGTTGCGATGGCGGCAGGCTGAGCTCGTCGGCCAGGGCCGCCCAATAGAGCGTATTGGATTCCCAGCTCTCCGCCATGATACGGCTGGAGTAACCCATCAGGGTGGGAAATGTGCGCAGGTTCAGCAACTCCGGCTGGTAGGAATTCGCCAGCGTCGGCTTGGGTGTGCCAAAAGCCCGCGAAATGGCGGCGTAGTTGACTTCTTGCGGCGTGGCTTCCGCCAGTCGCCGCATTTCGGCCAGCAGGCAGGAAGCATCGCCGGGTTGGCTCGACGCCAGGTCGCGCGCCACGTCGAACAACTCCGAAGGAGTCACGCGATTCGCCGCCTCCTCGACGTTGCCTTGCGCCAGTAGTTCCGCGACCGCGTTGCTGCGTGCGGGCGAGGCCACCTTCCCGAGCGCTTCTGCCACCTGATTGCGAATCCCCTCGTCCAGCGCCGCTTCTCCCAGCAACTCACGCCCATAGCGCAGGTGCAGGCCCACCCAGTGCAACTGGGAAGGTGTGACGGTCCACCACCGGGGAGTCTTGGCGCTGAGGATCATCTGGGGAACCAGGTCGCCCCAGATGAGCGCCTGCGTGTGGGTGGGGACCAGGAAGTTCTGTTCCGCTTCCGCCAGCGCATAGGGCAGCGCGGAGAGCGACCCCACCAGGCGACCGCCGCCGTTCGACGGCCATCCCGTTCCGAACATTTCCGTGGTGCGCCAGGTAGCGGGCGTAGCCGGCATTCCCAGAAAATCGTGGCTGCGCACAAAAAGCGGGTTGGTATAGAGGATCTGCGCCCCCGGCGGCGCGTAGTAAGCGTAGTTGAAGGCCAGCAACGTGTCGCGCAGCAGCGGGGCGAGCTGTGCGCGGATCTCTCTCAGCTTCTCGCCG
>JBEKYE010000155.1:0-10262 GCA_049511275.1 Bryobacteraceae bacterium
CCGGGAGATTGAGTAATTGACCAACAGGGGGCGGGATGCTAACCCCGCCTTCTTTCCGACAACGGTCGACGTTGTTCACGGGGCACAGGCTATGGCGGAGTTTCAGGATCGAGTACTGAAGTGCGCAGACTGCGGGGCGGATTTCGTTTTCACCGCGGGAGAACAACATTTCTTCCACGACAAGAACTTTAAGAACGAACCCAAGCGCTGCAAGACCTGCAAGACCAAGCGTCAGGGCGGAGGCGGCGGTTTCGCCAAGACCGAGACCATGACCACGTGCTCCCAATGCGGGCGCGAAACCACGGTGCCCTTCAAACCGACACAGGGCCGTCCGGTGTATTGCCGCGAGTGTTTCCTCAGCCGCAAGGCGGCCGGCTTATCCACCAGTGCGGCGGCCGGCTGACCCGCGCACCAGCTTGATTGAGGAGAGCGGGCGCCCTGGCCCGCGCCGGACCGCCTGGTCCGGCTCTCAAGGTCGCCGATGCACCCCGCTCATTGCGATGTGGTGCCGCGGCTCTTCGGGAACTGATTGAAATACAGGATGGCGTTGGCCAGCATGTTAAACTCGCCCAGGTTCTGCCAGCGGTAGCACGGATTGGTGGCGAACAGAATCACGCGGCCTCGTCCCACCGGCACATCCACAATCGCCGGCTTGCCGCGCGTTTCCGCCACGCCTCGCATGAATCCGCTCAACACCGAACGGTCGGCGCCCGTATACTGCATCAGCACCCATTTGGCCTGGTCTTCGGCGGGCACGCGCAGCAGCGGACCGTTGGCATAACGCACCGGCACGGTTTTCTCCGGGTATCCGTAAAAAATAGGATGCGCGGGCTGCTCGATGGTCGCCTCCACCACCGGCCCGGGCGCATAGAACTGCGCCGAGGGTCGCGCCGCGTCCACCGTGCGCGTGATGCCGAACTCGGCCGGGAAAAAGCTGGCAGCGCCCAGGGTGATCAGCACGCCGCCGGCTCTGACGAATTTCTCAAGCTCCGCCACGCCCTCCAGGCCCATGCCGCCCGTGATGTCCGCCGATTCGCCGTACATCCCCAAGGTGGGAAATTCCGGCGTCTTGTTATATGCCAGCGCCATGCCCTTGGACTCGATATCGAACACCAGCGACTTCGCGCTGCGGCTCTGGCTGGGAATCACGATCACGTCGTAGGCATCGCGCAGATTCCCCTTGCGCACGCGCTCCTTGTAGATCAGGTCATAGACGAATTCGAAGTGATCGAACGCATAGCGCACCCACCCCACATCCTGCGTGCTGCCCCACGTCGAGTAGACCGCCAGGCGCGGCGGATCCGCGGGCCGCTTCTGCCCGCTGGGCAACTGGCTGAGCGACACGGCCTGCAGCCCCAGTTTCTGGATTTCGGCGGTGACCCGCGCGCTCGATGGGATCAGCAGGGAGCCCGCGGGAAGTTCCAGGCCGTCGCTCTTGGATGGCTGCGCCAGCGCGTCGTAGGTGAGATCTTTCAAGCGATAGCGCAGTTCGGCCAGCGAATTGGCGCCGTTGTGCAGCACCACGGTCCACGGGCCGGCGCCCTTCACGGCTCCCGTGTTCTCGAGTTGGTCGACGGGCCGCACGGGCACGTCCAGCACCGCGGCGTCGGCCGTCTCCACCACCTGGGCCTGGCTCATCAGCCCCATCGTCCAGCCGGTGTCGTCGTAAGTGCGCAGGCCGGGGTCCGGATACTGCTGTTTTTCCAGCAGGATTTTGGCCAGCCGCCCATAGGGCTGATTGCGTTTGATCACCAGCGAGCCGGCCGGGAAGGTTCCTTCCTTGAGCTTGATCTCCTCCTCGGCGCGCCCTACCTCAATCCCTTGCAGCCGGAGTACGTTGACGATGAAGGCGACCCGCGTCATGTCGCGCTGGCCGGCCGGCATCACGTACCCGAATGGCGCCTGCTTATTGCCCGAGTCGATCGAGTTGCGGCTCTTGTCATAGAAATTTTCGAGCACCGTCTTGGTGAAGCCGGCGGTCAATTCCAGCGCCGAGAGCACGCCGGTCTCCATGTAGTTGGTGTTGTTGCGCATCGACCAGACCACTTCCTTATAAGGCGGCAACGGGCGATACCATTCCCGCGTGGTCATACTTCCGCCGGCGCCGCCTTCGGCTCCGGCTCCGGGCGGCGCATCCACCGTGCGCCTCATGGTATTGGCGCCGCCGTTGCCGAAAGTCTCGTACATGCGCAGCATACCGTTGTGATTCGACGACATGAAGCCCAGGTAACCCGGCGACCACATATCCACGAACGCGTGCGTCCACACTCCCGGCATGCCGAACGAAATCATGCGCGTCATCTCGAAATTCGCGAACCAGGGCAACTCGGCGTAGAGGATCGGATCGAGCGTCGGGTTCTGCGGAGCCTGTCCGCTGAAGGTGTACAGGAAGGGCTCGGATTCGTGCAGGTCGTGCATGATGGGCGGGTGCCACTGGAGGTAGAACTTCAGCCAGTTGCGCATGGTGACCTGGGAATAATTGATGTCGCGGTTGTTGTCGTGGTAGATGTACTTGCCCCAATAAGGCGGGCCGGGCTGGCGGTCGTCCTCGGTCTCCTCGCCGATCTTGTAGCGGTAATACCAATCCACGTAGCGGTCTCGCCCGTCCGGCTCGGCCGCGTTGATCACCATGACGATGGTGTTGCGCCGGATCTGTTCGTAGAGCGGCGATTCGTCGGCCACCAGCCGGTACGCCAGTTCCATCAGCATTTCCGGCGGGCCGGTCTCGGCACTGTGCAGGCCGCCCGTCAACATGTAGATCGGCTTGGCCTGCGCGATAATCCGCTTGGCCTCCTCGGCGGAAAGGCCGCGCGGATCGGCCAGCTTCGCCAGGTAGCCCTTGTAGGTATCCAGGTTGCGAATGGTCTCTTCGTCGGAGATCGCGGCCACCAGGCACTCGCGGCCTTCGTCGGTGGTTCCGGCCGGAAGAATCTTGACGCGTTTCGAGGCCGCCGCCAAAGCGCGGTAGTAGCGGCTCAGATCCGCCACGCGCGTCAGCTTCTTGGGCGCGCCGGCGTAGTAGCCCAGCACGTCCTTGGGCGTGGGCACGCCGGGGGCTTTGGGCAGGTGGTCCACCAGCGGGCTCATGAATTCCGGCTGGGTGGTCCATTCCTTGACCAGGCGGGCATACTCCTCGTCTTGAGCCTGTGGTTTGGGTTGAGCAAGCGCGACGACCGTGACAACGCAGGCGAGCAGCCATGACGCAAAAATCCGCAGTTTCATGATTCATCAGACTGTATCACAGCCACTCATCGTGGGGCGGTCCCCCCTGGACCGCGACCGACGCCTCGTCGGCCTCTGGCAGTTGTCAGAGAATTTGAATTTCCGGCAAGGGTGCGGGTCCAGGTGGACCCGCGCAGACCAGGGGGTCTGCCCCACTGGAAAGAAGTTCACATGTACATGCCGCCGTTGACCGCCAGCACATGGCCGGTGATGTAGGAGGCCTCTTCGCTGGCCAGAAACTTCACCGCGGCGGCGATATCTTCCGGCGTTCCCATGCGGCCCAGTGGCACGCTGGCCAGGATCTTCTGCTTCACCTCGTCCGGCAGCACCTTGGTCATGTCGGTCGCGATGTATCCGGGCGCGATGGCATTCACCGTGATGCTGCGCGAGGCCATTTCCTGCGCCAGAGCCTTGGTGAGCCCAATGAGACCCGCCTTGGAAGCGGCGTAATTGGCCTGTCCCGGCGCGCCCGCCTGTCCCACCACCGACGCGATGTTGATGATGCGGCCCCAGCGGTTCTTCATCATGGAAGGCAGCACCTGCTGGGTGCAGAGAAACGCCCCCTGGAGGTTGACCTTGAGCACCAGCTCCCAGTCCGCCGGCTTCATCCGCACCGCCAGGCCATCGCGCGTGATGCCCGCGTTGTTCACCAGCACGTCGATGCGGGTCTTGTCCGCCAGCACCTTGCTGAAGCCCTCTTTGACGGAGTCCTGCGAGGTCACGTCCAGGTTCAGGGTCATCGCCTCGCCGCTGCAGGCGCGGATCTCTTCCGCCACCAGCTCGTTGTTTTCGATCTCGGGCGACGCCACCACAATATCGAAACCGGTCCGGCAAAGGGTGAGCGAAATCGCCCGGCCGATACCGCGGCTCGCGCCCGTTACGAACGCAACTCGATTGAACATTCTTTCTCCTCAGGAGGTACTGGTATTAAACTCAATCATAGCCTATGGCATATCGAGATCTCCGCGAGTTCATCCGCGCCCTGGAAGAAAAAGGCGAGCTGAAACGCATCACGATTGAAGTGGACCCCATCCTGGAAATCACCGAGTTCGCCGACCGCACGGTGAAAAGCGGCGGGCCGGCGCTGCTGTTCGAGAAGCCCAAGGGATACGGCACGCCGGTGCTCATCAACGCCTTTGCCTCCATGCGCAAGATGGAGATCGCGCTCGAAGTCCGCTCGGTGGAGGAAATTGCCGCCCGCATCGTGGAGTTCCTGGAGATGCGCATGCCGGAAGGCCTGATGGGCAAACTCAAAATGCTGCCCAAGCTGGTGGAGATGGGCGCCTTCTTCCCGCGCATGGTTTCGAGCGGCGCCTGCCAGGAAGTGGTACGCGAAAACAATTTTTCGCTGTTCGATTATCCGGTGCTCCAGTGCTGGCCCGAGGATGGCGGCCGCTTTATCACCCTGCCGCTGGTCTTCTCGAAAAACCCCGACACCGGAAAACGCAACTGCGGCATGTATCGCATGCAGATCTTCGACGAGCGCACCGCCGGCATGCACTGGCAGACCCACAAGCAGGGCGCCGAGCACTATCGCCGCCTGCGCTCCCACTCGCTCACGCGCATGGACGTGGCCGTGGCCATCGGCGCCGACCCCGCCACCATGTATTCCTCCATTCTGCCGCTCCCGCCCGACATGGACGAAATGCTGATCGCCGGCTTTCTGCGCCAGAGCCCCGTCGAAATGGTGAAGTGCGTAACCCGCGACCTGGAAGTTCCGGCCAACGCCGAGATCGTGCTGGAAGGCTACGTGGAGCTGGGCGAGCTCCGTACCGAAGGCCCCTTCGGCGACCACACCGGTTTCTATTCGCTGGCCGACGAGTACCCCGTCTTTCACGTCACTTGCGTGACCCAGCGCCAGGAGCCCATCTACGCCACCACCATCGTCGGTCCGCCGCCCATGGAAGACTACTTCATGGGCAAAGCCATCGAGCGCATTTTCCTGCCCCTGATGCGCATGCAGTTGCCCGAAGTGCGCGACATCGCCATGCCGGCCGAAGGTGTCTTCCATAACCTGATCCTGGTCTCCATGCGCAAGTCTTACCCCGGCCACGCCCGCAAAGTGATGCACGCCATTTGGGGAACCGGCCAGGCCATGTTTTCGAAGTGCATCGTCGTGGTGGACGAAGAGGTGGACGTGCAGAATGTCCGCGAAGTGGCCTGGAAAGCCCTCAACAACATCGATCCCCAGCGCGACATCGAGTTTGCGCTGGGCCCGGTGGATTCGCTCGATCATTCCAGCCGCCTGCCGAATTTCGGCTCGAAGATGGGAATCGACGCGACGCGCAAATGGCCCACCGAAGGCTTCACGCGTCCGTGGCCCGGCCTGATCGAGATGTCTCCCGAAGTGAAGAAGCGCGTCGACGAGTTATGGAAGAGCGCGGGATTGTGAGCCGTCGGGCGACGCCGCGAAATTTGCGGCCCCCGCATCGTCTTGATACGATGGAAGCGTCCCTCACGCGGTGGGTGTAGCTCAGCTGGTAGAGCGCTGGATTGTGGTTCCAGTGGCCGTGGGTTCAAATCCCACCACCCACCCCAGTTTAATCATGGGTCTACGCAAAAAACGGGGGCAGACCCCAACCCCAAATCATCTAAGAACATAACACCTTGACGGCTGATGAGTTCCATCTTGTTGTGAAAGCCTTCGGTGATGCCATTGTTGCGGGTGAAGCCCCACATGGCCACAAGTTGTACCAACTGCGCCAAGCCGGCCTGGCGTAGTTGGTACACGGCGCGCAAGAAGCGCGGTATGAGTTGCTCGCACTGTTTATGGGTGCGGTGTTTTTTCAACAGCAGATAACAGAGGCGCTGCTTGAAACGGTAGATCGCCTCCCAGACCGGATGAGCGAGCAAATAGGCGGTCAGTTTCGCCTCTTGAGTGGGGCTGAGATTGTGGCGGCGGCGCATCAAACTCAGCAGGCCGCGATTCCGGCTGCCGACCGAATCCAATTCGCGCCAGCAGGCCAGGAAGTGATGATTGATGATGCGGATGACATGGAGGCGGTCGGCCACAATGCGGGCCTTGGGGAAGTGCAGACGGACCAAGGCCACTCGATTGTGATTTCCGTGCGCGACAGCAGCACGGCTTTAACGTGAGGCAGCGGTCTTATCCCGACAAAAAGGCTGCGGCGCCATCCGCCGCAAGGATGGCGCCGAATTCCCACACTACTCAGGCTCCCCCGAGGTACAAGTGGCCGACCAAGGTCGCAACCGCCGGAACTAATCGGCCGCGTCGGGCCGCAGGTGGATCACGGCGAGGGAGGCTTCCTCGTTCCGGTCCAGCTTCGGGGCTTTGAACAGGAGGCCGGACTCGGAGTTGCCGGGCCATACCTGAAGCAGAGAGCAGTTCCCGTGGCTGCATTGGAAGACCAGCTTGGCTGTCTCGACCTTGCTCTCGATGTGGGTGACATAAGTGGCGATCACCGCACTCTTCGAGTCGGTGCCTCGGATAGTCACCCTTGCCGCGAGGCTCTTGAGATCCACCCGGTACGTGCCGGCCGCCATCAGCTTGCCGCCTGCCTGAAAGGCGAACGGGATATCGGCCTTCATCGTCTGCGCTGAAGCAGCGCCGGCCGCGAACAGAGCAGCCGCCGCGATCGTCAATCTCATCGTTAAACTCTTCATTGTCGCACCCTCCTTCGGGTTCGCCGCTGCGTTCCCGACTACGGGGCCCTATAGTGCATCCCGCGTGCCAACCGCTGCGGGACTTCCGGCGAAGACCGGCGCCGTTCGCAAGGCTCTGAAAACACGCGGATCCACTGTTCCGGACAGGCCGTAATGGCCGCCAAAATGAACCGCGTCGTTCACCACGGCTGAACCCGGGGGTTCACGTCCGGCGCGTAACCATCGCGGCGGCGGCGCCGCAGCGGGTGAAAACTGCGCGGCGCATGAGGCACGGTCCGAAAATGAAGCCTCACCTCGCAGTTGCCTTCAGCGACGGGCGTGTCTGCGCGCGGACGGGAGAACAGGCCGCGCGTGCCTCACTCGCACACGCGCACTGGATTCTGGCGGATCGCCGTGACCGCCCGAGCGCGCGCTTCCGGCCGGGCTCGTCGGCACGCTCAGATTCGCACGCCCGCGCGGCGGCGATGAGCGCGGAGAAGAAAACGCAGTGCGACATTGCCGGCGCGTCGCGTCCGCGGGCGGAAGCGAACGAGCAGCGCGGCTCGGCCAATCTCGCCACGCGCTCGGGAGTCTGCCGGGCGCGCCCTAGACGCCGGGCCGGTAGGAGAAGGCGCGAACCGCGTGGCGCGTTTCTGCCGTGGGCGGGATCTACGGATTGATTTGCGGGGGTGCCATGCGCGTTCCGGGCGTGATGATGACTTCTCCGGTGGACCTCAGGCAAATTTCGTACACCCGGTCAGGCTCCAGACGCATGTAGGGCGCGTCGCCGTGGATAGCCCGCACGCCGCTCTCCCGCGCCAATTTCTCGTCGTTGGCAAGATCCCAGAAGCGTTTCCAGAGATCCTTCTCGAATGCGCTGGTGGCTCGCCGCTCCGCGTAGACCTCGGGCACCTGGCCCTCCGTGTCGATGTCGAAGCCATCTTCGGCCCGCATGGTGCTGGAAAAAATCCGACGAAACACCATCAGCGCCCCGCCCTTCAAAGGGTCGCCCTGCTCGATGAAGTGGTCGTCGAACTTGATCACCAGGGTGTCAAAATAGACTTCTTGTCCCGGCAGAGTCAGCTCTCGAGAGACGGTGATCGGCCTGCCGGCGTCATCAACCTCGGTGAACCTGATCGTGGTTTGCAGGCTCCCCTGCTGGTCCTTCGTCTGTCGCAGAACCTCAACTCGCGCCCGGCGGTCGATGTGCTTCAAAATCTTCAAGTAGGCTTCGAGGCGCTGCTTCTCTTGCTCGAGCTTGAGAATGGTACCTTGCTGCACGCGGATCTGGTCCTGCAGTGCCCGCCGCGGTTTGACGACCAGTTCATACGACAGATAGACGCTGGCGGCGGCGACTGCGACCAGCACCACGGACCCGACCAGAGAACGAATGGGAAAATCACGGCCGCTGCTCATAGGACCCTCGACATCGACCAGAATTTCTGTTGGTCTCGTCTCTGCGATTGAGTATATACCCGCCCGGACGCTCGCGTGCCTGGTGTCGACCGCGCGTTCGTCTCGCCGCCCGCGCGGCGCGGCCGGGTGTGCGGTGCCGACGACTCCGCTGACGTGACGGGCGTGTAACGGGAGCGATGGGGTTCAAGGCTGTCAGAAGCACCCCCTTTTTCGACTGACCTTCCGCGGACTATCCGATGAGGTAATCCGGCGTGCTCGGGGATCGGCAAGCTTCACGGCGGTTGTCAATGCCGAGGACGCGGATGAAATCAGGCTTGAAATGCGTCTGACCCCTTTTCACCTGACATGCGTCTGACCCCTTTTCACCAGGGCGACGGCTTTCTGTGCACCTCGGTGCCTCTAGATGCCTTCATCGTCTTTACCTGCCGATAGTGCCAGCCGGCCTCCGCATCGCCGAGTGTATAATGATCTCGATGACCGGGAGTCCACGACCCCTAGCTTCGGCGCGCTGGGAGGCCGTCCCCTGCATATAGTGAATCGATGGGCGCTCGGCACTTGCGCTGCGGCGCTGCTCTTGCTGGCCGCGCGTGGCGCAGAGCCTGCGACGGCTGCTTCCGGGGCCGCTTCGGCCCTGCCGTTGCGGACCGTGCCCAACCCCGCCCGGCCCGGTTGCGCCGAGAGCGTAGCGGCTGGCAACGCTTTCCCAGCACGGTTGTCCTGCAATAGTTACGCCTGGCAAAGTGTCAAGATCGTAGCCGGCGGAGTGATGCCGGGCGTCTACTTCCACCCTACCGAGCCCGGTCTGATGTACATTCGTGCCGACGTCGGCGGAGCCTACCGTTGGAGCGCTGCCACCTCGCTCTGGACTCCGCTGACCGACTGGTTGGGCGGCACAAGCGCGGACTGGAGCCTGATGGGGATCGAGAGTATCGCTGTCGATCCGGCCGATGCGCAGCGCGTCTATCTGGCGGCGGGCATGTACATCAACTCAGGGTCTCCCATCAACGCGGCGATCCTGGTCTCCGCCAATCGCGGCAACACGTTCCGGCGCGTCGATCTGCCGTTCCAGATGGGTGGCAATGACCTCGATCACGGCCAGCAAACGGGCGAGCGCCTCGCCGTCAATCCCTTCCAGCCCAACGAACTCTACCTCGGCACACACGAGAACGGGCTATGGGTCAGCGAGGACTACGGCTCCACCTGGAGCCAGATGGCGAGCTTTCCCATAACGTCTTCGCCCGACCTGGTCGGCGTGCTCTTCGTCCGCTTCGACCCGCGCCACGCCGGCACCGTCTATGCCGGCGCCTACACCGGCGGCATCTATCGTTCGACCGACTCTGGCGCGACTTGGCAGCAGGTGCCTGGCCAACCCACTACTCTGCCCGACGGAGAGACGCTGCGGCCCATGCGCTGCTCGCTCGGTCCCGACGGACTGCTCTACGTCACCTACGCGAACTCCGCGGGGCTCTTGGCCATCAGCAACGGCGCCGTCTACAGGTTCGACACCGGCACTGGTGTCTGGACCGACATCACGCCTCCGGATAAGCCGAGCGCCGTGTGGTACGGCTACTGCGCCGTCAGCGCGGACGCTCAACGCAACGCGACCGTCGTCGTTGGCACCTGGAACCGCTGGTACCCCGGCGACGACTTCTTCCGCAGCACCGACGGCGGTATTACCTGGCGCAGCCTGAGGCAATCTGCCGTAATCGACACCTCCCTGTCGCCGTATCTCAACTATCAACCGCCGGTCTTCGGCTGGTGGAACGCTTCGTTCGAAATCGATCCGTTCGACTCCAACCACGCCATCTATGACGCCGCCAATTCCGTGTTGGCCACCAACGACCTGACTAACCT
This sequence comes from Bryobacteraceae bacterium, assembly GCA_049511275.1. Lineage (GTDB taxonomy): Bacteria > Acidobacteriota > Terriglobia > Bryobacterales > Bryobacteraceae > PALSA-129. Next base: position 10,096 of record JBEKYE010000155.1, read on the forward strand.
GGATTCCGGGCAGCCCACGCATTGGTATGTGGGCGCGAATGGAATCGAGGAAACGGTGATTCACCAGGTCGTCAGCCCGCCGTCCGGCGCTCACCTGCTGAGTGCGATGGCCGACCAGGGCGGATTTCGCCACGACGATTTCAACGTTTCTCCGGTGCCGTTTCAGA
>JBEKYE010000156.1:0-10209 GCA_049511275.1 Bryobacteraceae bacterium
TTGGACTCCAGAGACGTGTTCTTCCACGCTACGGAAGCACAGCGTCCGTGCATGTCTTTGACGTGTACGGGATGTTTTGGTGGACCTGGTCGGGTTCGAACCGACGACCTCTTCCATGCCATGGAAGCGCGCTCCCAACTGCGCCACAGGCCCTTACCTCGCATCCGCTGGCAGGTCCTTTCAATATATCATACAGCCCGCGCATCGAATGAATTGACAGGCCGCTTTCCCGGCTGCCTACAATGAACTGATGCCCCTTCGGCGCCGAACGCTGGCTATACTCCTGCTGTGCTGCGCCCTCCCGTTCGGCCTCTCTTCCTGTCTGGCGCGCCGCCGCCTCATCCCGCGCGCCGCCGGCACCACCCCTTTGCTCAGGATCGCGGACTTCAAATCGCTTCTCGATGCCATCCAGCACCAGTACGGCGCCATTCAGGATTTCAGCGCCACCGTCGACATGGTGCCAGCTCTGGGCAGCGCCGAGAAGAACCGCATCACCGAGTATAAAGACGTCCGCGCCTACATCCGTTTCCGGAAGCCCTCCAACATCCGGCTCATCGGCCTGCTTCCGGTAGTGCGCAGCCAGGCCTTCGACATGGTCTCCGATGGCGCCACTTTCAAGCTCTACGTTCCTTCCAAGAACCGCTTCATCGTGGGCCGCAACGAAATCGAGAAGCCCTCGCCCAACAAGCTCGAGAACCTCCGCCCGCAACATTTCCTGGATGCTCTCATGGTGCGTCCCATCGATCTGAAAAACTTCCACGTCATGATCGAAAATTTCACCGACGAGGACAACGCCTACTACATCCTTCACGAGGTTCGCGAGGCGCCGAGCGGCGAGTTGCGGCTCAGCCGCACCATCTGGTTCAACCGCCTCGACCTGCTGATGGCGCGCCAGATGATCTTCGACGACGACGGCAACATCCTCACCGACGCCCGCTATTCCCAATGGCATCCTTACGACAACGTGCCCTTTCCCAAACATATCGAAATCAACCGCCCTCGCGACGAATATGCCGTGGTCATCGATCTCGTGAAAATGGATATCAACAAAGGTGTGCCCGACGATCAGTTTGTTCTCGATCAGCCCGAAGGAACCACCTTGCAGCCAATCGGCCAGCCGCCGGTAACTCCGCCCTCACCCGTGGCGCCTCCTAAAAAAGGACGCCATCCGTGACCACTAAGCTGGTTTTCGAAAACCTGAAACACAAACCCATGCGCAGCCTGCTCAGCTTCCTGCTGATCGGCGTGCCCGTCACCCTGATTCTCACGCTGGTCGGTCTCGCCAACGGCATGTTGCAGGATTCGCAGAATCGCGCCAGAGGCGTCGGCGCCGATCTGGTGGTTCGCGGCTCGGCCACCACCAGCGTGGTCAACCTTGGTCCCCCTGCCGTCTCCGAAAGCTATGTCAAATTCCTCGGCGCCGAGGTGCCCCACGTCACCATGGCCACGGGGGTCGTCAACCACCTGGTCGATTTTCCGGTGGTGATGACGGGCATCGACCCCGAACAGTTCGACCGCATGAGCGGTGGCTTCGAGTACGTCGCGGGACACCAGTTGAGCGGTCCGGACGATATCCTGGTCGATCGCCTGTACGCCGCGCAGAAAAAGCTTCAGGTCGGCCAGACCTTTTCGCTGATGAACCATAACTGGCACGTCGTCGGCATCATCGAAGGCGGCAAACTGGCGCGCATCGTGGTGCAGGCCCCAACTCTCCAGTACATCGACAGCATCCAGGGCAAAGTCAGCCAGATCTGGGTCAAGCTGGACAATCCCGCCAATGACGACGCGGTGGTGAAGGACATTGAGAGCAGGACCGACCTGAAGGTCAATACCATGGAGGAGTTCACCGCCCTGTGGAGCGTGGGCAACATCCACGGCGTGACCGAGTTCATCTACGTCATCATGGCGATCGGTGTGGTGATCGGCTTCGTCACGGTTTGCCTCTCCATGTATATGTCGGTGCTGCAGCGCACCCGCGAGATCGGCATTCTGAAATCGCTGGGCGCCTCCAAGGCCTTTATCCTGCGGATCATTCTGGCCGAAGCGGTGGTGCTCGCGATCGGCGGCACCATCATCGGCATCCTCATGAGCTACGGCGCCTGGTGGCTCATCCGCACTTTTGTCCCCGCTTCCCTGCCCATGATTATCATGTATGCCTGGTGGCCCATCGCCGGCGCCGTCACCCTGGTGGGAGCCCTCTTAGGCGCGCTCTACCCCGGACTGAGCGCCGCGCGCCACGACGCCATCGAGGCCCTGGCATATGAATAACGGCTTCATCATCCAGACCCACGACCTGCGCAAGACCTATCGCGTGGGCAAGGTGGATGTGCCGGCCCTGCGCGGCGTCGATCTGCGCGTCAAGCCGGGCGAGTTTCTGGCCATCGTGGGCCCTTCCGGCTCCGGCAAGTCCACGCTGTTCCACATCATCGGCGGTCTCACGCCGCCCACTTCCGGCCAGGTACGGGTGGCCGGCCAGAATCTGGCCTCGCTCACCGATGCCGGCCGCACCAGCCTGCGCAAGCGCACCGTCGGATTCGTTTTTCAGAAGTTCAATCTTCTGCCGAATCTCACCGCGCGCGACAACATCGCCGTGGCGCGCTACATCGGCGGCACAGGCTCCGCGCCCGATGCGCAATTCCAGGAGGTGCTGCGCGTGCTAGGCATCGAGCAGCGGCTGGACCATAAGCCCAACGCGCTTTCCGGCGGCGAGCAGCAGCGCATCGCCATCGCCCGCGCCATTGTGAACCACCCCGCCATTTTGCTGGCCGATGAGCCCACCGGCAATCTCGACACCGAGAACTCCGCGGCCGTGCTGGAAATCCTGTGCGATCTCAACCGGCGCCTGGGCCAGACCATCCTCATGATCACGCACAACCCGGAAGCCGCCGTCTTCGCGCACCATACCATCCACATGCGCGACGGCCGGATCGTGGAATGACGCCTGGCCCGTCTTTCAACCCGGCTCTGGCCGGTCCAGCGTCTCTTCCACATCCGCGCGCGTCTTCGCAGCCGGAACCACCGGAATGATTTCAAACTCCATCAGATCGGTCCACTGCGCCACCCATCGCTGTAACAGCCGCGGATCGCTCGCTTCCATCAACTGGAAGCAACGGTCGAAACTCGGTTCCACCCAACTATCGATGTATTCGAGTCCGTCCGGCATCATGCGCCCGCTTTGGCGCAAGCGCCGATAGATCGGCTTCGGGTCCCGGTTCCGAAACCGTTCGATCACCATGAAGAGCATGCTGAGAAACTATCCGCTCTACGCCGTTCTCACGGTCGCCAGTTTCTGCTGCCTCAGCCACTGCAGCCGGCTCTGATGCTCCTGGTACAGCGTTCCAAAGCCGGCCCAGTAGTATCCGCAGACGAACAGCCCCAGGAAGGGAATCGAGAAGAAGTTGTAAGTCTCAATCGCGAAGCCGATCATTCCCAGAAAATAGGTCCCCACCGCGATTTCGGCATACGGCAGCCAGCCGCTGCGCCGGCGGTACTTCTTCACTTCCAGGTTCATCGGCCGGTCGCCGATGGCGTACTTCGGCGTCCGCGCAAATGCCGTCTCCACGCCGAAAAGCGCTTCCAGAACCGCGCGCGTGTTGATGATCGTGAGACCCACTCCCACCGCCATCAGCATGGGCAGCATCACCACCGACCGCTTCCAGCCGGTGGGGTGCAGCTCGCGCTGCGCAATCACGTAAAATGCCGAGATCGACCAGAACGACGCCGCGATCAGCGGCAGGTCGATCAGCGCCATTTCCCACGGGCCCATGTAGAACCGCACGATCATCACCGGCAGCATCAGCGCCGACACCACGATCATCAGCGGATAGGAAATATTCGGCGTGAGGTGCAGGAAGGCTTCGGCTTTGATCCGTTTGGATACGTCCGCCTTGAGGATCGCCGGCAGCAGCTTCTTGGCCACCTGCGTCAGGCCCTTGGCCCAGCGCGACTGCTGCACCTGGAAGCCGTGAATCTCCACCGGCAGCTCGGAGGGGCAATCCAGGCCCGGCAGGTATACGAAGCGCCAGCCCTTCAATTGCGCGCGATAGCTCAGGTCGGAATCTTCCGTGAGCGTATCGTGCTGCCAGCCGCCCGCATCGTCGATCATCTTGATCCGCAGGATGCCCGCGGTTCCGTTGAAGTTGAAGAAGTATCCGGCGGTTGAACGGGCTCCGTGCTCCAGGATGAAATGGCCGTCCAGCAGGATCGCTTCCACTTCGGTGAGGAAGTTGTAGTCTTTGTTGAGATAGCTCCAGCGCGTTTGTACCACGCCCACGCCGGGGTCGGCAAAATAGTGCACGGTGCGCTGCAGAAAATCGGGCGGCGGGCAGAAATCGGCGTCGAACACCGCCACCAGCAGGCCCGTGGCGCTCTTGAGCCCTTCTTGCAGCGCGCCGGCTTTGTAGCCATGCCGGTTCGAGCGGTGGTGGTATTCGATGGGGTTCCCCAGGTTCCGGTAGCGCTCCACCAGCGCTTCGGCGAAGGGCGCGGTGTCGTCGGTGGAGTCGTCCAGCACCTGGATCTGCAGCAGCTCCTTCGGGTAGTCCATCTTGACCACTTCTTCGATCAGCCGCTCCACCACGTACCGCTCGTTATAAAGCGGAAGCTGGATGGTGACCGGCGGAAGCTTTTCAAAACGGAGCTGCGAGGGTTCCCGGGTGGCCTTCCTGCGGTGCTTGAAATAAGTGCGGATGATGTCGTAGCGGTGAATGCCGTACACCGACAGGATCACCAGCACCGTGAAGTACGGGATCAGGATGGCCCAGTCGAACCACGCCAGTTGATGGATGCCCGCGAACGGCGTCTGCGCAAACATGCGCGAGAAAGTGCCCGCTCCCGAACGAGCGGCCAAAAGCGCCAGCGGTAAATGGATCGGCATACGGAGAAAGCCGCCGCCACGAACCGGCAGATGTGGCGGAGAGATCGGCCCTGCGGCCTACATCATGGTATCAAATCTCCTTCCGCCGGTGGAAAAGCCGGTGCCGCAGAGCTGTCCGGCGTCCACCGGTTCCCCTCCCCTGTCACGGCTCCGTCGCCACTCGCTCGTCGAACTTGACGCCCAGGTCGCGCAGATAACCTTCGATGCTGGAGGTGTAACCGAAGACGAACCGCGCCATCGCCCGGAAAATCACGTTATAGATCTCGCCATCTTCGGTGATCCGGACTTCCGAGCCGCCGCCCGGCGCGGGCGCGATTTCGAACGTCCACGTGCCGCCGAACGGCAGGCCGCGGTCGGCCATCCGCGTCACCAGCCGTTCCGGCGGCCTGGCTTCCACCAGCTCATAAGTGATTTTCTGCCCATGGGTATCCTGTTCCCACCAGCGCTTGCGGCCGTCCTGTTCCGGCAGAACACCGAAGCTCTTGACGCCGGTCCGCCAGTCGGGCGGCCCCATCAATACCGCGAAGAGCGCGTCCGGCGCCACGTGGTACCGCGCCTTGCGGGTGGCATGATGATCGCGCGGCAGCATGGCCCCGATGGCTGCCACCAACCCCGCCAGCAGCACAATCCCGCCGACAATCAGGAAGAGCCATTTCATACCAGTTCGCTTTCCGAGAATCGAGTATAGGGCAACGGCTCGCGATTTTACAAGTCGGGGAACCCGGGACTGATTGTCGCGGTGCTGCGCTCTCAGGTTTTATCTATAACTTTTTCTCCGCGTCTCCGCGCCTGCGGTGAACCCGTTTTGTTCTGTGCGCCCTCAAACGCATACAATCTAAGGGAACCGGTGCCTATGCAAAGACGATTCCTCTTGAAGGCCGCCGCGCTTGTCCCGGCCGCCATCGCTCACACGGTTTCCGCGCAATCGCCAAGGGATTGGAGCGGCCAACAACCACTCCGCTATCCCGATCCCGACGTCGTCGCGCTCGACCCGCGGTTCCAGAAATACGCCATCGGCAGCGCCGCCATCCAGCGCCTGTGGAGCGGCGCGCGCTGGGCCGAGGGTCCCGCCTGGAACGCCGCCGGCCGCTACCTGGTCTGGAGCGACATCCCCAACAACCGCCAGATGCGCTGGCTGGAGGAGGACGGCCACATCAGCGCTTTCCGCTCGCCATCGGACTACAGCAACGGAAACACTTTCGATTTCGAAGGCCGCCAGATCTCCTGCCAGCATGCTTTGCGGCGCGTAGTCCGCTACGAATTTGATGGCAGCGTGACCGTGCTCGCCGACAAATGGCAAGCCAAGCCCCTCAATTCCCCGAACGACGTGGTCGTCCATCCTGATGGCGCGGTCTGGTTCACCGACCCGCCTTACGGCATTTTGGGCAACTACGAAGGCTTCCAGGCTAAGGCGGAGTTAAAAGAGGCGGTCTACCGCGTCGATCCCATAACCGCCAGGATGGACATGGTCAACGACGAACTCGACAAACCCAACGGCCTCTGTTTCTCGCCCGACTATAAGAAGTTGTACCTCTGCGACACCGGCAGTCCCAGAGACATTCAGGTTTTCGACGTGGTGGATGGCCGGACCCTGCGCGCCAAACGCCAGTTCACCAACATGGCAATGCCCGGCAAAGCGGGCGGCTTGGCCGACGGCATCCGCGCCGATGTCGACGGTAACATTTGGGCCGGCGCAGGCTGGGCCGGCGCCGGATACGATGGCGTCCACGTCTTTTCACCAGCCGGCGAGCGGATCGGCATGATCCTGCTACCGGAGATCTGCGCCAACCTGTGCTTCGGCGGCGCCCGGCGCAACCGCCTGTTCATGGCAGCCAGTCAATCGCTCTACGCGTTGTACGTGGGTACGCGCGGCGCGCACCTTACCTAACCCTGCAGGAAGTAGTTGAATTCCTTTTCCCGGCCGATCGTGGTGCTTTCGCCGTGCCCCGGAAACACCACCGTCTCCTCCGGCAGCGGCAGTAGCTTCTCGTGAATCGACCGCAGGATCTGCTGTGAGTCGCCGCCCGGCAGGTCGGTGCGGCCGATGCTGTCGCGGAACAGCGTATCGCCCGCCACCAGCTTGCTTTCCGAGGGAATCCATAAGCTGATGCTGCCCTGCGTATGCCCCGGCGTGTGGAGCACGTGGAACTCCGTCGCCCCCACCACCAGCGTGCCGCCATCCATCGCCGGCGAATCGATTTCCACCGCGTCCGGCGTCTCGATCCCCAGCCACCCCGCCTGCACCTCCATCATTTTTTGCAGTTCGGCGTCGTTGGGATTCATGTAGACCGGCGCGCCGGTGGCCTTCTTCAGCTTCTGCGCGCCGCCGATATGGTCGATGTGCGCATGCGTGATCACGATCCCTTTCACCGTCAGCCCGTGCCGCTTCAGCACCTGCAGAATGCGGCCGGTCTCGTCTCCCGGATCCACCACCAGCGCCTCGCGCGTCTGCTCGTCCCCGAAAATCGAGCAATTGCACTGCAACATTCCCACCGGGAGAACCTCATGGATCATATGCCGATTGTATACTCTAGAGCTATATGGCTGACGCGCTCTACGTGTTCATGCGGTGGCTGCACATTTCTTCGGCGGTGACCCTGGTTGGCGGCATGATCTTCGGCCGCTGGGTGATGACCCGCGCCGCCGGCGCCCTGGCGGCCGACGCCCGCGAAACTTTTCTCGACCGCGCCGCCGCCATTTATCAGCCGCTGGCTTTCGCCGCCATGGGCGCGTTGCTCGTGTCCGGCATGTACAACGTGCTCACCATTCCCGGACACCGCCCGCTCTACCACGCCCTGCTTGGCGTCAAGCTCCTGCTGGTGATGCACGTCTTCTCGGTCGCCATCCTGATGGGCCGCCCGCACAACCCGCGGCGCCCGCGCATGATGGCCGGCGCGGCCATTTCGGGCCTCGCGATCATCGCCATCGCCGCCTACCTGCGCCACATTTTTTAGTGGGTTTGCGCCAATCGTGGGGCAGGCCCCTCCGCCTGCCAACTGTGCGCCGCGAACGAATGCTGACGAGAAGTGCAGGTAGACTCCAAGCTGTTCAGGTAACGGGGTCCGCGTGCGGTTCGGCGCCACTTCTCCGGTAAACCCACATACCAGGACTTACTCTGGTGCGACAATCAAAGGTATGATCCGCACGGCTATCATTCTCTTTCTTCTGACTGCCGGGGTTGCCGTCGCGCAAGACTCCGACAACTCCGCCAATCTGGCGTGCATCGAGCGGCTGGAGATTCCGAAGTATCCGGTCCTAGCAGACTCAGCGCGGGCCGCGGCCACGGTCACCACATCGCTTCGGCTAGAAAGCAATGGGGGCGTCGGAACAATCACCTCGGATGTCTCGAACAAAACCAGCGAGGCAGTCGAATCGGCGTTCGTCAAAACAGTCGATGAAAGCCTACACTCCTCAAAGTTCCTTGCGGCGTGCGGCGGACGCATGATGACATTTGTCTTTCAGTTTTCACTCGGCGATCAAATCGGCACACAGCGGTTTTCGTTCGGTTATCCAAATCGCTTTACGATCCTTGCCCCAGGCCATGTTATGAACCCTTGATGGCGTTTGGCTGACGAACATCTAGCACGTTGCCGCAAATACGGCGCGCTTTCCGACAACGGCAAGAAAACAGGTCTCGCAAAGTGGCCGCCAGCCAGCTTACCCGCCACTCGACGGCTTACCTGCGTATCGGGCTATCCTGAAATCATGAGCAAAGGCGATGAGGCCCTGCGCCGGGGCGCGGCCTGGCTGGATCTCGACGGGCGCGGGCGCATCATCGCCCGCGGGCGCGACCGCGCCCGCCTGCTGCACGCCATCACCAGCAACGAAGTCAAGAAGATGGTTCCCGGCGATTCCTGCTACGCCTTCCTCCTCAACCCGCAGGGCCGCATCCAGGCCGACTTGCAATTGCTGTGCCTCCCCGATCATTTCCTGATCGACACCGAGCCCGAGCTGCGCGAAAAGGTCCACCAGCTCATCCGCCGCTACATCATCGCCGACCACGTCGAGCTTGAAGACGTCACCGCAACGACCGCTTCCATCGGTGTGGAAGGTCCGGCGGCTCTTTCGCTTCAGCTTCCGCCCGGCGAATACACCACCGCGCCATTCACCGTGACCGGCCAACCCGGCTATCGCATTTACTGCGCGGCGGAAGCCAAGGCTGAGCTGGTGCGTCAATTGGAAGCGGCGGGCGCCGTCGCAGCGAGCGCCGCCGACGCCCGACTGGTGCGCATGGAAAACGGCAAGCCGCGCTACGGCGAAGACATCCGCGACACTTCGCTGCCCCAGGAAACCCAGCAGATGCACGCCGTCAGTTTCAACAAGGGCTGCTACCTGGGGCAGGAGATTGTCGAACGCATCCGCGCTCTGGGCCAGGTCCACAAAAAGCTGGAACGGTTTGAGCTCGAAGCTTCGGAACCACCCGCCCCCGGCACGAAGGTCCAGCTCGAAGGCGCTGAAGCCGAAGTCACTTCCTCGGTCTTTTCCCCGCACTTAGGAAAAGTGATCGCCCTCGGTTACGTCAGACGCTAGGCTCTGGTAGCACCGGCGGTCTTGCCGCCGGTTCTCTCATGGTTAAGCGCTGGAAAGACACCGGCGGCAAGACCGCCGGCGCTACCAGTTGGTCTTAACGGGGCTTGAAAATGTGGAAACTCCAGGGCCAGGCCTCCTGGCCGGCCCCTCAGCTCTTTCGCACGCTCGCCCGCATCCTCTCCCACACATCCTCCGGCACGTGCAGATTCCCCTTGTAGCCCGTTCCCAGCGAAACTTCCGGCTTCATAGCCCCATGAAAATCCGAACCCCCCGTCACCAGCAGCCCATATTGCTTCGCCAGCCCGAGATAGAGCTCCGTCTCGCCCGGGCCGTGGTCGCTGTGGTACGCCTCAATGGCATTCAGCCCGGCGGCGCATAGTTCCGGCATCATGGCCGCGACATCGCCCTCCACGCGGATCGGGTGGGCCAGCGAGGCGATCCCTCCGGCATCGCGGATGTGCCCGACGCCATCGGCGAATGACGGCTCGCGGCGGTACACGTAGCCTTTGGCCGATTCGTCCAGGTATTCGTCAAACGCCTGCCGGAGGTTGGATACGTAGCCCTTCTCCACCATGATCTGCGCGAAATGCGGCCGTCCCGTCATGCCGCGGCCGCGCGCTTCGGCCTCTTCCACCGTGACGTCGAAGCCCAACTCGCGCAGCCGGATGGCCAGCCGCTGGTTGCGTTCCCGGCGCGAGGCTTGCAGCTCCAGCACCCATTCGCGGAACCCGCCGAGCCCGTCCGAACTCGGGAAATAACCCAGCACGTGTACCGAGTGGTCGTGCAAGCGCGTGGAAAGCTCG
>JBEKYE010000157.1:0-10174 GCA_049511275.1 Bryobacteraceae bacterium
CCGCGGCCAGCGCAGCCGTCAGGGCTTTATCGGTCCAGGACGAGTCTTTGGTCGCGTCGTACATCATCATGCAGGCATCCGCGCGGCCGGTGAGCGCCAGGGCGAACCGGGGGTCGTGCTGGATGGCGGCGTCGAACAAGGCGAGGGCGCTCTTCAGGCTCTCTGGATCGCGCTTGACACGCAGCAGATTGCGGCCGCGCAGATAGGCGTCGTAGGCGTCGCTGCTATCGGTAGGCCGGGCGCCGGTGCGCGCCAGCTCCTCCTTGGTCTCCTGGATCTGCAGGCCGCCGACCAGCACATTGAAAGCTTCGTTTTCGAGGGTGATGAGATTCTGGCGCGAGCCGTCTTTCTGGCGTTTGAGAAGATTGCCGCCGTCCTTACCGGCCTTGTCCATGGAGACGATGACCGAAACCTGGTCGCCGGAAACCTGCACGGTGGTGCGGACCAGAAGAGTGACGCCCAGCATCTTGGCGATCTGGGCGTCGTCCTTCTGTCTGGCGGCGGTATCGACAATCTTGCCGGTTGCCACGTACATGTTTTTCAGCCCGGCCAGCTTCGCCGAGAGAGTGTCGACGACGCCGTCCCCGATATAGCTGAGCGCCTCATCTCCCTGGTAGTTGACGGGCAGGACGGCAATGTAATGGGTGGGCTGGCTGGAGACCGCGGCGCCCTTGGGCCCGCCCAGGATCAGGTGGCGCGTCGCGGGGATCCCGAAGAACAGCGCCACCGCCAGCGCCAGAGCGCCGATCGCCAGGCCCCAGCGCCCGGTAGGTCTGGGGATTTCGATGCTGATGGTGGCGGAACCGGGTTTGGGGCCGGCTTTGGGCGTGGAAGTGGTAGTGGTGGTGGTCGTCGTGACAGTGGTAGTGGCGGAGGGGCTGAGGGCAGGGATGTTTTGCGCGTCCAGATCGTCGAGCACCTCGCGAGCGGTCTGGTAACGCTTGGCGGGATCCCGCTCCAGGCACTTCAGAATGATGTTGGCGAGGTAAGCGGGTATCTCCGGGAAAATCGTCCGGGGATCCCGTGGCGCCGCGGTCACGCGCTGGTACATGAGCTGCATCGCCGATTCGCCGCGGAAGGGAATATCCGCGGTGAACATCTCATAGACGATCAGGCCCATGGAATAGATGTCGGCGCGATGATCCACTTCGCGGGCTTCCACCTGTTCCGGAGACATGTAGCGCGGGGTACCGAGGATCTGGCCCGTGCGCGTCATCATGGTGGCTTCCGATTCCAGCGATTTGGCGAGGCCGAAATCGGAGACGTAAATGTTGTCGGACTGATCGATCAGGATGTTCTGCGGCTTGAGATCGCGGTGGACCACGCCCTCGTTGTGGGCGGCTTCCAGGGCCGAGCACAACTGGCGGGTGAACTTGAGGGCGCGGTCGAAGGGCAGGCGGCCGCCTTTTTCCATGAGGCCGGCAAGATCCGTGCCTTCCACCAGGGCCATGGTGATGAACTTGACGCCGCCGGCATCGCCGAGATCGTGAATGCGCAGGATGTTTTTGTGCGATATTTTGCTGGCGAGCAGCAACTCCTGCTTGAAACGCTGCATGGTCTCGGGGCTGGCGGCCAGTTCCGGCCGCACCAGTTTCAGCGCGACGGTGCGGCCGAGTTCGGTGTCGTAGGCCTTGTAGACCGCACCCATGCCGCCTTCACCCAGCAGGCCCTCGATGCGATAGCGGCTGCCGAAAGCCGTGCCGGGCTCCAGGTTGGTGGGCATGACGGGACGAGCGCCCGGCGCCGCGGGAAGAGCCCAGGTGCCGGATCGCGATGCGCCCGGCGGTTCGCCGGGGCTGCCGGCAAAGCCGTCGAGCATGACCGTTTGTGCGTCATCGGCCGCCTGGAAGGAACGCCCACACTGATGGCAGAATCGCACCTTGTCGGGATTGTCGGCATTACACCCGGGACATACCATTGCCGGCTACCTCGGAAACACGCTGATGAAAGGTTGTATCCGCTTATTATGTGACAGTGAGGGGCTGGCCGCAACGTGCAGCCGGGCACCTGGGTGGCTTTGCGGAACGGAATGGCGTCGAACCGGCCGCCCTGTCCGGATTTCAGATTTTTCTGTCTGAATTCCCGGCACAAACAACGCCCGATGCGGAGCAACTCCCTTCTTTTGTGCGTGGCATCCTTCGTGCACAAAGGTGGCTGAAGGAAGAAGTCCCCCTATGAACGATCCATCGACATACTGGTTGACAATCACCAACATTGCACTGGGGCTGGTTACTCTGATTTGCTGCGTCGCCGTAGGCATCGGCGTTGCGCAGGAACTGGCCGCCAGATGGAAAAAGAAGACGGCGCTGTCCAGGCTCGACGGCGAAGTGGCCAATCTGGTTACTTCCTACGACGGGCACGCCTTTCACATCCCCACGCTCGGCGTCACGATGGCCGATGGCGGCGAGGAGCTAGGGAAGAAAGACAAGCGGTAGCTTCCATGACGTGCCCTTTCTTGAAAGAGATTGAGGTCAAGTATTGCGGGACGGCCACGGTCCGCAAGCTGATTCCCTTGGCGCAAACCGGTCGGACCGAAGACAAGTGTTCTTCGGCGGAACACCGCTCGTGCGCCGTCTGGCGGCGGCAGCCGGAAGCGCTTGAGGAAACAGCCTGCGGGCCGTGCCCGTACTTGCGGGAATCGCTGATGCAGTATTGCGGGGCGGCATCGGTGGCCAAGCTGGTGCCCTACAGCGAGTCGCTGCTCTCGCGGTGCGGGAACGACAGCTACCGGTATTGCGAGTTGTACCGGGCGATGGCGCATCCCGGCCTCGAGGCGGAAGAAGTGGACGGCATCGAGTTTCCCGCCGGGCTTCGGTACTCCGGCAACCACATGTGGCTGGACGAGAGCGAGGACGGAGTTTGCCACGTGGGCATCGACGGTTTTCTGAGCCGTGTTCTGGGCGCCGTGGAGCGCATCAGCTACGTCTGGCAGAAGGGCGTGCACCGGGCGGCGGCGGTGCTGACGGCGGCGGGGATGGATCTGGAAGTCGTCTTTCCGAACCCCTTCCTGCTGACGGGTTGCAATTTGTACTTGCGCGCCAACCCGGACCGGTTGACGGCCGAGCCGTATACGCGAGGCTGGTTGTTCGAAGGGCAGCTGCAGGCCGGAACCGGGTGCGAGCTGATGGACGGCGGGGAAGCGCGGCAGTGGATGGAGCGGGAGCAAAAGAGGATCAACGAGTATTTGCAGCAGCAGACCGGCTGCGTGGCGGACGGTGGAATGTTTGCCGCCGGCCTCGCGGGGCGTCTGGAACGAGACCAGATGCTGGGGCTGTTTTACGAATTCTTTTCCAGGAAATAAAGCCGTGACGATACGCGGAAAAATCCCGTTTCTGGCTGGGACGCTGATGGCCCTGGGCTTGGGCTGGGTCGGCTTTCCCTACGCCATCAACCTGCGCCGGCCGCAGCCGGTGGACTTCAGCCATAAGGTCCACGCGGATAAGGCCGGCGCGAAATGCGAGGATTGCCACGCGTTCCGCGAAGACGGAACGTTCGCGGGCATTCCCACGCTCGACAAGTGCTCGGGCTGCCACGCGGCGCCCATGGGAACCACCGCGGCGGAGAAAAACTTTATCGATCAATACGTGACGCCCAACCGCGAGCCGCAGTGGGCGGACTACGCGCGGCAGCCGGAAAACGTTTTCTTTTCGCACAGCGTGCACGTGAAGCGGGCGGGAATGACGTGCGAGAGCTGCCACGGCCCGACCGGCGCGAGCGATTCACTCCGCGTGTACCGGGAGGACCGGATCAGCGGTTATTCGGCGGATATCTGGAAGGTAAGCGGCACCAATCACGGAATGAAAATGGCGGACTGCGTGGATTGCCACCGCGCCAAGCGGATGGAACAAAGTTGCCTGGATTGCCACAAATGAAAACCACTCGCAGAGACATACTGTTGTTCGCAGGCGGCTCGGCCGTGGGCATCCTGATGACTCCGGCTCCGTGGAGGCTGGTCACCGATTCGGCGTTGTGGTCGGAAAACTGGCCGGGGATTCCGCGGCCGGCGCGTGGCGCCATCACCGCCAGGTACACCAACTGCGCGTTATGCGCGGCGGGCTGCGCGGTGCGGGCCAGGTGCGTGGCCGAACAGCCGGTGTCGCTGGCGGGAGTGGCGGGACACCCGCTGAGCCATGGGGCGCTCTGCGCGTATGGCCTGGCGGGACATCATCTGCCATATCATCCGGCGCGGGTCACGCGGGGATCGGCGCGGGAAGCCATGGCGGCGGTGACGGCCGCCATGGACCGCCTGGCCGGGAACGAACACATGGCCGTGCTCGACTTGCGGCCGGGACGGACGACGTCGTGGACCTCCCGGCGAGCCATGGCGGCGGTGAAGAACGGTGTGTACGTGGCGGCCGGCGGCGCGCTGCCAAATGCCGCCATCGACCTCTCGAAGGCCCGCACGGTGCTGAGCCTGGGTGTGCCGCTGCTCGAAGATTGGGGCACGCCCGGCAACGTGATGGCGGCGCGCGCCGGCTTTCATCTGATCCAGGCGGATGCCGTGGAATCGCGCACGGCGGCCATGGCCGACCAGTGGCTGCGGATCAAAGCGGGCTCGGAAGAAGCGCTGGGGCAGGGCATCCTGCAGGCGCTGGCCGGGCAAACGCCGGTAGCGGCAGCGGAAGCCACGGGAATTGCCGAGCAACAGTTTTTGCTGCTCGCCGGCGAGTTGCGGGAGAACGGGCCGGCGTTGGTGCTGGGCGGCGCGCGGTCGAAGAGCGCGGCGCAGTTGAATGACGCGCTGGGCGCGCTGGGGCGCACCATCGTGGCGCGTCGCGAGGCGCCGGTGCCGGACGCGTGGAAAAAAGCGGCGCCGGCGGTGGATCTGGCGTCGGTGGAAGACGGGTCGATTCGCGTGCTGCTCATCGATGAATCGGCGCCGGGAGCCTACCTGCCGTGGAGCGCCGTTGAACCCAAGCTGGTGCGGGACAATTCGGTGGTGGTGACGCTGGGCTGGACGCGCGAAGGCTACGGGCGGCACGCGCAATACCTGGTGCCGGCCGGGGTTTACCCGGAAGTGACGGACGACATCCCGCCGGCGGTGGATTCTGTAGCGGCTACGTTCCGCATGTCCGTCCCGCTGGTCCAGGCGCCGGAAGGCGTAGTGAAACCGGAAGAGTGGATCGCCAGGGCGGCCGGCCTGCAAGTGGGCGACACGCTGCGGGAACGCGCCGACGCCATCCACCGAGCCGGCCGCGGCACGCTGTTCACCTATGCCGGCGGAAAATCGGTGGCGGCCAAAGACGTGAAGATCGACGACTTCTGGAAGGCGCTTCAGGCCGGCGCGTGCTGGATGGATGAAGTGGAACCGGCCAGGCGGCCGGCAGCCGTCAAGGTGGCCGCGGGAACAACGCGCCAGGCGGCGGACTTGACGGACGACCTGCCGCTGGTGGTGGTCCTCACGGAAGCGCCCTCCTCGCCGCTGCTTTCCAAAATTTACCAGGAATCGAACCTCAAGCTCGGGCCGGAACAGGTGGCGATTCATCCCCTCGAAGCCCGCGCGGCGGGAGTCGAGGATGGCGCACGGGCGGTGCTTGAGACGCTGGCGGGCCGAATCGATGTGGAAGTGAGAGTGGATGCGGGCGTTCCGCTCGGCGCGGTGCTGGTGGCATCGCGGCCGGCGGTGCTGGACGTGTGCGGCGCCGGCGTGGGGGCAAAGGTGGTGCGGGCATGATCTCCGAAATCAAACCGATTCATCCGGCCAGGTACGGGATGACCATCGACGTCGACCGCTGCAACGGGTGCGGGGCCTGCATGGTGGCCTGCGCCGTGGAGAACAACGTCCCGCCCGCGCACCAGGGCGCCAACGACCGCAAAGGCTTGACCTGGCTGCGCGTCTACAAGGTGGATAACGGGGAAGAGTATCCCAACCGTCGCACGGCCTTTGTGCCGGTGATGTGCCAGCAGTGCGACCACGATACGCCGTGCGTCCACGTGTGCCCGCAACAGGCGGTGGATCTGGACCCGGCCACGGGCGTGGTGGGACAGATGGCGGAACGGTGCCTGGGTTGCCGGTATTGCATGGCGGCCTGCCCGTATCACGCGCGTTACTTCAACTGGTGGGATCCGGCCTGGCCGAAAGGCATGGAGAAGACGCTGAATCCCGATGTGACGCCGCGCATGCGGGGCGTCGTCGAGAAGTGCAATTTCTGCCACGGGCGATGGCACGCGGCCAAACAGCTTGCGGCGGCCGCGGGGAAGCCGGCTGGAGAGCCGGTGGAGTACACGCCGGCCTGCGTGGAGGCCTGCCCGGCGGGCGCCATCCGCTTCGGCGATCTGAACCACCCGGCGAGCGAGCCGGCGCGGGCGGCCAAGCAGGCGGAGAGCTTCCGGCTGCTCGAAAGGCTGGGCACCGAGACCAAGGTTTACTACCGGTCGAAGCGCCAGTGGGTGCGGGAGATGGCGCAGGCGCCCCGGCCGGAGCAGAGCGGAAAGGAGATCGCCCGTGGATAAGGATTTCATAACACGCGGTGTGCGGCGGTGCTCCCCCAACCGGTTCTTTTTGTGGATGGCGCCGTGGGTGGCGATGCTCGGATTCGGGCTTTACTCGGCCGGTTTGTGCCTGGTCAAGGGCCTGAACCAGACCAACATGGACAATCGCTTCGCCTTCGGGCTGTGGATCTTTCTCGACCTGACGGTCATCGCGCTGGGAGCGGGCGCATTCTTCACCGGGTTCCTGGTGTACATTCTGAAGCTCCACGAGCTGAAGGCCGTCATCAACAGCGCCGTGGTCATCGGCCTGGTCTGCTATAGCGGCGCGGTGTGCGTCCTGATGGTGGATGTGGGCCAGCCGCTGCGCGCGTGGTTCACGTTCTGGTACCCGAACGTGCATTCCATGCTGACGGAAGTGACGTTCTGCATCAGTTGCTACCTGGCGGTGCTGGCCATCGAATATCTGCCGATTGTGCTCAAGAACCGCAAGCTGCGCCAGGTGCCGTCATTCCTGGTGTTCGAATTTGAGCTGCACAAGCTGGTTTATGTGCTGGCGGGCGTGGGGACGTTCCTTTCGTTCTTCCACCAGGGGTCGCTCGGCGGCCTGTACGGCGTACTGCGCGGGCGGCCGTTCGCGTTTCGCGAAGGCCTGGCGTTGTGGCCCTCCACGTTCTTCCTGTTCATTATTTCAGCGGCGGCGGTCGGCCCGAGCTTCATCCTGCTGACCACCTGGATGGTGGAAAAGATCACCAGGAAGCGGCTGGTGCGGCCGGAAGTGCTTGAGTTGCTGGGACGGATCTCCGGTCTGATGCTGGCGGTTTATGTGCTGGCCAAGAGCGTGGACACGCTGATCTGGATCAACCGGACTTCGCCGGGGGTCGGTTTCCCGGCGTGGCAATACTACAGTTGGAATCCCTTCGGCACGTGGATTCTCTTCTCGGAAATCGTCATCTTCGGGTTGGCGCCGGCCTTGATTCTGCTGATGCCGGCGCTGCGGCGGCGCCGCGGCTGGTTGGTCTCGGCGGCGGCCATGGCGTGCCTGGGAGTGGCGCTGAACCGGTTCGTCATGACGGTACAAACGCTGGCGCTGCCGACGCTTTCGTTCGATAAATTCCTCTGGTACACGCCAAGCTGGCAGGAGACCGGCACGTTCCTGGCGGTTGTGGCCTATGGCGTGCTGGTGTACAGTTTCTCGTTCCGCTATTTCCGGCTTTTCCCGGACGAGCGGATGTTGCAAACGGAAGTGAAAACAGAAGAAGTGGGAGAGCCGCTCGAAATGGCGCGGAGGTACTAATCATGTTGCCTTGGATTTATGGATTTCATTGGAACGCGGGACACATTATCTTCCTGGGGGCTTTCTACACGGTGCTCGCGGCTGTGGCGACCACCCTGATTGTGGCGGCGCGGCGTTCGCGGCGGGCGCTCGTGGAGCACCGCGCGGAGGATATCGGCTGGCATTCGGACTTCCACGATCTGCCGCCGCAGGACCGCGTGTGCCGCCACGTGTTGACGGGCGAATTCCAAAGCCGGGAGTGCGCCAACGCTTTCGATTGCCGGCACTGCGAGACGCACGCGAAGCTGATCGCGCTGCGCCCGGTTCCGGAGGCGCAAGCGGCGGAAGAAGAGATTCTGGGCATGACGTTTCCGCTGGACCGCTTCTACCATCGCGGCCACACCTGGGCCCGCGTGGAGCCGGATGGCACGGTGACGGTGGGACTGGACGATCTGGGCGAGCGGCTGCTGGGCGTTCCGGACGCGGTGGAATTGCCGCCGCCGGGCACACGGGTTTCGGTGAACGGCACGGCGTTCCGGGTGCGCAAGCGCGACGCCAGCGTGCGCGTGCTTTCGCCGGTGGACGGTGAAGTGGTGGAGACGGGAACGCCGGGCGGCGGCTGGTATCTGCGGGTCAAGCCCGCGGGCCATGGCGAGATGGACTTCCGCCACCTGCTGCGCGGCGCCGAAGTGTGGCCGTGGTTGATGCGCGAAATGGAGCGGCTGCAAATCGCGCTCTCCGCCGAAGCAGGCGCGGCTGCCACGCTGGCCGACGGCGGTGTGCCGGTAAAAGACATCGCGGCGGCGTATCCGGAAGCCGACTGGGACGCGGTTTGCGGCGAGATGTTTCTGGAGCCGTAGATCTCGGCAGGCGGCGCCGCCTGCCCCACCACTGAGAGCGCAGGATCTGTTTTGGTGGCGCAGGCGGTGCCGCCTGCGATGTTATTCCAGTGCCCAGGGGTTCGCCACGGCGGAAAGGTCGCCCAGCGGCTCGCCGATGTACTTCGAACGGATGAGGCGGCGCACAATTTTCCCGCTCTGTGTCTTCGGCAGCTCGGCCACCACGATCACTTCGCGCAGCCGGAAAATAGGACCGAGCGATTCCACCACGGTGCGGCAGACAGCCGCGCCATCCACCACTACGCCGCGCCTGGCCACGGCATAGCCCACAATGGCTTCGCCCTTCAGTTCGTCGGGCACGCCGATGACGGCGGCTTCGGCCACCCCGGGGTGCAGCATCATGGCTGCTTCCACTTCCGCGGGACCCACTTTGCGGCCGGCCACGTTCATGGATTCATCGGCGCGGCCGTGCAGGAACCAGTGGCCGTCTTCATCCACGCTGGCCCAATCGCCGTGATACCACATGCCGGGGAATCGCGACCAGTAGGTATCGAGGTACCGCTGCGGGTCGTTCCAGAGGCCGCGTGTCATGGAAGGCGATGGGCGCGTGCAGACCAGGTAGCCTTTGCGGCCACGCACGGGTGCGCCGTTTTCGTCCACCACTTCGGTGGCCATGCCGGGCGCTGGCCCGCCCAGCGTGCAGGGCTTGAGCGCCTGAATGGGCAGCGGGAACAGGAAGCAGCCGACGATTTCGGTGCCCCCGGAAATGTTGATGATGGGACAGCGGCGGTGGCCCACCCGCTCGAAGAACCAGAGCCAGGAAGCTTCGTCCCACGGCTCGCCGGTGGAACCGAGCAGCCGCAGCGAGGCCATGGCGGGCGGGTCGCCGGCGGCCTTGCTCAAGACGCGGATGGCGGTCGGGGAGACTCCGAAGGTGGTGATGCCGTGGCGCTCGATCATCTCCCAAAGGCGCATGGGGCCGGGGAAATCGGGCGCGCCGTCGTACATGAAGATAGTGCCGCCGAAAAGGTGGTTGCCGAGAATGCTCCACGGGCCCATCATCCAGCCGATATCGGAGAGCCAGAAAAAGCGGTCGGCCGGCTGGTGGTCGAAAGCCAGCCAGATTTCCTTCCCCATTTGCGCCAGGCAGCCGGCGTGCGTGTGGACCGCGCCTTTGGGTTTGCCGGTGGTGCCGGAAGTATAGAGGATGAAAGCGCGGGCTTCGGAATCGAGGGATGCGGTGGGCGCTTCGGAGGGTTGATCGGCGAAGAGCGGATCATCACCCACGACGATAGTGCGAATCGAGTGAATATCGCGCGGCATTTTTTCCAGCAGCGGAATCGGCTTGCCGCGGCGCTCGAAGTGATGTGCGGTGAAGAGCACGCGCGCGCCGGAATCTTCCAGGCGCGTCGCAATGGCGCCCGATCCGAAGCCGGCGAAGATGGGAACCACGGTGAGCCCGGCCTTGAAACAGCCGTAGAGGATCGACAGGATTTCCGGCGCCATGGGCATGCACAGGGCCACGCGGTCGCCGGGCTCGAGACCGAGCGCCACCAATCCATTGGCGACGCGATTGGCTTCCTCGCGCAATTCGCGGAAGGTAATGGTGCGGGTGGCGCCGTTTTCGCCC
>JBEKYE010000158.1:0-10159 GCA_049511275.1 Bryobacteraceae bacterium
GATAGCCGCCTCCATTGGGGTTGCCATTGGGCGAACCGTTGCCATAGCCGCCATTGTTACTGCCGGGAGCATACGTGGCCGTCACTTGCTTCGCCCAGGGCGATTTCGAGGTCAGTTGGTCGATCTCGTCCTGGCTCCACTTGGATGGGTCCTTTTTGTTCCAGAAATCGCTGGTGGAGGCTTCCAGCAGTTCCCACGGCGCCAGGGCCACGCCGGCCAGCGCTAACATCGTCCGGCGGCTCATGGGAAACAGACTGACATGTTGAGGCATGTTCGTTAGACGTGGCGGCAGGGGCTATGCGTTTCGCCCGCGTTTACAGATTTCTCGACATCAGGAAGCCGTCTGTGCCGTCTTCGTAGTACTGCCGGACCACCCGGATTTTGACAAACCCGTGCTTCACGTAGAACTTCCGTGCCGCTCGGTTCTTCACGCGAACCATCAGGTTCAAGCGGCCCACCTGGCGGCGCCGCAACCGCCGGATGGTGGATTCCAGCAAGAGGCGAGCCGCGCCTTTGCGCCGCTCCCCGGGTTGAACCGCCAGGGAGACGATTTCCGGTCGCGGCCGGATGCAGGTAAGCATATACCCGCAAATGTTCCCGCGCCGCACCAGGACGAGAAACAGTTCCCCGCAGGTGTGGAAATATTCTGCAAACAGGTTGCGATCATATGCATCGCGGGGAAAAATGGCCCGCTCGATCTCGAGGATTCTAACCATGTCGGACAGGCGGAAACGCCTTATGGTGAATTCAGAGGACATTCTGCTATCCTTTATTTTGGCGCACTTGGAGCCCCCAGGGATACCATTGGGATCGAAAAAACGCGGAAAAAAACAACCGGCCCTTGACAACTATTTCGGACTCCCGCATACTGGAATAGAGATGCAACTCAGTGGCAACTACCAAACTCCGGGTGAAATGCAGGGAAGCCTGGTCGATCTCCACCGCGGCGACGCGGCGATTCTGGATGGAATCGATTTGCCGGGTGAAGAAGCGCGCCGCTTGATGGAACTGGGTTTTCTGCCGGGCGCGCAAATCACCGCGGGGCGCAGCGCTCCGGGAGGCGATCCGCAGGTGTTTCAGGTGGACGGGTCGGAAATCGCGCTGCGGCGGGAAACCGCGCGGCGCCTCAAGGTGCGGCGCGAGAAGGTTGTGAAGCCAGTTCACGCACCGGGGGCGTAATGAACGGTTGCGGCGACTGCCAGACTTGCGCGACGGCCACGATCCCGTTTCCCGGTCCGCGGACGGCGCCCAAGACAGTCGCGGTGATCGGCCCGCCGAACTCCGGCAAGACCACGCTCTTCAACCGCCTCACCGGCCTGCGCCAGAAAGTGGCCAATTTCCCCGGCGTCACCGTGGAGCAGCACACCGGGGTCGCGACTTTGCCGGACGGCCGCCAGGTGCAACTGATTGACCTTCCCGGCGTCTACAGTCTCTCGCCACGCTCGGAGGACGAGCAGGTGGCCTTTGACGTACTGACGGGCCGCCGCGAAGATACCGCCAGGCCGGAAGCCGTGCTGCTGGTTCTGGATTCCACCAACCTGTCGCGCAACCTGATGCTGGCCGCGCCCATTCTGGCGCTCGGCATGCCGACGCTGGTGATCCTGAACATGGCCGACGATCTGTCGAGGCGCGGCGGCCGCGTGGATTTAAAAAAACTCTCCGCCGAGTTGGGTGCGCCCGTCGCGCTGATCGCCGCGCGGCAGGGCACGGGCATTGAACAGGTGTTCGACTTCCTGGCCGGCGCCATGCCCAGGCCGGAACCCAAGCAATTGCCCATGCTGCAGGACGTGCCGAAGTGCCGCGCGTGGGCCGGACAAGTGGGCGAGCAAGCGGCCTATCTCCCGCCCATTCCACCCAAATGGACGCGCCGCCTGGACGCCGTGTTCCTGCACCCGGTGTGGGGGCCCCTGGTTTTCCTCGCGGTGGTGATCGGCATCTTCCAGACCATCTTCGGAATTGCCGCTCCCACCAAAAACGCCATCGACTGGCTGGTGCAGGTCTCCGGCAATCGGATTGCAACTGTGCTGCCCGATTCGCTCTTCCGCTCGCTGCTCACGGGCGGCATCTGGCCCGGCGTCGGCTCGGTCATTGCCTTTCTCCCGCAAGTGCTTCTGTTGTTCCTCTTCATCGGCATTCTGGAGGACTCGGGCTACCTCGCCCGCGCCGCACTCATCGCCGACCGCACCATGGCGAAGGTCGGGCTGCAAGGCAAATCCTTCATCCCGCTGCTCTCGGCGTACGCCTGCGCAGTGCCCGCCATTCTCTCCACGCGCACCATCGAAAACAAGCGGGACCGCATCGCCACCATCCTGGTAGCGCCGTTCATGACCTGTTCGGCCCGCCTGCCGGTCTACATCTTGATTGTGGCGGCCTTCATTCCCAAGAAGCAGTTGCTGGGGCCATTCCTTTCCGAAGGCGCGGCGGCCATCCTGGGACTCTACATCCTGGGCTTCGCCATGGCGGTTTTCACAGCGCGGGTCTTGAAGTCCTCCATTTTAAAAAGCGCGCGCACTCCCTTTCTGCTGGAGATGCCGTCGTACCGCTGGCCCACGTTCCAATCCATCGGGCTGCGGCTACTCGATCGCTCCAAGGTCTTCCTGTACCGCGCCGGAACCATCATCCTGCTGGTGACGGTAATCCTGTGGGTGGCGGCGAATGTCCCCTACAGCAACGGTCATCCGCCGAGAATCGAGGACAGCCTGGCCGGCGTGGCGGGGCGGACCATCGAGCCCATCATCAAGCCGCTCGGTTTCAACTGGAAGATCGGGATCGGCCTGATTACCGCGGTGGCCGCGCGCGAGACCATCATCGCGACGCTGGGGACCATCTACGGAATGGACCCGAAGGCCAACACGCACGGGTTGGAGGCGGCGCTGCACAACGACCTGACGCCCGGCGGCGCAGTGGCCCTGCTGATCTTCTTCGCCTTCGCCATGCAATGTATTTCGACCATCGCCGTGGTGCGTCGCGAGACCGGCGGATGGAAATGGCCCGCGGCGCAATTCGCCTACATGACGGCAGTGGCCTACATCGGCGCCTTCGCCGCCGCCCACATCATAAGGTAGGACAGGCCTGCCGGACTGTCATCGGCCGGCCGGGAGCCGGTCCCACTTGGCGCGCGATTCCGCCGGTACTGGCTCGCGCGAATGCCGGGGCCGCTATTCTTCTTCTTCCTCGACCTTCACGGGATCGAGATCCTCGTCCTCGAAGATCTGATGGCAATCCAGACATTCCAGGTAGTCCACGCCATCTCGCCGGGCGATGATCTTGGTGCGGGTGTGCTCGCAAGCGGTCTGCATAACAACGGTAGATGAGGTTTATTTTAACCGGGCCGTAGGCCATGTCAAGTCCCCGGCGGCCTGCCTGGTACCTGCAGGGAGTTACAATCCAGGTTTATGCCCTTCCCAACCCATCGTCTGCGGCGGTTGCGCGCCACGCCGGCCATTCGCGATCTGGTCCGCGAGACTCATCTCCATCCGGGCCAGTTCGTTCTGCCGCTGTTTGTCTGCCCGGGAGAAGGGGTGCGCCATGAGATCGGCTCGATGCCCGGCAACTATCAATTGTCGGTGGACGAGCTGGTGAAGGAGTGCGTGGAGGTGCAGTCGCTGGGTATCGGCGGGGTGATCCTGTTCGGGCTGCCGGAATCGAAAGACGAGATGGCGTCGGGCGCGTACGACGAAAACGGCATTGTGCAACGGGCCATTCGCGCGATTCGCAAGGAAGTGCCGGACCTGCTGGTGGTGACGGACGTCTGCAACTGCGAATATACCAGCCACGGGCACTGCGGGTATGTCAAGGATGGCGACGTGGACAACGACACCACCTTGCAGTGGCTGGCCAAGGCGGCGCTTTCGCACGCGCGGGCGGGGGCTCACATCGTGGCGCCCTCCGACATGATGGACGGGCGGGTGTGGGCGATCCGGCAGGCGCTGGACTCGAGCGGGTACGAGAAGACTCCGATTATGGCGTACGCCGCGAAGTTCGCGTCGGTGTTTTACGGGCCGTTCCGCGAGGCCGCGGAATCGGCGCCGCAGTTCGGCGACCGGCGGAGCTACCAGATGGACCCGGCCAACGGGCGCGAGGCGATGCAGGAGATCGAACTGGATCTCGAGGAAGGCGCCGACATTATCATGGTGAAGCCCGCGCTGCCATACCTCGACCTGATCAGCCGGGCGCGGCAGCGGTTCGACGCGCCGATAGCGGCCTACCAGGTGAGCGGGGAATACTCGATGATAGTGGCGGCGGCGCGCAACGGGTGGCTGGACCACGACCGGGCGATGATGGAGACGCTGACCTCGATCACGCGGGCGGGGGCCGGCATCATCCTGACTTATTTTGCGAAACCGGCCGCGCGGCTGTTGTCATGAGATAAGATTTCAACGCGGAGGCGCGGAGACGCGGAGAAAAGCCAGGAACGACAACAGAAAAGTGTTTTTGTTTCTGCCTTTCTCCGTGCCTCTGCGCCTCTGCGTTGAAATCTTCGTTTCGGGTTTTTCAGCACCCTCTAAAGCCACTCAAGCGGTGTAGCACTTGAGGCAGGCTGCACGGAACCGCTCCATCTCGGCAGCGGTGCCGACGGTGACGCGGACCCATGTGGGCATGATCGGCCAGGTACGGCCGATGGCCACCTTCTCATTCAGCATGGCGCTCGCGAATTCGCGGCCGGGCTTCTTCACGTTCATCATGAACATGTTGGCTTCCGACGGGATGGTCTCGATTTTGTGCGATGCCAGGAAGGCCAGGGTTTCCTCGCGGATATCGTGAACCGTCTTGCGCCGCTCCGGGACCAGCGTCTTGGAATTGAGGCTGACAATAGCGCCGGTGGTAGCGGTGACGGGCATGAATCCGGAGGTGAATTGATTGATTTTGCGAAGCAGATCGGGCCGGGCCATGGCGGCGCCGGCGCGCAGGCCGGCCATTCCGTAGATTTTTGAAAACGTGCGCAGCAGGATGACGTCTTTGCCGGCGGCCACCAGGTAGGAGCCCATGACGGCACTGGACGAAAAATGGATGTAGGCTTCGTCCAGCAGCACCACGGCGCCCGCAGGCTTATTGTTGACGAGCCATTCGATATCGGCTTTGGGAGTGACCGTGCCGGTGGGATTGTTGGGATTGCAGACGTAGATGATACCGGGGGTGGGGTGGGCGGCAGCCATGGCCTTGACGTCGTGCGCGAAGGTCCCTTTCGCCAACGGCACATTGATGACGGGGGCGCCGACGATGCCGGCGGCGTGGGCGCCGATTTCGAAACTGGGGTCGGCCACGACATACGGGCGCTCCTTGCCGCAGAAGGCCAGGACCGAGCGAAAGAGAGGGTCGCTCGAACCGGGATAGGCATGGACGGAAGCCGGGTCGAGATTCTCCATGGCGGCGATGGCGCGGACCATTTTGGGAGTGAGATCGTCGAGGTAGCGGCCGCCATCCTGGACGATGGCGCGCATGGCCTCGGCGGCCTCGGGAATGGGGCCCATGGGGTTTTCGTTAGCGTCGATTTTGACGGTTCCGGGCGCGAGCGAGCGATCGGTGGCGCGCTGCGCGAGGGCGCGTTCGGTGAAGAGCGGCAAGGCGCCGCCGGCGGCGAGGATGGCTGCGATCTGATGAAAGCCGCGGCGGGAAACGCCGCGCCTGGCGAAATCGGCCCTTTGTTCGGAGGTCAAAGTCAATGGCATGGAGAAAGTATACCCCCGCAAGGGGTCGGCAGGGCGGAGGGAGCTGATGTGCCGGTTCAGTTTTCCGTGGGAACCCGTTCCACATGGTCCACCACGACGATCTCGACCGGGACTTTTTGGGGCTGCAGGCGGAGACCAAGCGTCTCCTCGAGCGCGGTGAACAGGGAAGGGACTCCGTCAAGGTCGGTGGCACTGGGGTTCTGATCTTCGTTGGTCCAGCGGAGCTCGAAGTCGTAGACGCCCTCGATGCCCGTCTGGTCGACCACCATTTCCCCCAAAGTGCGTGCCACGAAGTCGGCTAGCTGAGCCATCGAGTTCTTCGTTGCCGTCATGGTTTGCACACGCCCCCCGTTGTGGTCGGTACCGGACCCGCCTGGCTCAACCGGCTTGAGTTTGAAGCCGCTCTTGGCCACCACCAGCGCGTAGCCGGGCATATCCTTCGATTCGCGATGCACGGCCAGCTTGAAGCGGTCTTCGAGCAGCGTTCGCAGCATGAGCAAGTGGTCGTCGTTCTTGGTGTCCGGCGGATACTTGGCGGCGATGTCGAAGCGGACGTCTTCCATCCAGCCCGGGCCGGTTACCTGCAACGGCTTGACGTTGTAGGCCCGCTCGATGAGGCGTTTCAGCGTCTGGTTCGTCATGACGACCTGCCCCTTGGACCCGTCCGACGAACTGTGGCCGCTGCCGGAGGTGTTGATTTTGACCGAGGCCGCTTCGTAAGCCGGGCGCGTGTCCCGCGGCTGGGCAAAGACGGCGCCTGCGGCGAGAAGTGCGATCATCCCTCGCGAAGTTGCGCGCATCATGCTTCTTGCTCTTGGCTGGCGGTTCGTCCCATGACCTTATGATGGATCTTCTTTGGTTTCCGTTGGCTGGGTTTTTTCAGGTGAAAGGGCCGAATAGCAGGCGGTGCCGCCTGCGCCCCAGGGTTTTTTCAGAGCTCCTACCCTCGCTGCTCGCTGCGCGGCCGCAGGAAACGCCTGAGGCGGGCGACCAGTTCGGGGGGATTGAAGGGCTTGATCAGATAGTCGTCGGCGCCCAGCGTGAAGCCGCGGGTGATGTCGGCTTCCTGCTGCCGGGCGGTGAGGAGCAGGATGCGCACGGGGATGGCTTCGAGGCGAGCCGCCGAGAGCACCTCGTAGCCGTCCATGCCGGGCATGTTGATGTCGAGGACGGCGGCGCACGGGCGGCAATCGCGGAGGATCTGCAAGGCTTCGGGTCCGCTGGAGGCCATGCGGCACCGGATGCCGGCGTTCTCCAGGGCGCTGCGCACCACCAGGCGGACGGTCAGATCGTCGTCGGCCACCAGCACTTCCGAGCTGGCGTGGTTGTTGGACCCGTTGACCGGAACTTGAGGAGCAGCGGCGCGGACCGCGCCGGCCACGGCCGGAGCGGCCGCGGCCCGGGCAGCTTCCTTGCGGGAAAGCCCGAAGGCGACGCGCATGAGCGCTTCTTCGGGTTGCCACCCATCGATAAGAACCTCGCAGGCACGGAGTTGGACTGAGTAATCGAGCGCGAGAATCTGGTCGCGGGCTCCGGCCAGGACCATGGGCGGGCTGGACAAGGCGGCGGGCTCCGCGGCAAGCAGGAAGATGTCCCTGGTTGCGGGGGTGACGGCTAGGAGGATCAGACTGCACTCGCGAACCGGGTCGGAATCGCGGGAGGTGACGCGGTCGAAATATCGCGGCTTGGCGCTGGCGCGTTCCAGGGCGACGCAGAGACGCTCGGCATCGTCGGCGGAGAAGCCGACGAGAGCCACGCGCCTCCCCTTGAGGGCGGCGACGATGGGATCGGGCACGGGACCGGTGACGGATTCGGGAGCTTCGATGAGACCGATCATGAGGTTGGAGAGAGCTTCGTCGAGCGAAGCGGTATCGGGCCTGGGGGCGCTCAGAAGCCCTTCCACCTGGCTTGCCAGTGTGGCGATGGCCTGGTAATTCAGCGTGGCGGCGGCGGCGGCCCAATCGCGGCAGGTGCGCAGGGCGCCTGGCACGTCGAGCGTGCGAGTGAGGGATTCCGTCATGAGCCGGACCTGGATGGTGGCGTCTTCCAGGAATCGCCGCCGCAGGCTCTCCATCTCGACCGGGGTTAAGCACAGGCCGCCGGGAAGGCTTGGCGGCTGCGCAGGGGGCGCAATGGCGACGGCTGGCGCAGGGGGCGCAATGGCGACGGCTGGCGGAGGGGGCGCGACGGCGACGGGCTGCGTAGCGGGCTCGACAGGGGCGGGCGGCGGCGCGGGCCGGTGGTCGAGGTACTCGCGAATGCGGCCGGCAAGCGTGCCGGTCGCGATGGGCTTGGTGATATAGCCTTGGCAGCCGGCCTGGAAGGCCTTCTCGTCGTCTCCCTTCATCGCGCAGGCGGTGAGGGCGACGACCACGATGTCGCGCGTGCGATCATCCCGCTTGATGCGGCGGGTCAGTTCCAGGCCGTTCATGCCGGGGAGTTGAATATCGACCAGCATGAGATCGGGATGGAAGGTTTTGAGCAGATCGAGGGCCTGTTCGGCGTCAACCGCGGAATGCACGTCATAGCCTTCCTTGCGCAGAAGGATGCCGGTGAGCTTCAGGTTGACGGGAGCGTCATCGACCACCAGGATGGCTTCGTTAGGCATACGAAACACGGGCTCCGGCACGGCAGGGCCCGGACGCTTCCCAGGAGACACCTGGATGGCGTGACACCGCCGGAAGGCGGCGCAATTGGGAGACAACGCGGGCGTCGGTTTCCGGCTTGGACATGATTCTGCTCGCGCTATACAGAATAAACTCCAGAGAGGCGTGCAACAATACCGCGTTAGGTTAACAGGATGTTATCTTCAGACGATATGAGCGTACCCCGGAGGGTGGTGATTTCCGGCGATTTGCTAGAATGGATTCGTCCCAACATGCCTAAATCCATAGAGGAGTTGAAGATCACCGCCAAGCGGATCCGGCGGGAAATCATTGAGATGATTGGCGCGGCCAAGTCCGGGCACCCGGGCGGTTCGCTTTCGGCCGTGGAGATCGTGGTTGAACTTTACTTCAACCGAATGCGGATCGATCCGAAGAACCCCAAGTGGGTGGACCGGGACCGCTTCATTCTCTCCAAAGGGCACGCGGCGCCGGTGCTCTATGCCGTCATGGCGGAGGCGGGGTACGCCGATACGCCGCTCGATCAACTGAACACGCTGCGCAAGCTCGGCTCGGTCTATCAGGGCCACCCGGACATGCGGTTCATACCGTCGCTGGAGGCCTCCACCGGATCGCTGGGCGAAGGTCTTTCGATGGCGCTGGGGATGGGCTTCGCGGCGCGCCTGGACGGGCGGGCCAGCCGCACCTACGTCATGCTGGGCGACGGCGAGGTCCAGGAAGGCCAGATCTGGGAAGCCGCCATGGCGGGCGCGTTCCACAAGCTCGACAACGTGGCGGCGATTGTGGATTACAACCGGATCCAGCTCGACGGCTTCGTGCACGACATCATGGAGATCGCGCCGCTGGCCGAGAAATGGCGGGCTTTCGGGTGGCATACCATCGAGATCGACGGCCACGACTTCGCGGCCATCGAGAAGGCTTTCGACGAAGCCGAAGCCACCAAGGGCAAGCCCACCTGCATCGTGGCGCACACCATCAAAGGCAAGGGCGTTTCATTTATGGAGAACAATCCCAAGTTCCACGGCACGGCGCCGACGGCGGATGAAGTGAAACTGGCGCTCCAGGAGCTCAAATAAAATGGCCGCAAGAACCAAGTTCGAAATCAAGCTGGGCGCCGCCACGCGCGAGGCCTTCGGGCGCGTGCTGGTGGAGTTGGGTCACGAAAATAAGGATGTTGTCGTGTGCGACGCGGACCTTTCGAAATCCACCATGACGGTGTATTTCGCGAAGGAGTTCCCGGAGCGGTTCGTCTCGTTGGGAATCGCCGAGGCCGACATGACGGGGGTGGGCGCGGGGCTGGCGCTGGCGGGCAAGATCCCGTTCATTTCCAGTTTTTCGGCATTCGCGATGAACAAGGGTTTCGAACAATTGCGCGTGTGCGCGGCGTATCCTTTCGTGAATCTGAAAGTGGTGGGGACGCACAGCGGAATTTCCATCGGCGAAGACGGGCCGTCGCAGATGAGCATCGAGGAAATCGGGCTGGCCTGTTCCCTGGCCCGGTTCGTGGTGATTGCGCCGGCCGACGAAGCGGCCACCAAAGCGCTGGTGCGCGCGGCGGCGGCGTACGTGGGACCGGTATTCATCCGTACCGGGCGGCCGAAGGCGCCGATCATTTACGGCAGCGACCAGAAGTTCGAGATCGGCAAGGCGATCGAGGTGGCGGAAGGACGCGATGTCACCGTCATCGCGAACGGGTTGCTGGTGGCGCAGGCGCTGCTGGCCGCGGACGTGCTGGAAGGCGAAGGCATTTCGGCGCGCGTGGTGGATATGCACACGGCAAAGCCCATCGACCGCGAAGCCATCGCGCGGGCGGCGGCGGAAACGCGGGCCATGGTGGTGGCCGAGGAACACCTGGTGGATGGCGGC
>JBEKYE010000159.1:0-10141 GCA_049511275.1 Bryobacteraceae bacterium
CCGGATCGTCACGCGATAATCCCATCTTGCATCCTCGGTCATGTGGTTGCTGGGCTGCTCAATCTTCACCGAGAGCATGCGCCCGCTCTCGACAATCTTCTGCAGCAAGGGGTAGTGGTTCTTCAGGAAGAGCTGTAAAAACTCCTGCTGATGCCCCCATTGAGCCTTGTAATAGTACTCCATTGTGTAAGGCTGGTTGGCAGCCCCCTGCGGCGGCGCCCCCTGGGCAAGCAGGGTCTGCGCCAGAACGGAAAGCAACAGCGCGAATAGCAGTTTTCTCATCGATTCCTCCAACGGCAGAGTGACTTTGGATTCTAGCAGCCCGCGGCGTGCGCCGGGATGACTCGGACCGGAGAGCACCCCGTACCTGAAATCCCTGTCCTTTCGCACTCGATTCGCTCCGCTTCTCGATTAAACTGGTGGAGGGGGATTCGCCATCGGTGGCTTCCACTTCGCCAGTTACCCAATCCGCGTCTGCCAGAATACATGACGGCCTCGATCCGGAACAGCTTATCCGCGCCTTCCGCCTCATGTATACCTCCCGGCGCCTGGACGATCGCGAAGTCGCCCTCAAGCGCCAGAGCCGCATCTTCTTTCAGATCAGCGGAGCAGGCCATGAGGCCGTGCAGGTGGCGGCCGGCTTCGCTCTCCGCCCCGGCCACGACGCCTTCTACCTTTATTACCGCGATCGCGCCCTGTGCCTGACCCTCGGCGTCACCCCGCATGAAATGCTCCAGCAGGCCGTCGGCGCTGCCGATGACCCCGCGTCCGGCGGCCGCCAGATGCCGTCTCATTGGGGCAGCCGCGCGCTCCATATCGTCAGCGTTTCTTCGCCCACCGGCACTCAGTACAATCAGGCCATCGGCTGGGCGGAAGCCTCCCGCTACGGCGGCCGCACCGGTGACGATATCACCCTCGTTACCTCCGGTGATGGCGCCACCAGCGAAGGCGAGTTCTGGGAATCCCTCAACGTAGCCTGCCTCGGGCGCCTGCCCGTGCTCTACCTCATTGAGGACAACGGCTACGCCATCAGCGTCCCGGTGGAATTCGAGACCGCCGGCGGCAACATCTCCGCTCTGGTCTCCGGTTTCCCCGGCCTGCTCCGCCTGGAAGTGGATGGAACCGACTTCCTGGCTTCGTTCCGTATTCTCCAGCAGGCGGCCGCCTGGGTCCGCGAAGGCCGCGGCCCGGCCCTCGTCCACGCCCACGTCACGCGCCCCTACTCGCACTCGCTCTCCGATGACGAGCGCCTCTACAAGCCTCCCGCCGAACGGCAGGCCGAGGCCGCCCGCGACCCCATCGTCCGCTTCCCGCAATTCCTGGTCGAGGAAGGCGTGCTCGACCGCCAGCGCCTCGAGCTCCTCACCCATGAGGTGGATGAAGAGGTCCACCACGCCACCCAGCAGGCCCTCCACGACCTGCCGCCGGCCGCCGCCACCGTCCTGCGCCATCTCTATTCGGAAACCATCGATCCCACGTCCGATGCGTTCGCCGCTGAGCCCAGCTTTCGCGGCGCGCCCATGACCATGGTCGATCTCATCAACGCCGCCATGCGCGAGGAGATGCGCCGCAATCCCAACATGCTGGTCTTCGGTGAAGACATTGCCGATTGCTCGCGCGAGCAGTATCTCGCCGAGGTCAAAGGCAAAGGCGGCGTCTTCAAGGTTACCGGCGGATTGCAGCGCGAATTCGGGTCCGCACGCGCCTTCAACACCCCCATCGCCGAAGCCTCCATAGTCGGCCGCGCCATCGGCATGGCCACTTACGGGCTCAAGCCCATCGCCGAAATCCAGTTCTTGGATTACATTTGGCCCGCCATGATGCAGATCCGCGATGAGCTGGCCACCCTGCGCTGGCGCTCCAACGGAAGTTTCTCCTGCCCGGTGGTCATCCGCGTCCCCATCGGCGGCTATCTCAACGGCGGCGCCATCTATCACAGCCAGTGCGGCGAGTCCATCTTCACCCACATTCCCGGCCTGCGCGTGGTCTTTCCCTCGAACGCGCTGGACGCCTGCGGCCTGCTGCGCACCGCGCTCCGCGCCGATGACCCCGTGCTGTTCCTCGAGCACAAGCGTCTCTACCGCGAGCCCTACAACCGCTCTCCGCATCCCGGCGAGGATTTCACCATCCCCTTCGGCCGCGCCAGGGTCGTCAAGCCAGGCCACAGCCTCACCGTCGTCGCCTACGGCGCGCTGGTGCAAAAGGCGCTGCTGGCCGCCATGCAGGTGGAAAAGCGCATGGCCCACGCGAGCGTCGAAATCCTCGACCTGCGCAGCCTGGCCCCTTACGATTGGGAAGCCATCCACGCCTCCGTCACCAAGACCAGCCGTGTCGTCGTCGCGCATGAAGACTGCGTCTCCTGGGGCTACGGCGCCGAAATCGCCGCGCGCATCGCCGACGAACTATTCGACCGTCTGGACGCCCCCGTCCGCCGCGTTGGCGCGCTCGATACCTGGGTCGGCTACCATCCCCAACTGGAATCCGCCATCCTCCCCCAAACCGAAAACCTGGCAGCCGAGATGGAGCGCCTCCTTGTCTATTAATGTGGCGCACGCACTCGGGCGCGCCGCGTCGGCGCTTATGCCGACGCCCGGTCCCGGCGAGCCGCGACTGGCCGCACGACCATGAGGGAGCGAAGTTCCTCCGCATCGCCCTGCTATACTAGTGAATTCACTGCCATCCTTTAAGGAGCTTCATGATTTCTGCAACACAATTGCGCCCTGGAATGATCATCAAGTTCAACAACGAACTGTACTCGGTCTTCTCCATGACGCATCGCACGCCCGGTAATCTGCGCGGCTTCGTACAAGCCCGCATGCGCAGCCTGAAATCCGGCACCATGACCGAGCACCGCTTCTCTTCCGAAGACAAGGTCGAAAAGGCGCAGCTCGAAGAACATGAAATGGAGTACCTGTATGACGATGGCGAGTACTACTATTTCATGAACACGGAGACCTTCGAGCAGATGCACCTCATGAAAGACCTGCTGGGCGACGCCGTTCAATATCTCATCCCGCAACTGAAATTGAAGGTGGAGTTCTACGAAGGCAAACCGCTCGGCGTGGAGCTGCCCGCCACCGTCGACATGCTGGTGGTGGAGACCGAGCCCGGTCTCAAAGGCGCCACCGTATCCAACGTGACCAAGCCGGCCAAAACCGAAACCGGCCTGATGGTGCAGGTGCCGCCCTTCATCACCGAAGGCGAGAAGATCAGGGTCAACACCGCCGAAGGCACTTACCAGGAGCGCGCGTAGCCCGCCAGCACACGGGCCAGATCGTCCTGCTCTTCCTTGAGCACCGTCCGCAGATCCAGCAGCACACGCCCGTTTTCGATGCGAGCCACCACCGCGGGCGTGGCCGCGCGCAACTGCCGCTCGGCGTCGACCGCGTCGGCGCATTGGATGGCTATCAGCCACGTGGGAATGGACTGCTCCGGTGTGGCACCGCCTCCAATCACGGAGCTTCCTTTCACCACCTCCGCGCGCAGTCCCGGGACGCGTGACACCAGCGCTTCCGCGCGAGCCCGCACCGCCGCCGCGCTCTGCCGGATCATGGCCAGCGCCGGCACCTCATCCCACCGTTCCAGCACCAGGCTGCGCAGCGTGTTCTCGAGCGCCTGGGTGATCATCTTATCGAGGCGCAGCACCCGGAACAGCGGATTGCGCCTCAGCCGCGCCACAATCCCGGCCCTGCCCGCCAGGATTCCCGCCTGCGGCCCACCCAGCAGCTTATCGCCGCTGAACGAGACCAGATCCGCGCCGGACTTCAAGCTCTCCGAGACCAGCGGCTCGTCCACTCCGAACGGCCGCAGATCCACCACGCATCCGCTGCCCAGGTCCTCGTACACCGGGATCGAGCGCTCGCGCCCCAGCGCCGCCAGTTCCCGCAACTCCACCCGCGCCGTGAACCCCGACATGGAAAAATTGCTCGGATGCACACGCAGCAGCAACCGCGTCTTATCCCCGATGGCGGCCCGATAATCGTCGATGTGCGTCCGGTTGGTGGTGCCGACTTCGCACAACGTAGCCCCGGAGCGCGCCATGATCTCGGGGATGCGGAAGCCGTCGCCGATCTCGATCAGCTCGCCGCGCGATACCACCACTTCGCCTCCCGACGCCAGTTCGTTGAGCGCCAGAAAAACGGCCGCCGCATTGTTGTTCACGGCGATCGCCGGGGCATTGAGCAGCCGCTCCAGCAATCCGGCCGTGTGCGTATCGCGCTTCCCGCGCCTTCCCGCCGCCAGATCGTATTCCAGGTTCGAATAACCGGCCGGCGCCGTCATCGCGCCCAGCGGCGCGCGTCCCAGGTTGGTGTGCAGCACCACGCCGGTGGCATTGATGATGCGCCGCAGCGAGGGCCGCTCGATGCTTGCGAGCGCCTCTTCCACCCGCGTCTCCACCGCCGCGCCGCCCGGTTTGCCGCTCAAGATCGCCGCGCGCATCTCATCCAGCGCCCGCCGGATCTCAGCCACCAGCAGCGCGTGCGGATACCGCCGCAGGGCGGGGGAGAGCCGCTCCAGGACTTCGTTCACGCCCGGCAGTCCGCGCAGCTTCTCGCTTTCGGTCACGATCTCGATGTTACTTGCCGCCTGCGCGCGGCGCAAGGGTGCTATACTCGTTTCTGAATTAGCGATAGCCTTATCGGGGCGTGGCTCAGCCTGGCTAGAGCGCCTGGTTCGGGACCAGGAGGTCGGTGGTTCGAATCCACTCGCCCCGACCAACCTTTTGGCTCTACGCCAACAACGGGGGCAAACCCCAATCCCAAACCTTTCTAAGAACATAACACCTTTACTCGGAGTCGGTAGTTTTCGAAGTTCCCGAAACCATAGGCTTGCCGGTTGATCAGTTCCATTTTGTTGTGAAAGCCTTCGGTGATCCCGTTGTTGCCGGTGAAGCGCCACATGGCGACGATCTCCTCAGCCCAACGGTTTAGGGTTTCCCCGAGCTGTACCAACTGCGCCAGGCCGGCTTGGCGCAGTTGGTAGATGGCGCGCAAAAAGCGGGGGGCCAGGTTGGCGCACTGTTCGCGGTTGCGGTGTTTTTTCAGGAGCAAGTAGCAAAGGCGCTGCTGGAAGCGATAGATCGCCTCCAGGGCGGGGTGAGCGAGCAGGTAGGCAGCCAGCTTCTCTTGCTGGGCGGGGGTGAGGTTGTGCCGGTGGCGGCGCATCAGGGAGAGCAGGCCGCGGTTCTTGCTGCCGGTGGGATCGATGTCGCGCCAGCAGGCCAGGAAATGGTGGTTGATGATGCGGATGACATGGAAGCGGTCGGCCACAATGTGCGCCTGGGGGAAGAATCGCTGGACCAAGGCGCGGTAGGGTGAGGATAGGTCCATACACACCACCAGGACGTCTGGTTTGCCTTCCAGTCGCTGAAAATAGGCCTCCAGGGAGGCCTCCGAACGCCCCAGAACCACGTCGTAGACCTTGTGGTTCTTCAGGTCGCATAGGGTGGTGGCATAGCCGTTTCGACGGGTGAAGAAGTGCTCGTCGATGCCCAGGAACTGCGGGCAGCGGGGCGGATGCCAGGCGGCGAATTGGCGCCCGAGTCCGCGGAGGAAATAGCGCTCGACGGTGGCGGCGCCGATGCCTTCCCGGCGGCCTAGGCGGCTGCGGTTGATGCCGTCCAGGTGCTGCTGATAGATGGCCTTCTGAAACGCCTCGCTGGCGCGCTGGCAACGCAGGATGCCGGGTAGGGGCTGGCGGGAGTGACGGCCGCAGCCGAGGCATTTCGATTTAGGGACCTGGACCTCCAGAAGGCAATGGCGAAGGCCCCAATCCTCGTGGCGAATCGACCGGCGGACCCAGCCTTTGCTGCGCAGTCGGACGCCGCCGCAGTGCGCGCAGGATCTCGGCCCGGTATACCGGGCCGAAATCCTCATCATTCCCTTCTTGGGTTGAATGTCGGTAATCTGGAGGTCGGGCAGGCCCAAAATCATCGCGGATTCGGTCAAAACGTTATCTCCCAAGATTGTTTTACCAATCCGGGATTACGGTCTGCCCCCGTTTTTGATCAAGAGCCTGCCTTGATCGCCTACTGAGCCAGAATCTTGTCCACCTTATCAGCCGCCCGCTTTTCAGCGCCGCCAGTCAGATGCTGTAGAGGTCCTGATTCAGAAGTTGCTGGGGCACAAATCCGTGCGCACCTACCGCTCTTAAGGGCCCGCGCTTGGAGGGCGCAAAAGCAACAAGTCAGGAGCGATGACGACCTTACGGCAGCGCAAACAAGAACACGGTCGGCGCGCCCGCGATCTCATTCACCCAGAATGGCGACGGCTTCCCCGACATTACCGCTACGTATTGCTTTCCTGCCTCCTGGTACGTCACTACGCCGCCGCCCATTCCTCCGCCTGTATTGAATCTGTATAGCACCTTCCCGTCGCCGGCGTCCAAAGCCAGAAAGTCGCCGGTCAACTCGCCCGTGAACACGACGTCACCCTTGGTTGCCGTCAGTGCCGATACCATCGGGCGCTTCGATTGATACTTCCACTTCACTGCCCCGGTCGACGCATCGACGGCGGTAAGCCACCCCTGCGGAACAGACCCCGAATCCAACGATCCGCCCATGTAATTGCGCCCGGGAATGTGCCGCACATTGTCGTCGGAAGCAAACGTGAAACACCAGTCCACTGCATTCACGTAGAGCGTGTTCAATCCCAGATCGAGCGCCGGCCCATTCCACTCCACACCGCCCAGCACACCGGGGCACGCGAGCACACCCTCCTTGGTCACCGGCACATCGGCGTTTTTGATGGTGGTCACCGGAGTGGAATAGACAACCTCGTGGCTATCGCGGTCCACGGTGCGGAGCATCCCGTCCTTGCCCACTGTCGCTAGCAGCCGGCTTTCTTTACCGCCGGCCATCGCTCGAAACAGCGGACTCACTTGCGTCAGGTCCCAGTCGTGCGCATCGTTGGGAACCATCTGCTTCCACCAAAGCAGCTTGCCTGTGTGGACATCGAGAACCACCGCTGAGTTGGTATAGCGATTATCGCCCGGCCGCAGATTCGCCGGCAGGTCCGGCGCAGGGTTGGTCACCGCGACGAACAGTTCGCCCTTCTGCGCATCAAGCGAGAAGGGCGTCCAGACCGACCCGCCCCCCAGTTTGATCCCTTTGGGATTCCCCCACGCCTCTGAGCCCGCCGGCGTAGCCCCCGGCACCGTCTGGAACTTCCACACCGGTGACCCGTCCCGCAACCGGAATGCGCCGACCCACCCGGAAATGGCATTCTCGCTGCCCGCCGGCCCAATCAGCACCAGATCCTCAAACAGCAGCGGCGCCATAGTGAATGTCTCGCCTTGTTTGGCGTCGGCCGCCTTCACTGCCCAGACCAAGGCTCCGGTCGCCGCATTGAGCGCGAGCAGATATCCATCCGAAGTTCCCCTCACCAGATACCCATCCTTGATCGCGACGCCGCGGTTGGTCTGCCACACTTCGCGGTCGCGCGGTGCCCACGAGTGGCGCCACTTGGGCCGGCAGTTCGTGGCATCCAGTGCCACCGTATCCCGCGCCGTCGTGATGTACATCGTCCCCTGATACACAATCGGGCCGGTCTGGAAGTTACTCTCGCCGCCGAGCTGAAATACGCAGACCGGCCGGAGTTGGCCGGCGTTCTGCCGGTTGATCTCATCGAGCGCCACGTAACGCGCGCCCGAATAGTCGTGGGTGTGATACAGCCAGTCGCGCGTCGATTCCGCAGCCCGGTTGAGCTCGTCCTGGCCAGGTCCGGCGCCATTCTTTGGGACGGCCCCCGCATCGCCGGCCACACGCAAAGGAGCGGGCGCCGGCGCCGTCTCCTTGGCGATACCGAATCGCAACCGCGCCTGCTTCATCTGCGGCGAGCCCGCGCGCAAGGGCGTGGCGCCTGCCTCATAGCCGTTCTGTTGCAGCACGTACGCCAGAACCGCCGTGTGTTCCTCATCGCCCATTTTGGACGCGGCGCCTTTGGGCATGGTGGTGCGGATGATGAAATCCAGATCCTCCACCGTCAACTGCGAGCCCGCCCAAGCCGCGGACCCACTGCCGGCAGACCAACTGTCCGCAAACACGGGGCCCGCCAAGGGGCCTGCCGAACCGCCTTGTAGGTTCTCGCCATGACACGGCGCGCAATTGGCTGCATAAATAGCCTTGCCTTGTGCGGCCTGCCGCGCGGTAAACAGCGGTTTGCCGTCGGCGCTTCGGCCGATGATTGGGGCCATGGCCCCTGCCAACAGGATCGTCGCTGCGCGTACCCAACTGGTCATGCGGTAGCTCCTTCGCAAATACGGGGATCCCTGGGTGGTGGAATACCCAGCATCAGGAAGTCTAACAGAAGCGCCTGCCACATAAAGGCTCGATCTTGACGCGAGCCGAGCTATGGGAATTTGTCATGGCGACGTTGATCCTGATTCACGGCGTAACCGGACAGTACATTGCAGTATGACATCGTCGTTTGGCGGTCGAGGAGGCCGCTATCCGATGACAAGAAGACGCCAATCAAGAAAAAGCCGGGCCGTCCCGAAGACCGTCTTGCGCCTGCCAGATCTCGACCAAGCGAAGCGCGCCGCGCAAAGGACGAGCAAGATTCGTGGGATCATGGCCACCCTAACCTTAGGTAAGAGCCGCAAGGGGAATTCTCCCGACCGACTAGACGCTGGGCGCGCTCTGCGACCAGGAGCGGAATCTGCGGAGATTGTTGGACCGGCGAGTGGCGATCCTGCGCGCCCTTGACGTGGGGAACAATCGGACGCAAGTCCGCCCGTTGCCCACTCCAGCCTCCCAGCCCGTTAGCAGACGAACAACCGCATACTTCTGGCCGCGGCCTGAGTCTGGACTGTCGAGCGATCAGACGCGCTTCGGTGGGCCGGACTTGGAGATCGCCAAAGCCCCGGCCGCGGCCGCCCAATACTCTTGTGCGACGGAGGAGAGTACCTTACGGCTTCAACTGCTCTCCTCGGCACTGAGGATGCTGGCACTGGCAAGCTAATTCTGCGCGGCTCTTTGCATCCTCACAAGAGGTACTGCAATAACTTTTACCTTCGGGCGGAACACAATTACAGGCAGGGTGGGCACACTTTTTTTTCATATCCATAGAAAGTTCCTTGTCTAAAGCCACAAAACTACATCGCACCACAAGATGCGATTAGTCACCATGAGTTAATTTCGACCTCGGGTTTACTCTTCCCAAGGGCGCATCGCATTCCCCTGCGGCGTTCCGGGGCTGGGGAACGGGGCAGGCGGAGGCCAAGCTGAATGTCCATGGGCGTGCTGCGGCAGACTTCCCGACTCGGCTATTTTTTGCCCTTAACTACGTGGCCACGTCCATCCCGCACTTCGTTTCCTTTGAAGTGCGCACTATCGACACGCTTTGCCGGCTCGGCCTTCTCGCCGGCTTTTGGCAGTGGGCCTTTATAGCCGTGCTCTGGATGGAGACGGTTATTTACGTGGCCCTGAAACTCAGTAGCGCCATGAAACCACGGTCCAGCGCCAATGAAGACGTCCCCGTTAAACCATTCTGGACCGTAGTAGCCAGAGGGGGCACAGTTATAAGGAGCGACGTCATAGTATCCATAGGGACACTCAGGGGCTACTCCGATGTTGACGCTGACTTGAGCCTCTGTTTTGGGGGTGGTAGTGGTGAAGCCGACTCCAGCGACGGCAGCCAACACTAGAACTGTAAATCCGCGCATAAATTCACCTCGCAATTGCTAGAGCACTTCCCCGGCCAACTCTGGAGAAAGCCGACCTTCATGGCAAAGTATCGATCTGCCGGCCGCGAAAGGCGCTCGCCGCGTATTGACAGTTGCTCAGCTTGATTCGTAATCGTTCACACCCTGCGGACGATCCAGACAATTAACACAATCACAATAACGGTTCCGAGCAGTCCTAAGCCAAGCATTTCATTTCTTCCTTTGAAAACAAAGTTTTAGCATTACGGCATCGGTCAATCTCCATTTCAGAGCAAGAGAAGGACCGAACGTCTCTGGACGGAATATTCAACACCGCCCCGCTGCCCCCGGCCCGCCCAACGGCAAGGGCCGCCTTTGCGACCTGGCGCGCGACTTCCGCCCCGAAAGCCGCCTGCAGAATCTGCCACAATGAGTGCAGTCTTTGCTCCGCCAGGGCACATCGCCAGTAAGTTACGGATTGGGGTGGGCAGAAAACCAG
>JBEKYE010000160.1:0-10039 GCA_049511275.1 Bryobacteraceae bacterium
AACGTAGACCTGCAGGTGGAGTTGATCACGCCGGTGGCCATGGACAAGGGATTACGCTTCGCCATCCGCGAAGGCGGCCGCACGGTGGGCGCCGGC
Source organism: Bryobacteraceae bacterium (assembly GCA_049511275.1). GTDB lineage: Bacteria > Acidobacteriota > Terriglobia > Bryobacterales > Bryobacteraceae > PALSA-129. The sequence continues at coordinate 97 of JBEKYE010000160.1, forward strand.
ACCGTAACCGAGATCATAAAGTAGGAGCACAACAATGCCTCGCGACATCATTACCTTTCAATGCACCGAGTGCAAGAACCGGAACTATTCCAGGACGAAGAACAAGAAGACCACGACCGAGCGCCTGGAGTTGAAGAAATTCTGCCGGCACTGCCGGAAACACCAGCCTCACAAGGAAATCAAGTAGAATGGTTGGATAGCCCCCCAGCTTGGGGGGCGACCCAGGGGCGTAGGTTTAACGGCAGACCAGCGGTCTCCAAAACCGCGAGTGGGGGTTCGAATCCCTCCGCCCCTGCCAGCTATCCCGCTTACAATTGGGAGTCAGCAAGGTAAGGTAAGGATTTATGGCCGACGGAATGAACTGGTGGCACAGCACGAAAGATTACGTGAACGACTTGAAGCTTGAGATGCGTCGCGTAACCTGGCCGAACCGCAAGCAGGTGGAAGGCACCACCGCAGTGGTGATTTTCTCCGTGTTTGCCTTTGCCACGTACTTCTTTGTGGTGGACTTTTTCCTGACACGGGGCGTGGCCGGAGTGCTGAAGTTTTTTGCGAAGTAGCGCATATGGAATCTGAAGAGAACGTCCACTTCGAGGAAAAGCCGGAAGAATCCGCCACGGCGGAGCCGGCTGGGGAAATCTCCGCGGAACCCGAAGAAGCCGCCGAGTCGCCGGTTGAAGCAGCGCCGGTTGAGGTAGAGGCGGTTGAGGTAGAAGCGGTTGAGGTAGAGGCAGTTGAGGTAGAGATGGAGCCGGTCGAAGCTCCGGAAGCGGCTGTCGAGGCCGAGCCGGAGGCCGCGCCCGCCAGCGAGGAAGCGGAGCCGGAAGCCGTACCGCCCGCGCCGGCGTATGACGAGTCCTCTCCGAAGAAGTGGTATATCATCCACACCTACTCGGGGTTTGAGAACAAGGTGGCGGAATCGTTGCGCACGCGTTCCGAAGCCTTCGGTTTCGCGGACAAGATCGGGCAGGTGCTGATCCCCACCGAGGAAGTGGTGGAACTGCGCAACGGCAAGAAGGTCACCAGTAAACGGCTGGTTTATCCCGGTTACGTTCTGGTGGAAATGGAAATGAGCGACGCGCTGTGGCATGAGGTGAAGAACACGCCGCGCGTGACGGGTTTTGTGGGCGGCGGGAATTCGCCGGTGCCGCTGAGCCCGGAAGAAGTGAACCAGATCTTGTACCGGCAGGCTTCGTCGGCGGAACGGCCGCGGCCGAAGATGACATTCGAGAAGAACGATTCGGTGCGCATTGTCGACGGACCCTTCGCGAATTTCTCCGGCAAAGTGGACGAGGTCAATGTGGAACGCGGAACGCTGCGCGTGATGGTGACCATTTTCGGGCGCGCCACGCCGGTGGAGCTGGAGTTCCTGCAAGTGGAAAAGGGTTGATATGGCAAAGAAGATTACCGCATCGGTGAAATTGCAGATTCCGGCCGGCAAGGCCACTCCGGCGCCGCCGGTGGGAACCGCGCTCGGTCCGCAGGGCGTCAACATCATGGATTTCTGCAAGGCGTTCAACGCCAAGACATCCGCCAAGGACCAGGAAGGGTTGATCATCCCGGTGGTGATCACGATTTTTTCGGACCGCTCTTTCACCTTCATCACCAAGACGCCGCCGGTGCCGGTGCTGATCAAGCGCGCGGTGAACCTGGCCAAGGGATCGCCCGAGCCGCACAAGACCAAGGTCGGAAAGATCACCCAGGAGCAGATCAAGGAGATTGCCAAGATCAAGATGCCGGACCTGAACTGCTTCGACCTGGAAGCGGCCATGCGTTCGGTGGCCGGCACCGCGCGCAGCATGGGCGTGGACGTAATTTAAGGCCGCGCCGGGCGCGCCGCGAAAAAGTTGACTCCCGCTTCGCGGTTTGAAAAAATGGAGTCTCCATCCAACGTGCGGATGTGGCGGAATTGGCAGACGCGCATGGTTCAGGTCCATGTACCCGCAAGGGTGTGGAGGTTCAAGTCCTCTCATCCGCACCAAACTTCCAGAAATTATTGACGGCGGACGCTTGTGCGCGGGCGCGATCCGTCGCAAAATGATGGGCATGATTTCACGCACTCGGAGCCTGATGTTTCTGGCCGCGGCGGGGGCACTGGCCCAACCCGGCGCGTGGACCACGTTGCAGGATACGCAGGAGCGGGCCTTTTCCGTGGAGGTGCCGCAGGGCTGGAAAGCGCAGGGCGGAATGCTGCGCAAAGGGCCGCTCGACCCTCGCGTCCAGATCGACATGACTTCCCCGGACGGCCGGGTCAGCATGCGGATCGGCGATTTTGGAATCGGAGGCTTCACCGTTCCCACCCAGCAGATGGTGCGCCTGGGATTCACCGAAGGCAAGCCCTATTCGGCGGGCCAGCCGCCCACCACCACCACGATGGCGCGGTACCGTTCCGGACGCGATTTTGCCGACCTCTACGCCCAGGCGCGCTTCAGCAAGATGTGCCAGACGCTGGAGCCGAAGTCGATCAAGACCGAGGAGCCCATCTTCAACGCGGCGCACAACGGGCCTTCCAGCACCACGGCCGGCGAAGTGGTCTACCGGTGCGTGGCGGACGGGCAGGAAAAAGTGGCGTTCGTATACACCGAAACCTCGCTCTACGAAATGCAGGGAACCGGCAACTGGATGCCCGCCAGCCTGCTGAGTTTTCTGGCCCCGAAGGACCGCGCGGCGGCCACCTACACGATGCTGTTCCATTCCGCCGCGTCGTTCACGGAGAACCCGCAGTGGGCCATGCGGCAGGAACAGATCACCGAGGCGCAAGCCGCGGCCGCCATGGCCATCTTCCGGCGGACGCTCCAGGAAACGCAGGCCCGCTACGAGCGCTGGTCGGCAAACATGTCGAAGCAGGGGCAGAACTTTAGCGACGCGCTGGCGGGCCGGACGCTGACGGTCGATCCGCAGACCGGCCAGCAGCGCGAAGTCTGGACCGGCACGGGCGCGACGCGTTGGATCGATCCGCTGGGGACGGTGGCATCCTCGACGCTCTCACCGGGATCGTCATTCCGTGCGCTCGTGGATACCCGGCACTGAGTGCGAGAATGGAAGAAGCAGAACGCACTCGGCCCACATGTCCATCTTCGCGATTATCCTTGCCACTCTTGCCGCCAGCCAGGCCTACTGGGCATGGCGCGGTTACCGTCTCGCCACGCGGCTGATTCGAAACCGGGGACTCCGGATCCTGGTGTGCGGCGCGGCCGCCGCCGTCTATGCAGCCATGTTCTGGTGGAGTTGGCCCCTCTTCGGGAGAAGCCCCAGCCCGGTTGAGCTCACATTGAGGGATGCCTTGGTGACAGCGCCGTTCCTCTGGTGGCTGGCCAGTTCGCTGGTGGCATTCCTGGTGGTGGCGCTGTTCGCCATCCCGCAAAGCATCGTTGGCGCGGCGCGCTGGATGGCGGCCCGGCGGCGGCGCGCCGATTCCTCCGGTCGAGCCATAGCATCACCCGAACGCCGCCGCTTCCTGGAACGCACCGCCGCGGTGGCGGCGGCCGCGCCCTTTGTCGGTGGCGCTTACGGCTTGCTCTACGGACGGCTCAACCTCGAGACCACCGCGCAGCCCATCCGCATGGCCCGTCTGCCCCAGGCTTTCGAAGGGTTTCGGATCTGCCAGCTTTCCGATATCCACATCGGGCCGTTCATGCCCGCTAGCGAGATCCGCAAGTATGTCGCCATCGCGAACGCGCTCAAGCCCGACCTTACGGTTCTCACCGGCGACTTCGTCACGTTCGACCCCGGCACCGAGCAGCCCGTGGTGGAAGCGCTCTCCGGTCTGCGCGCGCCGTTCGGCGTGTACGGCTCTCTGGGCAACCACGACAGTTGGGCGGGCGTCGAGGATTCGATCACCGAATTATTCCGGCAGGTGGGCGTGCGGATTCTGCGCGGGACCAATGTGCAGATCACGGTGGGGGCCGATTCGCTGAACCTGATCGGGGTGGATTTCCAGAGTCACCGGCGGTTCGGGCCATCCGCGCCGGTGGATCGCCTGCTGGGAAATATCGAGACCGTCATCACGCGCGACCGCGTCAATATTCTGCTCAGCCACAACCCCGACACCTTCCCGCGGGCGGCGGAGCTGGGCATCGAGCTCAGCCTGGCGGGGCACACCCACGGCGGCCAGGCGGCGCTCGAGTTCATCAGCCCGGAGATCGCGCCCAGCCGGCTGGTGACGCCATACGTGGCCGGCCTGTTCCACAAACCCGGCGGCCAGCTTTATGTGAACCGCGGCATCGGAACCATCGGCATTCCGATCCGCATCGGCGCCCCGCCGGAGATCACGCTGTACAGCTTGACGAGGGGCTGAGGAGGCTCGCAAGATGCAGCGACGGAAGATACCGCCTTGTGGGGCAGGTTGGCAACCTGCGGCGGGTTGGCAACCCGCCTGCCGACCTTTGCAAATGGCCGCTTGGCGCCGGTTGCCAACCGGCGCGCAGGATACCATCCCAATGCCACTTAGTTTTCAAAATCGTGGTTCGGTATAGGTTAGACCCCCAGGTCTGCGCGGGACGCCCTCGTCCCGCAGCCGGAACAACGAAATCAGCATCATACAAACGCCAGCAGGCCGACGAGGGCGTCGGCCGCAGACCAGGGGGTCTGCCCCACGATTTGTGCAGATGTTCAGTAGTGGGAAAGCTAAGTGGCATTGGGATACCATTCTGCCCCACGGAGAATATCGGAGTGTTGAGACAAAAAAGCGGCCGGCCGCGGAGCAGAGGATCTCCACGGCCGGCCGGTCTCGACTGGCGAGACTTACACAGCTACATACATCGTGCTGCCCTGGCGGTTGACCAGCAGCAGAGTCTGGTCTTTCGAGTTGCGCATGGCGCGCTCGAAATCGGAAGTGTTCTTCACCGGTTGCCGGTTGACTTCCTGGATGACATCCCCGCGGCGCAGGCCCGAATCGACGGCCGGGCTGGAGGGACTGATATTGGTCACGACCACGCCGGCAGTGTTGGCGGGCAGGCCGAGTTGCCGGGCGGTTTGCGTGTCCACATCCTCCACGGAGACGCCGGAGAGGACGCTCTTGGTAGTGTTGGATTCGCTGCGCACACTGGCTTCCTTGACGGGCAATTCGGCCAGCTTGACGGCAACTTCGCGTTCGGCGCCGTTGCGGAAAACCTTGAGGGTCACGCTGGCATCCGGGCTCATCATGGAGATGCTCATGCGCAGTTGGTTGGCGTCCTCCACGGGCTTGCCATTGAGTTCCAGGATGATGTCACCTTTCAGCAGGCCGCTGCGGAGCGCCGGGCTGTCGGGGCTGACGTCGCCCACCAGCGCGCCATGCGGCTCCTTCTCGCCAAAGGCCTTGGCCATGGCCGGCGTCACGTCCTGCGGGATGATCCCGAGATAGGCGCGCGTCACTTTTCCGTTCTTGAGAATCTGGTCCATGACGGTGCGGGCCAGGTTCACCGGAACGGCGAAGCCGATGCCCTGATTGCCTTCCGAGCCGTGAGCCAGAATGGCGGTATTGATGCCGACCAGTTCGCCGCGATCGTTGATCAACGCTCCGCCGGAGTTGCCGGGGTTGATGGGCGCGTCGGTCTGGATGAAGTCTTCGTAGGCCTCGATGCCCAAGCCCGTACGCCCGGTGGCGCTGACAATTCCCATGGTCACGGTTTTGCCGACGCCAAAGGGATTGCCGACCGCGAGAGCGTAGTCGCCGATCTGGATTTTCGAAGAGTCGCCGATCACGATGGCCGGCAGACCGGAAGCATCGATCTTGAGGACGGCGATATCCGTCTTAGGATCGGTGCCGATGACGCGAGCTTTGAACTCGCGCTTGTCGGAGAGCGTCACTTTGACGTCGGTGGCCCCCTCGACGACATGATTGTTGGTGAGAATGTAGCCTTCGGGGCTGACGATCACGCCCGAGCCGAGTCCCTGCTCACGCTGCTCGCGCGGCTCGCGCGGCATGCCGCGGCGGCCTTGCGAATCATCGCCGAAGAACTGGCGGAGTTCGTCGGGGATTTGGCCGTGAAACGCCGCAGGCGTTTCGACGACCTTGGACGACGAGATGTTAACCACCGCCGGCAAGACTTTCTTGACCACCGGCGCGAAGCCGGTGCGGCTGGGACCTTCATTGGCATCCGCCAGTTTGAACGTGGCCGGCGGATTGTCGTTCCAGACGCGATTGGCGGCGGCCAGACCGAGACCACCCAGCCCCAAGGCCAGAGCCACGGCGAGAACCGCGGTCTTCGGACGCATCCGGATATTCTGTGTGTTCATATAACCTTCCCTTTCACTATGTGGGCCGGATTGTGGACCCATCTGTATAGATGCGGGAGCAGGCCGGGTGTTTGTAACGGGAAGTCGGTATTCGGGAGACGGAGAGTCGGTAGGTCAGCGAAGAGGCCGGACCAGGGGGCCCGGCGCGGGCGAGGGCGCCCGCCCTCCAACTTAGCGGCGGAGACGCTAAGAAATGATTCCCTTGCGGACGGCGTAGAGAATCAGCTCGGGGACGCCGCGCAGGTTCAGTTTCTGCATGACGTGGGCGCGGTGGGTTTCCACGGTATAGACGCTCAGATTGAGCAGGGCGGCGATTTCCTTGCTCGATTTGCCCTCGGCGACCAGTTGCAGGATCTCCCGCTCGCGAGGCGAGAGCAACTCGTAGGAATCCTCGGCCCCGGTCCGCTGCAAGGTGCGCATGTAGTCCTCGAGCAGCACCTTGCCCACCGCCGGGCTAAAGAAGGACTTGCCTTCCGAGGCGGCGCGAATGGCACTGGCCAGATCGGCCTCGGCGGAATCCTTCAAAAGGTACGCGCGGGCGCCGGCCTTGAGCGCACGCAGCACGTATCCTTCATCGGAGTGCATGCTGAGCATGACCACCTGGGTATCCGGAAGGCTGCCCCGAATCTGCAGACAGGCTTCGATCCCGTTCAGGCCGGGCATTCCGATGTCCATAACGACGACGTCCGGTCTGAGGGATTGCGCCAGGGTCACGGCCTCTCTTCCGTCGGAGGCCTCACCCACCACGGCGAATTCGGGCCGCTGTTCCACCACCAGGCGCAGGCCGGCGCGGATCAGCGTGTGGTCATCGGCGAGCAGGACGCGGGTCTGTCTCACGAAGGCTTTCCGGCGGATGGGGGCAACGGCAGCTCGGCTTTGATGGCAGAGCCGCGCCCGGGCGCGGAATCCACGGTCAAGGTTCCACCGAGGCGCTTCACGCGCTCCTCCATTCCCAGTATGCCAAGGCCGCGCGCCCGCTCGGGCTGGAAGCCGCAGCCGTTGTCGCTGACCTCGATGGCGATGCCGCTCTGGTTCTGCACCACGCGAACCCTGGCGCTGCGCGCCTGGGCATGGCGCACGGCATTGTTGAGCGCTTCCTGCACCAGGCGATAGACGCAGATTTTGTATTCGTCCGGCAGATCCTCGGACACGTCTTCCGACTCGACAGTGACCTCCATTTCGCTGCGGCGCGATACCTCCCTGCCTTGCCACTCCAGGGCGGCGATCAGGCCGAGATCGTCCAGCATGGACGGGCGCAGCAGCAGCGCGATATCTCTGACGGTGCCCACAGTCCGCTCGGCGACCGATTTCATGTTGGCGAGCCGCTCCTTGATGCGGATTCGATCCAGGGGCAGGTTCGTGGACAAACTTCCCAGCTCCACCAGGAGGGCGCCGAGAGATTGGCCCACTTCGTCGTGCAACTCGCGCGAGATGGACCGGCGCTCGGCCTCCTGGACATCCACCAGGCGGGAGGAGAGCCGCTCCAGCTCAAGGCGGCTGTGGGCCAGCTCGCGGTACCGGCCGCGGGTCTGCCTTTCCAGCCGCACCATATACGCCATGCTCGCCAACGCCAGCAGCAGGCCGGCGCCGAGCGCGATGGACAGAGATTCCGTGAGGCTGGACTGCAGGCGGCCGAACTGCGCCAGCAGCGTTTCGTCGGTCCGGCGAAATTGCTGGTTGTTCCACGCCCGGAGCTGGCCGGACGATTCGAGGAACTGCGACCGCATGGAGAGGATCTGATCGTTGATGAGCGATTGCTCGCGGCCTTGGAGCTCTTGGGGCCCCAAGACCAGGATGGAAGCGTACAAGTCGCGATGGCGCGTGAATTGATCCAGGATGGCCTGCAGGAAGGCGGCTTCCTCGGGTTGCCGGTCGGGGGGATAGCGATTCAACTGCGAGCCGATGTCCGCGGTGAGTCGGTCCACCTGCTGCCGGACCACGGGATCGGGCTTGCCTCCCGGACAGGCGGCATAACGCTGGATGGCTTCGTTATAGACCTCAATGGAAAGGTAAAGGCCCGAGAGATTCCCCGTGCGATCCGCGACGTCGCGCCGCGCCAACTGCTCCTGCTGCTGCATTCGCTTGAGGCTGCGGGAGGCCGCGGCGCCGGAGATCAGGATGAGGCCCAGCAGCCCCAGGAATGCGCCCAGCAGCACCCAACGCAAGCGGCGGGAAGGCCAGTCGGGATCCGGGGAGGCCGTTCTGTTGGACTCTTCAGAGGACGTCTTCATAGGAACCGCTCCCGAGGGGAGCTAGAACCATTATCCGCCGGACGGCAGAGACGTTCTGGTATATTCAGTTTAAGACCCGGGGGCGAAATGAGAACCACCGGGACAGTCTGCTGGGTAAATGCCGCGTCGTCTTCCTACGCTCGTGTTTCTCGCCGGCTTGCCGCTGATGGGGAAAACCTATGCGGTGGATGGCATCGTGGTTGCCGTAGATCCGTCGGCGCGAACCATGTTGGTATCCCATCGGGCGATCGCTCACTACATGCCGGCGATGCTGATGCCGTTTCGCGCGGAAAACGGAGCGGAGCTGGCTGGGCTGTATCCCGGCGCGCGCATCCAGTTTGATCTTGCTGTGACGAAAGAGCAGGCCGTGGCGCGCCACATTCGTCCGACCGGCGCGCCCGACGCCGCGCTTCCAGCGCCCAAGGAGAAACTGGCGATCGGCGCCGAGCTTCCGGATTTCCAGCTCACCGCTCAGGACGGCCGCAGGGTGCGTGCCGCCGACCTGCGCGGCAAGGTAGTGGCGATCGATTTCATCTATACGCGTTGCCCACTGCCGGACGTGTGCCCGCGTCTTTCGGCGAACTTCGCCATGCTGCAGCGCCAGTTGCGCAATCAAGCCGGTGAGGGCCTGTTGCTGCTTTCCGTGACGGTAGACCCTGATTTCGACACGCCCGCAGTCCTGGCCGATTACGCGCGTCGCTGGGCCGCCGGGCCGGCGTGGCTCTTCCTGACCGGGGACGTGGCGCCGTTGGCGGCCGCGCTTGGCGAGATCTACTGGGCCGACGAGGGCTCGATCGGCCACAATTCCACGACATCCATCATCGGGCGGGATGGACGGCTGGCTGCTCAGGTGGCGGGCTCCAACTATCGTCCGGATCAACTGATACACCTGATGGAACGCCAACTGGAGAACCACCCATGAAGCTCACTCTCTTCCTGACGATCGTTTTGGCCGCGGCAGCGCAGCCGCCGAAGGGCGACAATTGCGCGCCGCCGCCGAGTGCGCTCCAGCCCACGCTGCCGGCGAAGATCCTGCCTGGCATGGGAACCGTGCATCTGCCGATCACCACCTCCAGCGCGGAAGCGCAGCAGTTTTTCGACCAGGGCGTGGCGCAAATGCACTCCTTCTGGGCGCGGGAAGCTGAGCGCAGCTTCTTGCAGGCCGCCGCGCTGGATCCCGCGGCGCCCATGCCGCACTGGGGCATCGCAATGGTGGCGGCCGGCGACTGGCGGCCGCGATTCCAGATCGACACACTGGCCGCGTTCTTCGGCAAGCAGGTGGCGCCGGCCATTTCGCGCGCGCGTGCCGCCGCCAGGAAAGCGGTCGAATTGAGTCAGGCGCCTGGGAGGGCAACCGAGCTGGAAAAGATGTACATCGCCGCCATCGCCGCGCGCCGCGACCCTGACGCCAAAGATCCCGAGGAGGCTTTCGTGAAGGGCCTTCGCGCACTGCTGGCCACGCATCCCGGCGAAGTGGAGGCGGAGCTGGATTT
>JBEKYE010000161.1:0-9961 GCA_049511275.1 Bryobacteraceae bacterium
TTCTCGTCCATTCTCACCGGCCTGAACTTCATCGTCACGGTGCACCGCATGCGCGCTCCCGGCATGACGTGGATGCGCATGCCGCTGTTCGTCTGGTCCCACTACGCCACCGCCCTCATCCAGGTGCTGGGAACGCCGGTTATCGCCGTCACCATCATTCTCCTGTTCTGCGAGCGCGTCTTCCACATCGGGATCTTCGACCCCACCCTCGGCGGCGACCCGGTCCTGTTCCAGCACATGTTCTGGTTCTACTCGCACCCCGCCGTCTACATCATGGTCCTGCCGGCCATGGGGATCGTCAGCGAACTGGTCTCGGTCTTCTCCCGCAAGCCGGTCTTCGGCTATCAGTTTGTGGCCTACGCCAGCATGGCCATCGCCGTGCTTGGCTTTCTGGTCTGGGGCCATCACTTGTTCGTGGCCACCGAATCGGTATACTCCGCGCTGGTCTTTTCGTTCCTCAGCTACTTCGTGGCCATCCCTTCGGCCATCAAGGTATTCAACTGGACGGCCACCCTCTACAAGGGCTCCATCTCCTTCGCCACCCCCATGCTCTACGCCTTCGGCTTCATCGGACTGTTCACCATCGGTGGACTCACTGGCCTCTTTGTAGCGGCCCTGGGCTTCGACGTGCACGTCACCGACACCTACTTCGTGGTGGCGCATTTCCACTACATCATGGTGGGCGGCACCATCATGGCCTACCTCGGCGGCCTGCATTACTGGTGGCCTAAAATCACCGGGCGCATGTATCCGGAGGGTTGGGCCAAGCTCTCGGCGCTGATCATCTTCCTGGGTTTCAACCTGACCTTCTTCCCGCAATTCATCCTGGGATACCTGGGGATGCCGCGGCGCTATCACGTCTACCCCGACGAGTTTCAGGTGCTGCACGTGCTCTCCACCGCCGGCGCATCGGTCCTGGCCGTCGGCTACCTGATGCCCATGATCTATTTCATCTGGTCGTTGCGCTATGGCAAAGTGGCCGGCGCCAATCCGTGGGGCGCAACCGGCCTGGAGTGGCGGACCGCCTCGCCGCCGCCAGTGCATAATTTCGACGTAACCCCCATCGTGACCCACGAAGCCTACGATTACTCCACCGTGGTCGGCCAGGAGGTTGAAGTTGGCTAACCAGACTTTCGTGGCCAACCGCTCCCGCCGCTCCGCACCTGGAGGGCGGGCGCCCTCGCCCGCGCCGGACCCCCTGGTCCGGCCTTCCGCGTGCCCAATTCCAATGCCGCCGCGCAGCAGAGAGCTGGTGAGAAATGCAGGCTAACGACGCTCACGCCCACGCCGAATCGCCCGCGCTGCGCGTACAGTTCGATACCGAGGCCCAGCAGAAGGATGCCTCCACGCTCGGTATGTGGCTCTTCCTCATCACCGAAGTCATGTTCTTCGGCGGCATGTTTCTGGTCTACACGGTTTACCGCAACGCCTACCCCGGAATCTTCGCTCTGGCTTCCAGCAGCCTGAATGTCTACATCGGCGCGGCCAACACGGTCGTGTTGCTCTGCAGCAGCTTCACCATGGTGCTGGCAGTGCGGGCAGCGCAGTTGGGCCAACGCAAAGTCATCATCCTGTTCCTGATTCTTACGCTGCTCCTGGGAGGCGTCTTCCTGGGGGTCAAGGCCTACGAGTGGAACGAGAAGTTCCAGGAGCACCACATCCCCGGTTCATCCTTCCATTTCGAAGGCATGCAACCCGACGAGCAGGCCCACGCGCAGCTTTTCTTCTCGCTCTACTTCGCCATGACCGGCCTGCACGCCCTTCACATGGTGATCGGCGTGGGAGTGCTGCTTTTCCTGATCCGCCAGACTCAAAAGGGCAAATACTCGGCCCAGTACATGACCCCGGTTGACATCGGCGGCCTGTACTGGCACTTCGTCGATATCATCTGGATCTTCCTGTTCCCGCTGCTGTATCTGATCGACCGTCACTTAAAGGGATAGCAACTCATGAGCGAGCACATCGATAGCGTCAAAACCTACGCCCTGGTCTTCGCCGCGCTGATCGCCGCGACAATAGGAACCACCGCGGTGGCATTTGTCGATCTCGGCCCTTTCAGCGTCGTCGTAGCCCTCTTAATCGCCGTCTGTAAGGCGCTGTTAGTCGCTCTCTTCTTCATGCACGTGCGTTACTCCACGCGCCTTACGCGCCTGGTAGTCTTAGGCGGCCTGTTATGGCTCCTGATCCTGCTAGCCCTGACAATGAGCGACATGCTGACCCGCAACTGGGTCGGCGTCCCAGGCCGGTAGGACCGGCATCCTTGCCTGTCCTACCGGGCAAAGCCCGGCAACTCGTCACAGCGACCGCAGCAGCGGGGTTCCGTTGGGATTCACGGCCCCTTCATCCCGGCGCGTAGGGTAATACTTCTTCTTGATCTCAAGTTCGTAAAAGAGAACCCCATCTATTCCGTGAACGTCTGATTTGCGGACTCGACGCGTCCAGATACGACTGAACGCTAGATTGAGTCTCGTGGGGTCATGCCGCTCGACAACTTCGTCGATGAACGCCACGTCGGTCCCGGACGTAAATATCAGATTGAATTCCTTCTCAGTGGCGGCGAAGATGTCATAAACACAATTCACGGCGCCGTCGATAATCTGAATGTTCTTCATGTGTAATTCCGCCGTTTTCCTGCCCGGCGCCGAAGACGCACACGTCCCCTATAGGTGCCACTTGCTTAGTCTGTTTCGTCACCCTTCACTGGAGCGTTTCCCCGACCAGCCTTCTTGAGGACCCGCTTTGCCCTTCCCATATCGCCTCGTTCAGCGCGTTCACGGAAATAATCTTCGGTCCTGAGGGCCGACAACTTCTCGGCCACGGCCACGTTGATGAACTGATTCAGCGCGACACCTTCGGTTTCGGCAACCCGGCGGGCTTCGTCCAGTAGAGAAGTTTGCAGACGCAAACTTACGTTACTCTTTCTCATTTCGTCGTCGAACCTCCTTCCACGCATCGCGCGGCCTTAGAACGCGAATACCGAATTGCCGGGCAGCCTCGGCCAGATGGCGCACATTGAACGTGACCAACCAGTCGGCACCGCCGTTGACCGCTGTTTCCAGCACCATCTCGTCGGCGGGGTCCTTCAACTGGGGGCGCCACAAGAAGCTGATCGGAACGGGAATCAGCACCGTCGCGAGAGCATCTAGGACTTCATTGATTTCCTTCGAAGTTAGCCCGCTCGCGTCCATGTGCTCTGGCCTGGTCATGACGGCTTCATACTCCACCATCAAGGGCACTGATACGAGCACTTCAATTGAACCATGCAAAACGCTGATCAGCAGTTGCCTCGACGCGCCCCGATCACTGCGCAGTGCCGCCACCAGCACGTCCGTATCGAAAACAAGCCGCAAAAAGCCTCCGGATTTACGATATCACATGCAATAGCACCCCGGGAAGTGCTCAAATGGTTAGCCCTTACCGCAGCAAATCTTCCAACTGAATCCTCGTATCCGTCCGCGCATCCCGGTACTTCACGATCACCGGCGTATAGACCGAGATCCCCCAGTCTTTCCCCGGGCCGCTCGAAATCGCGCGCGTCCCCGCGATCACCACCGCCTCTTCGGGGATCACCAGCGGGTCGTCGCCCGTGGCGCGGTACACCGCCAGCCGCACCAGGTCGTAGACCGGCGTGGAGCGGTTCAGAATCGTGCCCGTGCCCAGCACCGCCCGCCGCTTCACCACCGTGCCTTCGTAAATGCCGCAATTGCCGCCCACCAGGACTTCGTCTTCGACGATCACCGGCAGCGCGCCTACCGGCTCCAGCACGCCGCCGATCTGGCTGGCCGCCGAAATGTGGCAGTTCTTGCCCACCTGCGCGCAGCTTCCCACCAGCGCGTGCGAATCCACCATCGTGCCATCGTCCACGTACGCCCCGGCGTTGATGTACATCGGCGGCATGCAAGTGACGCCCTGGCCGACGAAGCAGCCGTCGCGGATGCTCGAACCGCCCGGCACAATCCGCACCTTACTTTGCACAGTAAAGTGTTTTAACGGGTAAGTGGCCTTGTCGAAGAACGGCAGCCGGTGCTCGTCCACCGACATGTCGATCACGCCGCCCATGCGGAACCCCAGCAGAATGCCCTTCTTGACCCAGGCGTTGACACGCCACCCCGTGGGCGCGGAAGCGTCCGGCTCGGCCGCGCGGACCAACCCTTGGTTCAGCGCCGCTTTGAATTCGGCGAAAAGCTGAAAATGGGCATCTTCATAGAACGCCGGCTTCTCGTCGAACAGCCTTTCGATTTCAGCCTGCAACCGGCACCTTCTTCAACAGGCCCGCTGCCTCCACTACGGCCTCGATCTTCGCGAGGTTCTCCTTGCCCGGCGGGCACATCGGCAGCCGCCAGACCGCCTCAAGCAGCCCCATCATCGCCATCGCCGCCTTCACCGGAATCGGATTGGACTCCACGAAGTTCACGTTCATGAGCGGCAGGTACCGCGCCTGCAGGCGCCGCGCCGTCTCGAAATCGCCTTCCAGGCAGGCCTGCGCCAGCAGGGTCATCTCGCCCGGAATCTCGTTCGACACCACCGACACCACGCCGCGGCCGCCCAGGGCCACCAGCGGGATGGTGATGGCATCGTCTCCCGAGAGAACCAGGAAATGCGGCGGCACCTGGTGCAACACGTTGGCCATCTGGCCGATGTTGCCGGAGGCCTCTTTCACGCCCACAATATTCCTGATCTTCGCTAGCCGCGCCAACGTGGCCGGCTCGACGTTGACGCCGGTGCGTCCCTGCACGCTGTAGACGATGATCGGCAACTTCACCCCCTCGGCGATGGTTTTGTAGTGCCGGTAGAGGCCTTCCTGTGTAGGCTTGTTGTAGTACGGGGTCACGGAAAGGATGCCGTCGGCGCCGACGCGCTCGATCTCTCGCGCCAGCTCGATGACTTCCCGGGTGTCATAGCCGCCCGCGCCGGCCAGCACCGGCACTTTCCCGCGAGCTTCCTCGACCGTAATCTCGACCACGCGCAGATGCTCCTGGCGCGAAAGCGTCGGGCTCTCGCCGGTGGTCCCGCATGGCACCAGAAAATTGATGCCCGCCGTCACCTGCCTGCGCACTAATTTGCGCAGTGTCTCCTCGTCCAGCGACAAATCCTGCCGGAACGGCGTCACCAGCGCGGTGCCACATCCTGTAAACATGTACGGCCTCCTGTCAGTTAGGTAAATGCAATCGCTCCCTTACGGTCGCGGCTCGCTTCGTTACGTTTCGGTCAGGTAAATACAATTTCTGCGAACTCGTGAAACCCTTTTTTCCCGACGACCCATTTAGCGGCCTGCAGCGCGCCGCGCGCGAAGCCTTCGCGGCTGCGCGCCGTGTGCCGCAGCGTAATGGTATCGGCGGAAGAATCAAAACCAATTTCGTGCGTGCCGGGATGCGCGCCCGCCCGGTTGCTGCCGGTCGAGATGGCGCGCGCATACCCGGCCTTCTTCATTTCCTCCACCAGCTTGAGCAGCGTGCCCGAAGGCGCGTCCTTCTTGGTGGAATGATGGATCTCCCACGCCCAGGCGCCATATTCCGGCTGCGTGGCAAGCAGCCGCGCGGCCTGGCTCACCAGGCGGAAAAAGGCATTCACGCCGATGGAATAGTTGGGGCTCCAGACCAGCCCGATGCCGCTGGCTTCCACCGCCCGCTTCACCGCATCCAAGTGCTCCAACCACCCCGTGGTCCCGATCACCATATTGACGCCCAGCGCGGCAATCCCTTCCACGTTGCGGCGCACCGCCGCGGGAATGGAAAAGTCGATGGCCACGCCGATCGAGCGGAAATTCTCCGCGGTCAGTCCTTCGAAGCCGGCGTTGTTGAACTCATCCAGTTTGAGCGCCACGGTGAAATCGTATTCCGGGGCAAGCTGCTCAATCAGCCGGCCCATCTTGCCGTAACCCACGATGGCGAGGCGGCGCGGCTCAGGCATGCACGGCTCCGCCATGGATGGCCTCATTACGCTCGAAGACCTCGGGATCGAGCCTTGAGAAGAACTCGCGGTGGAGCGCCTTCACGGTGGGCCGCAGATCGCCTTCCGCCACCACGAAACTGATGTTGAGCAGCGAAGCGCCCTGCGAGATCATGCGGATGTTGATGCCGTCGAGGGCCATGAACACGCGGCGCGCCACTCCTGGAGTGTATCGAATATTCTCGCCCACCAGACACACGATCACATTGTCGTGCTCCACCGACGGCTCGGCGAACTGGCGGAGCTCCGAGAGAATGGCGTCGATGCTCGCGGCATTGTCGATGGTCAGCGATACGCTCACCTCCGAAGTCGCCACCATATCCACGGACGTTTCGAAACGGTCGAAGACGTCGAAGATGCGCCGCAGAAATCCGTGGGCCATCAGCATGCGCGTGGACTGAATGTTCACCAGCGTGATCTTGCGCTTGCAGGCGATGGACTTGACCACGTTGGCGCACGGCACTGGTTGGGCCGTGATGCGCGTGCCGGCCACGTCCGGACGCCGCGAGTTGAGGATCAGCACCGGAATGTTCCTTTCCATGGCCGGAACCACCGTGGCCGGGTGCAGCACCTTGGCGCCGAAATAAGCCAGCTCGGCGGCTTCGGCGAAGGAGATGTTCTTGACGCGGTGGCTGCCCGGCAAAATGGAGGGATCCGCGGTCAGCATGCCGTCCACATCCGTCCAGATCTGGATTTCCCCGGCGCCGATGCCCGCGCCCACGATGGAAGCGGTGAAATCGGAACCGCCGCGCCCCAGCGTGGTGGTGACGCCATCCAGCGTGGCGGCGATGAAGCCGCCCATCACCACCACCGATTTTTCCGCCACCGGCGGAATGGCATGCGCCAGCCGCCGGTAAGTTTCCGCGAAATCGGGCGTGGCCTGCGTGTGCCGCTTGTCGGTGATCACCACCTCGCGCGAATCCAGGTGCGTGGCCGCCATCCCAAAGTGGCGGAACGCCAGCGTCACGATGTAGCTGGAGAGCCGCTCGCCGTAGCTGGAAATGGCGTCCACCGAACGCGGCGTGAGTTCGCCCAGCACCGCCAGTCCCTTGACCAGCTCGGTCAATTCCTGGAAGTGCTCGTCCAGGAAGCGGTCAAGACCGGCGCGCTCTTCGAGCGGCACCACCTGGCGCGCTTCGCGGGAATGGTAATCGCGCAGGTCGTGGAGCTGGCGGATGTAATCCTCGCGGCGGCCCTCGATGGCGGCGGCGGCGATGGCCAGAAGCCGGTTGGTGGTCTTCCCCATCGCCGAGACCACCACCACCGGCCGGCGCTCCTGGCGCGCTTTCACAATGCCCGCGACGCGTTCGATGGCGGCCGCCGATTCCACCGAAGTGCCGCCAAACTTCATGACGATCATCGGTCCAGCATCCCTTCCGAGTGCATCAGCTCGGCGTTCAGAACAGCCACGCCCGCGGCGCCGCGAACGGTGTTGTGGCCCAGCGCGACGAATTTGTAGTCGAGCGCCGGGCAGGCGCGCAGGCGTCCCACGCAGGCGGTCATGCCGCGGCCGCGATCGGCATCCTTGCGCGGCTGTGGCCGGTCGGCTTCTTCCAGGTAGATCACCGGCCGCGGCGGCGCGCTCGGAAGACCGCGCTCCTGCGGCAGGGCCGTGAAAACGTCAAACGCATGCCGCAGATCCGCCTCGGCGGGTTTGGAAGAGAACTCCACGGAGACCGTCACCGTGTGGCCGTCCACCACCGGCACGCGGTTGCAATGCGCGCTCACTTTGGCCGCCAGCGGCTCGATGTGATCGCCCCGAAACTCGCCCAGGATCTTCTGAGTTTCCTGCTGCATCTTCTCTTCTTCGCCGCCAATGAACGGGATCACGTTGCCGACAATATCCATGGACGGGACGCCCGGATAACCGGCGCCCGAGATGGCCTGCAGCGTGGTGGTGACGATGCGCGTGATGCCGAATTGCTTCAGCGGCGCCAGGCCCATGGTGAGGACCACCGTGGAGCAGTTCGGGTTGGTGACGATCTGCCCTTTCCATCCCCGCGCGCGCCGCTGGACGGGCACCAGCCTGAGGTGGTCCGGATTGATTTCGGGAACCAGCAGCGGAACGTCGCGCTCCATGCGGTGGTTGCGCGAATTGGAGACCACCACGTGGCCGGCCTGGGCAAAGGCGCGCTCGATGTCGGTGGCGACCGATGCATCCATGGCCGAAAAGAGCAGTTGCGGCGCGTTGCCCGGCTTGGAATCCTCCACCGTCAAGCCAGCGACGGAATCGGGCAGTCCGCCCGCCAGATGCCATGTCATCGCGTCGCGGTATGGCTTGCCGGCCGAGCGGTCGCTCGCGCCCAGCCACGTAAGTTTGAACCACGGGTGGCCCTGTAAGAACTGAATAAAATTCTGGCCCACCATGCCGGTAGAGCCGAGGATGCCTACTTCAAGCGTTTGCATAAGTGCCTGACGATTCGTTGATAGATTTCGACTGCTTCCACTAACTCGCGTTTGGACACACGCTCTTCCAGCGTGTGCGCCACATGGATCGACCCGGGGCCGATCAAAAACGGTTCCCCCCATTGGCCTTTGAACGCCGGGATATCGGTGGTGAAAGCCACTACGGTCGACGGGATGCCATCCACCGCACTCAGCCGCAGGGCCGGAATCTCTATCACCTCGCGCAGTTCCGCGAGTCCGTGAACCGCCCTGGCGAGCGCCGCCTTGGTTGCGGAGGAATCGCCCACCAGGCGGATCATGATATCGGCGCGGGCTTCGTCCGCGATGACGTTGGGCGCCCGTCCGCCGGAGATGGTGCCGATGTTGAGAGTGCTGGGCCCGAGCAGTTCGTCGACCGGCAGCGGGATGCGCCGGATGGCGCTGAGCGCGTCGATCAGTTTGTGAATGGCGGAATCGCCCAGCTCCGGGTAGGCCGAGTGCGCCATCTTTCCGGCCGCCGCCACTTCGTAACGCAGCGAGCCCTTCGAACCCAGCGCCAGTTTGTTTCCGGTGGGCTCGCCGTTGACGATGTAGCGCGAGCCGCGCGGATCGGCGGCCGCGCGCGCCGCGCCGGCGCTGTTGCGCTCTTCACCCACCACCAACAGCAGGCCGATGGAGCGCTGGCCCGATTCGAGCAACCCGGCGACGGCCGCAATCATGGCTGCGATGATCCCCTTGGTGTCGCAGGCGCCGCGTCCCCAGATGTTTTCATCATCCTCGCCCGAAGCGAAAAACGGCGGCACCGTATCCATGTGAGTCGACAGAGTGACGTCCAGGCGCTCGCCCCACTGGGCGAAGAGATTGAAGCGCCGGGGCTCCACTTCCACGCGCTCCACGCGGCCGTCATACTTCGCGGCCAGCGGGGCCAGGCATTCGAACAGAAAGTTGCCGATCCGTTCCTCGTTGTTGGTAATCGATTCGATATCGATCAGCGCGCGCGTGAGTTCGATGACATTCATTCCGTGAACCTTGGGGGAGACTAAAGAGTAAGGATAGAACGGCCGGGCGCCCGGCGCGTCTTCAATCCCGATAGCGCTCCACCCGCCAGAGAAACGAGTGACAGTGGGCAGGTATTGGCCTGACCCCCCAACCGAAAAGGATTGAGCTTCCCTACCGGTTTCGGCGGAAACTGCCGGCCCCTTTGGTCCGGGCTTCCGAAGCGCAATCGGAATACCAGCCCGGCCACTTATGGCCGCCGCACCTCTACCAGAAGCTTCAGAATAGCGGGGGCCGGCGGGCGAAGTCAACTTTCAGCGAGGACGCGGGGACACGGCAGGTGGGACGTTCCCGGCGGTTGCGGCAGTTCCACATGATTACGGCGCGCTACCGGCGCTTCTGAAGTTCCGTCTCTGAGCCGATGAACCCCCAGGTGATCCACACGTGTCCCTTCAGGACGCGGCGAAAGTACTCCTCGGCTTTGGCGGGTTCGCCGTTGTAGAGGTGCCAGTTGCCGATGCCGTATGCCACCGTGTCGAACGGTAGTTCGACCTCGCTGTCGGTATTGCCGGCCGGCGGCTCGGGAGGGAGGGCTTCGGTTTCGCTCACCCGGCCCTGAAAGAAACGGACC